>NZ_KV796525.1:0-132815 GCF_001809225.1 Corynebacterium sp. HMSC077G07 | reverse complement strand
TGCGGACACACTTTTCTTTACTTAACCCGAAATATGAGTAGAAACAGATATAGTGCTGCGCGAGCTGTGCCTTTACGCGAGATCACTACAGCAGTGCTTGTTGATGGTGGCTTTTACCGCAAACGCGCGGCAACACTGTTTGGTCATAAGACCGCAGAGGATCGCGCTGATGAACTGGTCAAGTACTGCCATCGCCATATACGTGAATCGCGCGCTGGACTGTACCGAATCTTTTACTACGGCTGCCCACCGTCACAGCGGGTTGTTTATCACCCATTGCTCCAGCAGCAAGTCAACCTTGGTAAAAGTGAACTTTTTACCTGGACCAATGACTTCTTCGCTGCATTGGCTAAAAACGAAGACAATCCTTTACACGTTAACTACACCGGAAAACAGGACCCTGAGGACGACGAAGAAGAGCTCTAGCGCCTACTGGAACTGGCTGAGGTCAATGCCTTCCAGCGGGTCGGACTCGCGGATGTCCTCCTCCGGTGGCAGCGGCACCTCGCAGAGTACAACTGCCGCACCACACGGATCCTGCACAGTTGCCAGCGGGCCGAACTCGGTGGCCTGCGGGGCAACGAGCACGGAACCGCCCAGTTCCTCAGCCTTGGCGACAGCGGTGTCGATGTTCTCCACGCCAAGGTAGGCCAGCCAGCCAACGAAGCTCTTATCTGCCGCATCGGTCTGTGCAGCAACCGAGCTGGCTACCAAGCCAGCGAACGGCGCCCCGTCTTCCATCGCAACTGCGAAAGTGCCGTGCTCGTTCTTGTTGCGCACTGCGATTTCCCAGCCAAAGAAGTTGTGGTAGAAGTCCGCGACCTGCTCAAAGGTCTCCTCTGGGCCTGCGACCAGCTCGAACCACACCGGGGTGCCGGGCTCGCCCGCTGCAATGAAGGCCTGCTCACCCGGCTGTTCCAAAAGTCCAATGAGGCCACCGGCGGGGTCGGAAACGACGGCCATCGTGGATCCGTCGACAAGCGGGGTCGGTTCCTGGAAGACCTCGGCGCCGAGCTCACGCGCCTTCTCGACGGCACCAGCGGCGGAGTCGACATGGAAATTCACGCGCCACTGGTTGACGAAGGCATCCTCAGCGTCCTTATCGGCCTCAAGCAGCACCGACACCGGCATTCCGGACAGCATGGCAACGCGGCGACCAGCGGATGCCTCGCGGGCATCCTCATGGATTGGCGCGGTATTGCGATAAGCCCACCCAAGAACGCCGCGGTAGAAGCGCTCGGTCTTACGCGGTGCGGCGGAGAGCAGATCTACGCGCAGGGGCATGCCAAATTCGGCGGGAAATGCGGGCATGAGTTACAAGTTCCTCCACTTTTCAGGATCAAAGTCATCGTCGGCGGTGGCCTCATCAAAGTAGTCATCATCGACTTCATCGGCGGTGGCCACGCGTGCCGACATACCGGCAACAGAGACGACGTCCCCTGGACGCAGCACCTTGCCACGGCGAGTGTCGACCTCACCGTTCACGCTGACCTGGCCCTCGGCAATGAGTTCCTTGGCCAGACCGCCCGTTTCCACCAGGTTTGCCAACTTCAGGAATTGCCCGAGACGGATGGACTCATCCCGGATTGCGACATCGATAGGCTCCATGCCCTTAAGTGTGTCATATCCGGTGAAAATGGTCGGGGGTTGGTTCGGGTCTGGTTCGGCTTTGTAGGCTTGGGAGACCTGGGAGCCACCCCATTTAAACTTCTATTTCAATAAAAACCTCGAACCGCGACGCGGATGAGGCAGCACACCCTAACATCGTTCTCATGTCTAATTCACGGTCTCCGAAGTGGCCCCGGATCGCCAGCGAAGCGCCACCTCGCCCTCCGCTACGCCATGTTATCGCCGCCTCGGTAGCCGTGAGCCTGCCGCTGATGACCCTGGCACTCATCTCAACTTCTGTCTCTGACCTGCTATTTCTGCCTCCTATTGGCGCTGCCATGGCGCTTATTGTCGGTGCGCCCAACTTGCCTCTGGCTCAGCCACGAAATGTCGTGGTCGGACACCTCATCGGCTGCACGACTGGCATCGCAATTCTGCACATGTTGGGTTCGACCATCATTGCTGCAGCGGTTGCCGCCGGCGTCGCCTTCGCGCTCATGCTTCTTGCTCGCGCGGCGCACTCCCCTGCCACCGCTACCGCTATGGTCACTGTGCTGATGCCACACGGTCATGGGCTCGCCAACGATTTCCGCTTCATAGGCTTCATTTTCGCTTCGTCGATCATGATCGTGATGCTTGGCATCCTCGCAAATCGACTGCGCGGCCTCCGCTATCCCACATACTGGTGGTAGGTGGATTCGGGGTCACGCACTCCGGCTGAATACGGCTATCAGTGGGATAATGACACTCATGCTAAAGCAGTGGATTAACAACACGACGACCGAAAAGATTGTCATCGTCGGCGCTGGTGGTTTTGGGCGAAACGTGGTCAGCTTCATCAAGGACATCAACGACTACGCAGCAGCCAACGGCCTACCACCGCAGTGGGAAATCCTAGGCATTATTGATGATGGCACCCCAGATATGACCTTTTTCCACAAAATGGGTGTGCAACTCTTGGGCAAAACCGAAATCCTCGCGGACTTACCCGAGGGGGTCTACTACACAGTCGCAATCGGCAGCGGCGCTGCTCGACGTTCGATTGCGCAACGCGCAGATACCGAAGGGCTCGTGCCTGCGACTCTGGTCCACCCAGACACCAGCATTGGCGCGCTGGTCTCGCTCGGCGAGGGCACGGTCATCTGCCCCGGAGCGCGCCTGACCTGCAATATTGAGGTAGGCAAGCACGCCCAAATCAATATGAATGTCACGATTGGCCACGATGCGGTGCTGCGGGACTACTGCACAATCTTCCCGCTCAATGCCGTGTCGGGCTTTGTCACGCTTGGCGAAGCCTGCACGCTAGGAGCCAACTCCGTAATCAACCCCGGCCTCACCGTTGGTGAGGGAGCGTACATCGGATCCGGAGCCGCAGTTACCAGAAACGTCGATGACTACACCGTTGTCGCCGGTGTTCCCGCAGGCGTGATTAAGAACCTGCGTTAGCCGAATCGTCCTTATCCGACGAATTCTCATCCGACGAACCGGTGAACTCGGTCATGGTCACTTGCCCCTCTTCCGAGATCCCTTCACGCTTGAGCACCACCAAGATAGTGTCGAGCAGAATCTTTGCATCGAGCAGTAGCGACCAATTATCCACGTACTGCACGTCGTACTCGAAACGTTCTTCCCAGGTGATGCCATTGCGGCCCGAGACCTGGGCAAGCCCCGTAATTCCCGGTGGCACCTCATGGCGGCGTGCTTGGCGCGGCGAATAGCGCTCTAGGTACTTCATGCGCAGCGGGCGCGGACCAACGAGGCTCATGTCTCCACGCAGTACATTGATGAGCTCCGGGAGCTCATCCAAGCTTGTGGACCGAAGGAATTTTCCCACCTCGGTGAGGCGGGACGCATCGTCGACAAGCCCCTTTGCCGGATTGACGTGATGCATCGTCCGGAACTTGAGGATATTAAACGGCTTACCATCCTGCCCCGGACGTTCCTGACGGAACAGGACTGGCTTTCCCATGGAAAGTCGCACTGCCAGAGCCGTAGCGCCCATAACTGGCGACAGCACAATCAAGCCCGCTGCAGATGCCGCGATGTCGATGCCGCGCTTAATTACCCGTTGCGCGCGGATGCTCAGTGAATCCATTGGTCATCTCCTACTTTTCGTTGAACATTTCGCGCAGAAGCTTTTCGGCACGCGCATCGACTTCCTCATTGGAACGGTTCCTGACCAGCCAACCAACCGCACCCACTACACCGGCCGCGGCAAACGACGCTGCCGCAACGCGCAGCTTCCTGTTGTCATTCTTGTTGTCAGGCGCACTTTGCTTGACGACGGCCACCGCTGGCTCCGGCTCCGGCACAACCGGCCCCGCGGTATCGGTGACCATGACTGGTTCGGGCTCGGCTGCGGGTTCTGGTTGCGGCTCCAGCTCTGGTTCTGCCGATGCTGCGTCCTTGCGCCGTAGGCTCAGCATCGCAAATGCTGCTGCAAAGCCAAATAGCCATAGCGAACGGGAATCGTAGTAGTAGCCGGAAAAAACCTGTGCCACAAGAACCGAGAATGCCACGGCTGCGGTCAGACCAGCTTGAAGAAACTTGAATAGGTGGCGACAGGCGATTGCCAACACAACCAGCACAATCACAAACAGACCGATACCTATGACACCCGCTTCAGATCCGACTGTGTAGAAGATATTGTGCGGATGCTCCAGTGGACGTGAAGACCTCGGTGTCGACAGCACAACGAAGCTATGCAGGCCTCCACCAAAGATGCGGTGTTCACTCATGATTCGGAAAGCTTCATCATGGAGATAACCGCGTCCGGAATCATGTTCTTTTTCGAAGGTCAATTGGATAAAGCGCGTCTTAAAGTATTCTTCAATCTCGGTACCTGCGATGAACCGCGAGTATCCGTACGCGACCGCTGCGGCGACTGCGACGTAAAAAACAGTCGCCCACTTCCAACCCCAGTGAAAAAACACAGCTATTGCGGTAAAGAGGACTACCACGGTGGTAGCAACCAGTACACCGCGGCTTCCCGACGCAACGAGACCGTAAGCAAATGGTGCAGCAAACAAGAGAACTGCCCACATGAACTTACGCCACAGCATGAAAAACACAGCTGCCGCGATGCCGTACAGCATGAAACGGGCAAAGACATTCGGTCCACCGCCGAACGCCGTCATGCGCCCGACATATTTCGGACCAGTAATGCCACCGTAGAGAAAAATAAGCGAGCAAATGGCTACTGCTAACCACAGCCATACCAGTGCCTGAGGATGCAAATAGAACAGTATTGCTGACATCGTGGCGATGAGCCCAAGCGTTATCAACGCAGTAACGACAGGAGCAACTTCGGCAGCTTCGGGGGCCCACAGTCCGGACAGCATCATCCAGAACAACCAGGCATAGAAAGCCACTAATGCCCACACGGCCATCGGCCACTGCTTTACATTGCCAGCGCCTTTCATCGCATTCAGCCAACTCTGGCGCTGCGCTTCTGGGGTGCCGAAGGCGGTAAGGATTGCAACAACCACCAAAATCGGCAATGCAAGAGAGAGATCAGGAAGCGCCGAAGAGACGTCCTTCATCGTCGTGTCGCCAACGTAGAGGACACCAGCAAACATTCCTGCGGCCACCACAATAAACAGCGACTGCAGTATTGGTTTTCGCTGTTTTACAGTTTCTCCAGCTACCTCTGTAGGAGTCATCCCAGCACTTCCTTCAAAACACCTATCACCCGCGCGACGTCGTCATCGTCCAGCGCCGGACCACTAGGAAGAGTAATGCCGCGGGAGAAAAGATTCTCAGCGGTGCCGTTGATGGTCGCTCGCGCGCCTTCATACACCGGCTGTAGGTGCATGGGCTTCCACAGGTGACGAGCCTCAATGTTGGCCTCACCCAGTGCTGCAATCACGCTGTCTGGGCTCAGGACGCCCTTATCGACGGCCTCCTGTGGCAGCACAATTGAGGTCAGCCAGCAGTTCTCGGTGAAACGCTCGTCGGAGTCAGAGAGCAAGCGGGTACCTTTACCAGGGGCATCGTCGTCAAGCGAGGCGAGCAAATCGATGTACGCATCGCGAATCTGGCGGCGGCGAGCGATCATGTCGTCCAGACGCGAGTGCTGCGCCCGCCCCAGTGCGGCGAGCAGATTGGACAGGCGGTAGTTGTAGCCGATTTCGGTGTGCTCGTACCAAGCGACGGGCTGACGCGCCTGCGTGGAGAGGTAGCGCGCGCGGGCGATGAGATCGGCATCATCGGACAGCAGCATGCCACCGCCGGAGGTGGTCATGATTTTGTTGCCGTTGAAAGACAGCGCGGCGGCACGGCCGAAACTGCCGGCCGGCTGACCATGGACGCTGGCACCGAGCGCCTCGGCGGCGTCCTCGATGAGCGCGATGCCGAGTTCTTCCAGGCGTGGCGCGAAGGCCGGGTAATCGGCGCAGCGGCCAAAGAGGTCCACAATCATCACGGCGGGAACGCTCTTGCCCTCGGCAAGCAGCTCATCGACGGTGCCGAGCAGCAGCTCAGGGTCGATGTTTCCGTCCTCTGCGGCATCGACGAACACCGGCGTAGCACCAACGTAAGCAATGGCGTTGGTCGTGGCCGCGAAGGTCATGGTGGAAACCGGAATGTAGTCACCTTCACCAATCCCCAGCGCGAGCAGCGCCAAGTGCAGGCCAGCAGTTCCAGACGACAGCGCGAGCGCGTGCTCAACACCGCAGCGCTTGGCAATCTCCGCTTCAAACGCGTCTACCTCGGGACCCAACGGAGCCACCCAACCAGAGTGGAGTGCACGAACGACGGCCTGTTCTTCTGCTTCGGTGACTGTCGCGAGCGAAAGAAAGATCCGCTCATTGGGCTTGTTAGTGTCGGCGTTAGTCATTACTTCTGAACCTTTCGAACGCGGTTGAGTACCTCGATGAGCTGGTTGTACAGGCTGTCACGAGCAAAACGCTTCTCACCCAGTTCGCGGTTTCGCTGTCCCGCTGCGCGCATCTCATCGCGGTCGGAGATGATCTCAGCGAATCGCTTGGCCGCAGTCGGAATATCGCGCGAGAGACGCCAGCCGGCATCGTGCTCGGTTGCGGCTTCCTCCAGCCAGCCACCGTGGTTGAACACCACCGGACGCGATGCGGCCATGGCATCGAAGACCTTGTTCAGGGAATTGCCCTCCAGGCAGGGGTCATCACGCAGCGGCGATAGCGCGATATCGGCGGCAGACACGTACTTGGCGACATCTTCCTTCGGCTGACGGCCGAGGAACATCGCATCGGCATCGAGGCCAGCGTTCTCAGCGCGCTGGTACAACGCATCCGAGTCGCTTCCCTGCCCCAGCAGGACAAAGCGCACATTCTCCACGCCATCACGACGCAGCTGCGCCGCCAAATCCACAAGCCACTCCAGCTGGTAGGACATGCCAAAACCACCAGCGTAGACCGCCACCACGTCATCGCCCCAGCCCTGCTCCTTACGGAAAGCTGCACGCTGCTCGACCGGGACATCAAAACGCTCAAAGTCCGACGCATTCGGAATGACAGTCACGCACTTCTTCGGAGCTACCTCTTTGACGCCATCGGCCATCGACGGCGACAGCGCCACGACCTCGCTCGATGCCGCATAAAATGCCTTCTCCAGTTGCTTGGCCAGGAAAATCGCCACCGGATTATTGAGGTAGCCCAACTTGATTGGCACCTCTGGCCACAGGTCACGGATCTCCGCCACCAACGGCGCACGCTGGGTAAACTTCGCCACAATTCCCGGAACCGCCACAGTCAGCGGAGTCGAGGACGCGTAAATCACGTCGGCAGGCACACGGGCAGCAACCGCGGAGGCGCGCACCAGGAAGTTGAAGAAACTGACGATGCGCTCGCGCTTCGACATTTCATTGCGGTACGGAATCGCTAAACGACGCACGTGGATGCCATCGACCGTTTTATCCATGGCCTCATCGCGACCACAGATCATTGTCACCTCGTGGCCTGCAGCGGCCATTCGGCGGGCAAACTCGTAGGGTCGGGAACCACCCGGCTCACCGGGGAGAACAAAGTGCTGGTGGATATAAGTGATTCGCATTGTTTAGCTTTCCTCGATTACGTCGACGGGAAGTTCTTCGTTGGTGGTTGATGGATTTTTCGGGCCTCTGCTCGGCTGCATCAACGCCACTGCGGCAACAACGGCTGCTGCAAAGTAGACAACTGCGCTGGTCCACGCGAGACCGAGGGCGTCTCCGAGAAGAATGCCAATCGGGTAACAAATGACAGCGATAACGGCGGAAATGAGCTCCACTCGGCCAATTCGACGGGGATTGTCGCTGCCGAGAATTTCACCGCACAGGTGTCGGTAGCAGCCGAGCACCACGGCCGCGATAGTCAGTGGCAGCACCAACTCCCGAGCAGGCTCAAACTCATGGCCGAATACCGGCACGATGAGGAAGTAGAGTGCCATACCACCGAGCGCACCAAGCGCGCCGTACGCTGCAGTGACTATGCCAAGGTGTCGGAGCACACGAGACGGGGTGAGTTCGCGACCCCTCTGGTCGCTGGTGCGCTGATCGGCGACTGACTGCGCGACCCAGTACAGCGGCTCTGTCGCCGTCGCCACGACCACGAAAAGGCCTAACGACGCCGGCGAGGCCAGCGCCGGCAGTAAAACGCGCCCCAAGCGTGTGGTCGTCAGCGGTCCGAGACCCGATGCGATGAACGGGGCATTTGTACGAGCCGTCTCTACCACTCCGCCGACACGGGAATCGGTATGCTCGCGTGACTTCGCCAGCGACCAGATTGCCAGGGGCAGCGCCGGGAAGATGTAGGCCGCAGCCCACCAGCGCCAGTCCTCGACTCCAGCGAAATACAGCGCAGTGCTAATCAGCAGCACTGAGCCCTGGAAGCCGACGAATACTGCGACGAAGAAGGACACTCGATGGCGGCTGATGGCCATCGCACGAACCATGGAAAATGACACGGTAACCAAGGCGACAATGCCGGCCATTGCCGTCCACGGTCCGTAGACGACTCCTGCGATGGCGCAGGCAATCAGAGCGACCACGGTCATGGCGTAACCACTCGGAATGAGACCGTGGTCGTAATCATCGCGGCGCAGCAAAAGCCGATCGGCCCCAAAGCCGACGAATGGCGCCACAATATAGGCGAACTGCAAAACGGTAGCGACCTCGCCTCGACCAGCGGGCCCCAGCACTCGCGCGGAAAGAATACTGACCACAAAGGCGACGACTGCGGCGAGCGCTGAAGCTGCCGAAATCGTCGCAACTGTTCGAACTCTTTGCGCCAGCTGCCCGGAGTTAGAGGAGCTGGTAGTTGTCACGGTGGGGAGTCATCCTAACTTTTTTGCTTTCGCACTAACGGTTGCAAGTGATTGTGCACCGGTGGGATGCGCCTCAATACTGCTTTGCGCCCCACCGTGCTCTGCAAGCCAACGACGTGCAGCATCGTGATTATGTGTGCACGGGAGAATCCGCGAATTCAGCCGTTCCGGCTCAACACGTACCTCAGTGATTAGCGGATGACGATCACCGATCTTGGGAACCTCGCGGTCATCAACCAAGTCTTCGGAGATTTTCTCACCTTCGCGAAGGCCCGTGTAGACAATCTCTACGTCTGCGTCATGGAGCCTGATCAAGTTCTCCGCCAGCTCAGCAATCTTGACCGGCTTACCCATCTCCAGCACCAGAGTCTCACCGGACTCTGCAATAACGGTAGCCTGCAGCACCAGCTGCGATGCCTCCGGAATGGTCATGAAGTAGCGCTGAACGTCAGGATGCGTCACCGTCACCGGGCCGCCCTCTTCAATCTGACGCTGGAAAGTCGTAATGACTGAACCGCGCGAGCCAAACACGTTACCGAAGCGGACAGATGCCCAGACACCTTCGTGAGTTTTCCCCATGTGCGCAGTCAGACGTTCCGCAGCGCGCTTGGATTCACCCAGAATCGAGGCCGGGTTCGCAGCCTTGTCCGTGGAAATATTAATAACGGTTGAAACGTTGGCCCCAGCCGCTGCATCCAGGACGTTCTGAGTTCCGATGACATTGGTTTGAACTGCTTCTGCAGGGTAGCTCTCCAGCAGCGGCAGGTGCTTGAGAGCTGCAGCATGGTAGACAACATCGGGCTTGCGCTCGGTGAAGATTTGCGTCAGCATTTCCGCGTCACGGATATCAGCCAGGACGGTATCGGAGCCGTCGAGAAGCGCCGAACCCGTCAGCGACAGCTGCGTGGCATGCAAGCCGCCCTCATCGCGATCCAGCATAATCAGTTCTGCCGGCTCAAAGCGGTGAACCTGTCGGCAGATTTCGGAACCGATAGAACCTCCAGCGCCGGTGACCAGCACCTTCTTACCGCGGATTATGGAAGCGACCTTGGATTCATCCAGGTGCAGAGGCTGACGGCCAATGAGGTCGGCGATGTTAATTTCGCGCACCTGCGAGGTAGCGACAGCACCACGGTGGCGCGAATACTCCTCCACCGGCGGCAGAATGAGCAGGCGCAGGGACGATTCCTCACAAATGTGGTTGAGGACGTTGATGCACTCAGTGGACAGTGGCTCATCAGTAGCAATGATGACCGACTGCGCCGAAGTGCGCGATGCGAGCTCACCCAGCTGATCAATTCCACGAATCACGCGGAGACCATGGATACGAGAAATATGGTTCTCGCGGCTTTCTTTGGGATCGACGATTCCAACCAAGTGGAAGCGGTTCTCACGGGAGATACCGGAATCCGTAAGGCTGTTAATAAAGAACTTGGCTCGACGGCCTGCACCGAGAACGATCAAGCGGTCATCCGTCTGACGGGAGCCAAAGTTGTTGGTAATCCAGCGAGCGAGAGTTCGGGTATAGATACTTGCCAAAGTTGCGACACAGCCACCGGCGAACGGAACGTACCACGCAATTTCCGGGAAGGTCTTCAGGATTTGAGCCAAGCCAGTGGCTGCGGTAGCACCGCCCATGCTGATGCTCAGCAGAACAATATCTTCAGTTCGACTGCCGGGCCATACGCGTTGCGGGTTGGTGTACTCCCCGAGCAGCAGGCCGAGCAGGACGATGACGGCCACGGCGACAGCGACAACCAAAAAATTAGTGCCTGATATTTCAGAGAAAGATACCAATTCACCGCGGACGATTCCGTTAGCGGCGGACAGCGCAATCAGCCAGGCGAGTACGTCAAATACGCACCAGGCGAGCTGCTTCCAGTCTCGGATAAACATTCTTATGCCTTTTACTGCTGGTTAAATTTTCTTACGCACAATGCGTTCCACAGGCTTGGCATACTATGCGATATGAACTACATTTACAGCCCCCTACTACAAAGGGCTACCCCATCGTTCGGGTAGCCAAAAAGCCACCTTTACCACTCATCATTCTCCCTGGTAAAACAACGTTTCACCAACTGTTTACTGAAGCTTCAATCTGTTTACATTCATCTAACTAGCTGTACAAACTAGCTTCTAACGTAACCACTTCCTGACGATTGCAATTAATGCACGATCACCTCTTTATTGAGATGTTTATTCAAGGAAGTATTTGCGTGAATACTCAAACAATCGTTTTTGACAAAAGGGTTACACTTCCCCGTGAGCACATCATCAACGCGTCGGGCACGCGCTTTCATCACCCGGAAGCCCTTCCTTACTACCCTGATGCTGATTCAAAACCGGATGGGTCAGACACAGAAGACCACACAGTTCTGGCAGGCCCACAAAAACGGCGAAGACCCGACCAAATAAAAGCACTCTTACATGCGCCCATATTAAATGCGCACCCAGTATGCGTATTATTGATATATGTCGTCGCACGCCACACCAGAACCCCAATCCCCCACAACCAAACCGCCTACTAAGCCTGGCAAGAAGCGCCGCATGTCCTGGCATCGCAAGGCCGGTATGCCAGTGCGCTGGTGGTTCGCCTCCATCATTGTGGCAGCACTCATTCACCCTTTCGTCGCCGATGGCCGTTGGCTGTTGGTGCATCTCTTTACCCTCGGCGCCGTCACCAACTCCATCCTCATCTGGGGCCGCCACTTCACCGAAAAGCTACTGAAAATCGACGTGCCCGTTGGCAATCGGAAGATTCAGTTGGCAAATATTTACCTGCTCAACGTAGGTATTGTCGCGACGGTCGTCGGCAAGCTCGGTGACTGGTGGCCAGTGACCACCACCGGCGCGACGGTCGTCGGCGTCGCCGTCGCATGGCATGCGTTTTCCCTCGGACGCGACCTGGTAGCGAAGCGCGATCGGCCATTCGCCATCTCCGTTGCACACTACGTCGCGTCGGCATGCCTACTGCCCATCGGCGCTGCACTCGGCGCCATCCTCGCATCTCCTAAGGGCAAAGCGCTTCACGACGACCTCCTACTGGCACACGAAACCGTCAACCTCATTGGCTTCCTCGGGCTCGCGGCCTGCGGCACGCTCATCACCATGTTCCCAGCGCTGTGGCGAACCCGGATGTCGCCGCATTCCCGCCCGAAGCTGGCACTAGCAGTACAGCTCATAGGTATCGCAATTACTGCGATCGGTGCACTGACCAGCTTCAACTGGTTGGACTCCGTCGGCCTTGGCATTATCACTATCGGCTGGGTCATAGCCGCCATCCCGTGGGCACACAACGTCATGACTGTCGCTAAAGACCCGCGCGACCGCCTCAGCTACCCGGCGTTGTCTGCTGCAGCTGCAGTCGTCTGGCTAATCGGCACACTCGCAGTCGCCACAGTCAAGGCGCTTGACGACGGCTTCGTAATCTCATCCCTCACGCTGCCGCTGGTAATCGGTTTCGGCGCCCAGTTGCTTATCGGCATGATGAGCCAACTCTTGCCCGCCACCATCGGCGGAGGTGCTGGCCCAGTCTCTGCCGGTATGAAGGAACTTGACCGCGCGGGCGCATTCCGCTGGTCAACCATCAATATTGGTCTGGCACTGTGGCTAATGCCGCTGCCTTCCTGGACCAAAGTGGCGGTCTCCGCAATGGTCTCCCTTGCCTTGGTGTCTTATCTGCCACTTGTCGGCCGTGCCGCGAAGGCTCAGATTGGTGCGTTAAAAGAGAGTCAGAAGGCACGGGCGAACAAGGAAGCACCGCCGAAACCGGTCGAACTGCATGCAACTGCACGTCGACTCGGTGCTCAAACGACCGCTGCTCTGGCTGTATTGGGCCTGGTAGTAACCGTCGGCGTTGCGCTGAGCGGTGGCGGTGGCGGTACAGGAAGCATTGAAACCACCGGTGATGTTGCGTCCACCGGAGATACCGTCGAGGTGACGGTTACTGCCAACGATATGACCTATACCCCGAACGTTATAGAGGCGAACCCCGGCGACCGACTGGTCATCACCATGGTCAACGCTGATTCCCAGGTCCACGATCTGCGCTTGGCCACCGGCGAGGACACCGGACGTGTCGCCCCTGGCAACTCCGCCACCATTGAAGTGCCGGTTGTTCCCGGTGACATTGACGGCTGGTGCACCATTGCTGGTCACCGCCAGATGGGCATGACGCTCACGGTCAATGCAGGTGGCTCGAATCATTCACACCGCACCGGGAACAGCGGCCACTCCGACCACGCAACGCCAGGCGCACTCGGGAATGTCGGCGAACAGCCCGGTCCGGACTCCCCCACCATCAACCCGATGTTAGAGCCCGCCGAGGACGCCACGGTTCACCACGTCACGCTGCGGGCCAGCGAATTCACCGGCTACGCTGCCCCTGGCGTCGAGCAGCAGCATTGGGTATTCAACGGCAAACCGCTGGGGCCAACTTTGCGCGGCAAGGTGGGCGACGAGTTCGTCGTCACGCTCATTAATGACGGCACCATGAGTCACTCCATCGACTTTCACGCCGGCATTGTTTCGCCGGACGAGCCAATGCGCGACATCGCCCCTGGTGAGAAGCTTGAGTACCGCTTCCGTGCTGACCGCGCGGGCATCTGGATGTACCACTGCGCAACCATGCCCATGTCCATGCACATCGCTGCCGGTATGCACGGTGCCGTCATCATCGACCCACCGAATCTCACTGATGTTGACCACGAGGTTCTTCTGGTGCAGTCGGAAAGCTACTGGGGCGAGGACGGCCCCGACGCCGACAAGACCATGGCCGAGGACCCCGATATCTACAAGTTCAACGGCTACCCCGACCAGTATCTCACCCACCCAATTCGCATTCGCGCAGGTGAGACGGTACGTTTCTGGGTACTTGCCGCCGGCCCCAACAAGGGCACGAGCTTCCATATCGTCGGCACGCAGTTCCATCGCGTGTACAAGGAGGGCGCGCTTTTGCTTGACGACGGCGTGGGCGGTGCCCAAGCCCTTGACCTCGGTGCCGCGCAGGGTGGTTATGTTGAGGCCGAATTCCCGGAGCCTGGCACGTACCGCTTTGTCGACCACCAGATGGTGCATGCCGAAATGGGGGCACGCGGCAACATAGTGGTGAACTAAACCAGGGTTTACAACTTAATTGGAGCATCCTCCGGCTCGACAGCGCGCGGCAGATTGGACTCGCCCATCAAGTACTGGTCCACGGCCTCGGCGCAGGCGCGACCTTCGGCGATAGCCCACACAATCAGGCTGGCCCCGCGGCCATTGTCACCGGCCACGAACACCGGACCGTCGAAGTTCTGCTCGATGTCGCTGCGCACGGCGAGGTAGTCGTCGTCACGCATCATCACACCGCGATCGTTGAACTGAATCCCCAGTTCATGGGGCAGACCGCCGCGCTCCGGACCGGAGAAGCCCAGCGCGATGAGAACTAGGTCGGCGTCGAGCTCGAAATCCGTATCCTCCATGGGCACACGCTTGCCATCGATGACCTCGACCTCGTTGGCGGACAGGCCGGTCACGTGACCGTCCTCGCCGTGGAAGGAGACGGTGTTGACGTTGAAGACGCGCTTGCCCAGGGTCTCGCCGGTGACGCGAGCGTTGAAGCCGAGTGCCTCGGTAACCTCTGGTGGTTCGGAACCGGTGATGGTGTACTCGCCCTCTTCGTGGGCAGTCGCCACACGCCAGACCAGCGGATACATCGGCCACGGAGTCGACGCCGCACGGGACTTCGGCGCACGCGGGCGAATATCGAACTGCGTGACGGACGCCGCTCCCTGGCGCAGCGCGGTACCGAAGCAGTCAATGCCGGTGTCACCGCCGCCAATGACAACGACCTTCTTGCCCTTCGCATCAATCGGCGGGGTGTCGAGCTCGCCTGCGGCAACGCGGTTGGCACCCGGCAGGTACTCCATAGCCTGGTGAATACCCTCCAAATCACGGCCATCGACAGGCAGGTCGCGGGCCAGTGACGCGCCGGTAGCTAGGACCACTGCATCGAATTCGGCCAGGTCAGCAGCCGTCGGTGAGATGTTGGTGCGGAACTCAGTGCCCTCGATTTCCATCTGCTCGAGACGACGGTCGAGGAAACGCTGCTCCATCTTGTAGTCCGGCACGCCGTAGCGCATCAGACCACCAATCTTGTCGTCGCGCTCGAAGACCGTGACATCATGCCCGGCGCGAGTCAGCTGCTGTGCTGCAGCAAGGCCCGCCGGCCCGGAGCCGATGACAGCGATGTGTTGGCCGGTGTCGAAAGTCGGCACAATCGGCTGCACCCAGCCCTCATCGAAGCCGCGTTCAACGATGGCCAGCTCGATGTTCTTAATGGTCACGGCATCATCATTGATGCCGAGCACACAACCGCCCTCACACGGTGCCGGGCACAGGCGGCCCGTCCACTCCGGGAAGTTGTTGGTGGCGTGCAAGCGCTCGAAAGCCTCGTGCCAGCGGTTCTGACGAACCAGGTCATTCCACTCCGGAATGATGTTGCCCAGCGGGCAGGCCGAGTGACAAAACGGCACACCACAGTCCATACAGCGGGTCGCCTGCTGTTGCACCTGCTCGTTGCTAGCCTCCTCATAGACCTCTTTCCAGTCCATCAGACGCAGCGGAACCGGGCGATGAGCAGGCTCTTCGCGCTGGAATTTCATGAACCCCTTCGGATCAGCCATTGGTTACTGCCTCCATGATTGCTTCGTTGATGTCAGCGTCGTTGTCCTTTGCCTTCGCGACTACGTCGAGAATTCGGGCGTAATCACGCGGCATGATTTTGATGAACTGTGCAGCCGGGAACCGAGTCTTAGAACCCGTGAGCTTGCGGTGCTTCGACAGCGTGGCCTCCAACCAGCTGATGTCCTCATCATCGAGCGGCACAATATCGACCAGCTCGGTGTTGATGTTCGCCCGCGTCGCCTCGTTATCCAGCAGGTAAGCGATACCGCCACTCATACCGGCGCCGAAGTTGTGACCGACCGGGCCCGCCACTACGACGCGGCCACCGGTCATGTACTCGCAACCGTGGTTACCGATGCCCTCGACCACGGCCGTAGCACCGGAGTTACGCACGCAGAAGCGCTCACCGACAGTGCCGCGAACGAAGATTTCACCGCTGGTGGCGCCGAAACCAATGACGTTGCCGGCAATGGTGTCGGTAGCCACATCCGCGGTCGGCGGGGCCGAACGTGAAGGTCGGACCACAATCTTGCCGCCGCACAGGCCCTTGCCGACGAAGTCGTTGGCATCGCCCTCCAGCTTGATGGTCACACCGGCCGGCAGGAACGCGCCCAGCGAGTTACCGGCGGAACCGAGCAGGTTGACGACGATGGAGTCGTCGGCAAGCCCCTGCTTACCTGCGACCTTGGTGACTTCGTACCCCAGGCGCGTGCCCACGGAACGGTTCACATTGCTGATGGCGTGGTGCAGCGATACCGGTGTCGGCGCCAGCCCATTCGCGCGCGCCGTACGCAGCGCTGGCTGCGCTTCATCGATGAGGCGCTCGTCCAACGCACCCTCGAGCCCGTGGTCCTGCGCCTTCGTGCAGTAGGAATCCTGGTCCGCAAAGAAGGGGCTCTCGGCAACGTGCAGGATTCGCTCCAGGTCAAGCTTTGCGACGCGCGGAAGGTTGCCCAGATCCTTGCGCAGACGCAGGCACTCGGCATGTCCGACCGCTTCATCGATGGTACGGAATCCCAGCTCAGCGAGGTATTCACGGACCTG
The DNA here is from genome assembly GCF_001809225.1 of Corynebacterium sp. HMSC077G07. NCBI lineage: Bacteria > Bacillati > Actinomycetota > Actinomycetes > Mycobacteriales > Corynebacteriaceae > Corynebacterium > Corynebacterium sp. HMSC077G07. Next base: position 116,222 of record NZ_KV796525.1, on the reverse strand, counting down.
CTGGGCGATGAAGGTGAAGAAGTTGACCACGTGCTCGGCACGGCCGGTGAACTTGCTCCGCAACTTCGGATTCTGGGTGGCAATACCGACTGGGCAGGTGTCCAGGTGGCAGACGCGCATCATGATGCAGCCCTCAACCACCAGCGGAGCGGTGGCAAAACCAAACTCCTCAGCGCCCAGCAACATCGCGACCACGACATCACGACCGGTCTTGAGCTGGCCATCGCACTGCACGCGGATGCGGTCGCGCAGCCCGTTGAGCATCAGGGTCTGCTGGGTTTCAGCGAGCCCCAGCTCCCACGGACCGCCAGCATGCTTGAGACTGGTCAGTGGCGAGGCACCAGTGCCGCCATCGTGGCCGGAGATCAGCACGACGTCGGCATGCGCCTTCGACACGCCAGCGGCGACGGTACCCACGCCCTGCTCGGAGACGAGCTTGACGTGAATGCGGGCGCGCGGATTGGCGTTCTTGAGGTCGTAAATGAGCTGCGCCAAATCCTCGATTGAGTAGATGTCGTGGTGCGGTGGCGGCGAGATCAGACCCACGCCCGGGGTGGTGATGCGGACTTCCGCGATCCACGGGTAGACCTTGTTCGGTGGCAACTGGCCCCCCTCGCCGGGCTTTGCACCCTGGGCCATCTTGATCTGGATGTCGGTGCAGTTGGACAGGTAGTGGCTGGTCACACCGAAGCGGCCCGATGCGACCTGCTTGATGGCAGAGCGTTTCCAGTCGCCATTGGCCTCCATTTCGAAACGGTCTGGGTCCTCGCCGCCCTCACCGGAGTTGGACATCGCACCCAGGCGATTCATAGCGATGGCCAGCGTCTCATGTGCCTCCGCAGAGATGGAGCCGTAGCTCATCGCGCCGGTGGAGAAACGCTTGACGATGCTAGAGACTGGTTCGACCTCATCAATGTCGATTGGCTCGCGGTCTGAGGCGAACTCGAGCATGCCGCGCAGAGTTGCCAGCTGCTTGGTCTGCTCATCGACCTTGTTGGTGTAGTCGCGGAAGACCGCGTACTGACCAGTGCGGGTGGCGTGCTGCAGCGTGTAGATGGTCTCCGGGTTGAATAGGTGGTACTCGCCTTCGCGACGCCACTTGTACTCGCCGCCGAGATCCAGCTCGCGGTGGGCCTGCTCTTCCGGACGCGGCAGGAATGCGCTGCGGTGACGAGCCGCAACATCTTCTGCGACCTCATCGAGACCGATACCTTCCAGCGGAGAAACAGCTCCGGTGAAGTACTCGTCCAGGAACTCCTGCGACAGACCGACGGTGTCGGCCAGCTGAGCGCCACGGTAGGACTGCAGTGAGGCGATACCCATCTTGGACATGACCTTCAGCACGCCCTTAGAGGCGGCCTTGCAGTAGTTCGAGCAGGCCTGATCCAGCGTCAGATCACCAAGCTGATCCTTCATGCGCAGCTCATCGATGGTTTCGAAAGCCATGTACGGATTAATGGCATCGGCACCAAAGCCCAGCAGCATGGCCATGTGGTGCACCTCGCGGGCGTCGCCAGCCTCAATGATGAGGCTGGCGCGCGTGCGAGTGCGCTCCTCCACCAGGTGGTGGTGGACCGCGGAGGTCAGCAGCAGCGACGGGATGGGGGCAAAGCGCTCGTTGGACTCACGGTCAGACAGCACAATCAGTCGGGCACCACGGTCAATGGCCTCAGAGACCTCACGGCGAACACGACGGATAGCGTTGCGCAGGCCACGGCCACCGCGGGCGACCGGGTACAGGCCAGAGATGACCTCGGCGCGGAACTCGGAGTACTCCTCGTTCTTGCCCGCCTGACACAGGGTGACAAAGTCGTGGTTGTCCAGGATTGGATGCTCAAGCCGGATGCGACGGGCGGCATCGGCGGTGGGCTCCAGGATGTTGGTCTCTGCACCCAGCAACGTATTCATGCTGGTGATGGACTTTTCGCGCAGCGAGTCCAACGGCGGGTTGGTAACCTGCGCGAACCGCTGCGAGAAGAAGTCGAACAGCATGCGAGGGCGGTTGGACAGTGCCGCAATCGGCGTGTCTGAGCCCATCGAACCCAGGCCCTCCGCGCCGGTGAGTGCCATCGGGCGGATGATTAGGTCAACGTCTTCCTCGGTGATGCCGAAGACGCGCTGCCGCAACACCGCGCGGGCATGCGGCATGTACTGGTAGCGCTCTCGTGGCAGGTCGGTGATGTCGACCAGGCCCTCTTTGATCCATTCCTCGTATGGACCGGTGGCGGCCAGCGTGGACTTAATCTCCTTGTCCTCAATAATGCGACCGGCCTTCATGTCCACCAGGAACATGCGCCCCGGCTGCACGCGCGTGCGCTGCACAATCTGCTCCGGCGGGATATCCAGGACACCAGCTTCGGAGGCCATCACCACCAGGCCCTCGTCGGTCACCCAGATGCGCCCCGGGCGCAGACCATTGCGATCCAGGGTGGCACCGATGACCTGGCCGTCGGTAAAGCAGATGGCAGCGGGGCCGTCCCACGGCTCCATCAGGCAGGCGTGGTACTCGTAGAACGCGCGAACCTGCGGGCTGAGATTGTCGTCGTGCTCCCAGGCCTGCGGAACCATCATCATGACCGCATGCGGGAGACTACGACCACCGAGATGCAGTAACTCCAGGGCCTCGTCGAAACGCGCAGTGTCAGAACCGTTGGGGTCGCACACCGGCAGCGCGCGGTCGATGTTGCCCAGCTTGCCAGAGCGAATCAGCGACTCGCGGGCGCGCATCCAGTTCTCGTTGCCGCGCACGGTGTTGATTTCGCCATTGTGAGCGACGTAGCGGTACGGATGTGCCAGCGGCCAGGACGGGAAAGTGTTCGTGGAAAAGCGCGAGTGCACGATGGCGAGCGCGGAAGTGACTTCCTTCTGCTGCAGGTCAAGGTAGAAATCCTTCAGCTGCGGAGTAGTCAGCATGCCCTTGTAGACGATCGTGCGGCTGGACAGCGACGGGAAATACACGGTGTCGCCACCAGAGCCCTCGCCGGCGCCCTGTTCACCCAGCTCACGCTCGCAGCGCTTACGCAGGAAGAACATCTTGCGGTCGAGATCGATATTGCTGAGCTGGCGACCCTCGTAGTTCTTCGCGGTAACGAAGAGCTGACGCAGCACCGGCATAGCCTGGCGAGCCATCTGGCCAAGCCCGTCAGCGTTAATCGGCACATCGCGCCATGCCAAGATCTCGATGCCCTCTTCGGCGCAGATGTCTTCAATAGCCCGGATGGCATCGAGGGTGGCCATGCGCGACTGCGGCAGGAATGCAATACCGGTGGCATAGGTGCCAGCCGGCGGCAAAATGACGCCTTCCTTGCTCAGCTCAGCACGGTAGTAGGCATCCGGAACCTGAATGAGAATGCCGGCACCGTCGCCGGTGGTCTTCTCAGCGCCGGCGGCACCGCGGTGGTCGAGGTTGACCAGTGCCTGAATGCCCTTTTCGACAATGTCATGAGTCTGGCGACCGTAAATGTCGGCAACAAAGGCCACGCCACACGCATCATGTTCGTTCGACGGGTGGTAGAGACCTTCCCTCTGAGGACCACGAGGCAATGTGGTCGCTGTTTCGGTCAGAGTCATGGCTGTCTTAGCTGTCATGGCTGTTTTCCCCTTGTAGGTGCAATGTGCCAATTGGGGGACACGGGTTATCTATATTTCCAACTGTTTTAACAATGCACTTTCACCTAGGCGTATTGCAATACGTATTTAGGGAACTAGCTATATTTACCCACCCCCGAAGGAGCTAGAACACCCTTCCCGTTCGACTAAAACCGGGCTTTTACTACCCGCTTTAACGCCATAACCCCCTAATCGAGCTACCACCCCCGCTAACTACGCACAATTGTTCGATTCTTTAGCACACCTCTCTCCATACCCAATCCGCCCCCACCGCTATGGTTAGCTCCATGCTCGCCAACCGTCGTTTCCGCTCGCCACTGCAGGGCCTCGCCCTCCTTATCGGCGCAGCGACAATCCTCAGCGGCTGCACGGCTCCCACAGCCCCCACTCCAGAGAGCCAGTCATACAGCCCGGCACCGGCACCCGCATTTACGCCCGAGCCAGAGGAACCCGCGCCCGAGATTCCCGAAGTGCCCCACGCCCCCGCCGCCCCGGACACCCCAGCGCCCGGCACATCGCCTATCGACGGCATCCGTAGCGCCCTCAACCAGCTGGAGGTAAAAGGGCGCGCACCGAAAACCGGCTATGCGCGCGATGAGTTCGGGCAACGTTGGAGCGACGACGTCTCTGCCGAGTTTGGGCACAACGGATGTGACACGCGAAACGATATTTTGAATCGTGACCTTATTAATAAGGAGTACAAACCAAATAGCCACGATTGCGTCGTGCTTTCAGGGCAATTACTGGATCCCTATACCGGCACGATGATTGAGTTCCAGCGTGGCCGCGATACCTCTTCTGCCGTTCAAATCGACCATGTCGTAGCCTTAAGCGACGCCTGGCAAAAGGGGGCACAGCAACTCCCGCCCGAGGTTCGGCAGGACTTTGCCAATGACCCCCTCAACCTCTTGGCCGTCGATGGCCCCGCCAATCAACAGAAGCGGGATAGCGATGCCGCATCCTGGGTACCCGCCAATAAGCCATTTCGCTGCCAGTATGTCGCTCGCCAGGTGGCAGTAAAACAGAAATACCACCTGTGGCTCACACAGGCGGAGTACGATGCCATCGACCGTTGGCTCTCTACCTGCACACCAGAGGATGAGCCCACACTTGCCGCCCTAACCCTGAATTAGGGCAACTTCCTCCGACGCTCACCGATGCCGCACACCGAGGCTCAAGCCAGCGAATATGCCACCTATTCAGCTACGCACTCGCAACCTCCGCCCCTCCTAGTCTCGAACATTTCTATTTTTCAGAAGATTCCTAGCCCCCTAATTTCTGGGGGCGACCGCCATTCAGCTACTGCCCGCCCCGTCAAACAAACCAACCGAAAACCCCTGGGTTCATAGAGTTATATACGTCAATATCAGAATTGAATTCGTTACCGCAGTGTTATCCTTTCGTTATATTCACTGCTTCCTGTCGGTTTATAACTGTTTGATAACACTGTATCCTCGAGCCCGTACGCGAAAAGGTATCCGTCGTAAAGCATTGCGCACGCCGACTGCGTATTTTTTTACTTTTCTTCGTGGAAACTACTTTTTGACGCGGCACAGGTTTGTTAAAGTCTGGTTGTTACAAAATCGCACTACCGTGACTGATGGTGTCAGTGTGACTAAAGAGTCGCTTGGCGCTATTAATCGCTTGTCCATCATCTTGGAGGATTCTCACCCATGGCAGCTGAAATGAAGGCTCCGGAAGTACCACTTGGGCTCCAAATCAAGGCTTTTGCCCAGTCGATTCCACCACTCCTGCGTACTGGTGCCCTGTACATGACTCCGAAGACGGCGCCGAAGATTCTCGATTACCTGCGTCGCCTGAAGTTCTCCGTCGCCAGCCTGATTTCCATGAGTGCGCTGCGCTACCCGGATCGCCTCGCCCTTGTCGACGATGACGGCGAACTCACCTATTCTCAGCTGCTTGACAACGCCCACGCCCTGGCTCGCGCCTTGATGGACCGTGGCATGACCCAGAAGTCCAGCTTCGGCGTTATCGCACGCAACGGCCGCGGCATCATCCTGCCGATGGCCATCAAGGGATTCATCGGCTCCGAAATTATGCTGATGAACATCGGCTCCGGCCCGACTCAGATTCGCGGTGTCGTTGACCAGAATAAGGCCAAGTTCCTGTTCGTCGATGACGAGTTCCTGGGCAACCTGCCAGAAGACCTCGACGATGTCACCGTCGTTATTACCTCCGTGACCAAGCCGGAGACCCGCAAGAACGCGGGCAAGAACTTCGTGTTCATGGAAGACCTCATTGAAGAAGGTCGTACATCGAACGCCAAGCTAGATCCGAAGCCGGAGCAGGGACGCATCATCATCATGTCCTCCGGCACCACCGGCATCCCGAAGGGTGTCCTGCGCAATGAGCCGAAGACACCGGCAACTGTGGGTGCAATCGCCGATCGTATTCCGTGGCGCCGCAACATGGTCATTCACCAGTCCGCATCCATGTTCCACGCCTGGGGCTGGGCAAATGTGCTGATTGGCATGGCTACCGGCTCCACCATTGTCACCATGCGTGTCTTCGACCCGAAGAAGGCTGTTGACCAGTGTGAACAGTACGGCTGTAACGGCATGATTTCCGCGGCCTTCTTCCTGCGCCAGATCAAGGATGTTCTGGATGAGGAGCCGAACCGCAAGATTGGCCCGTTCCGCTTCATTGTCTCCTCTGGTAACGCCATCCCGGGCTGGCTCGTCTCCGCGCTGACTCACCGCTTCGGTCCGGTTATCTGTAACTTCTACGGCTCCACCGAGGCCGGCCTGTGCTCCATCGCATCCGGCGCGGACCTCGCAGCCCGCCCGGACTCCGCAGGTCGCCCGGCAATTGGCGCCAAGGTTCGCATCCTGGGTGACGACGGCAAGGAAGTCGAGCCGGGTGAGGTTGGCATGATCCACACCGCTCAGGAGCTCTCCTTCATCGGTTACCTGAACAAGAAGGACAAGTTCACCACCGTCGATGGCCTGTTCCAGATTGGTGACCTCGGCCGTATCGACCAGGACGGCTACCTGTACATCTGTGGTCGCTCCGACGACATGGTGATCAAGGGCGGCGAGAACGTCTTCCCACGCGAGGTCGAAGAAATTCTGGGCCCGGTGCCGGGCATCGCCGATGTCTTCTGCCACGGCAGCAACGAAAACGACGAGATTTTCGCTGACCTGTTCCTCTACGTTGTCCGCGAGGACAATGAGGCCGGCAAGAACCTCACCGAGGACATGCTGCGCGAGTACGTCCGCGAAACTCTGGCCGAGCACTCCACTCCGGACCGCGTCTTCTTCGTCGACTCCCTGCCGCGCAACGCCATCGGCAAGGTTGTCCCGCGCGAGGTCAAAGCAATGCACGAGCGCCTGAACCTGGACGCTCAGTAAGAAGCCTGCACACGAAAGTGTGCCCACCGGCTATCCGCCTGGTGGGCACACTTTTTGCTTATCTTCGCTACCTTTTACACGGCTATCCGCGCGGGCGCACCTGGATTTCATCCACGTTGGCATCCGCTCCGGTATCAACGGCCAGACGTACTGCGGCTGCGATCGATTCAGGCCGCATGAACTTCGTTCCGTCGTAACGCCAATCCGCATCATCGCGGTGCCAATTCGACTGCAGCTGAACCTGCATATCGGTATCGACGCGCCCAGGGTGCACGGAGCTGACTCGTACCGCGCCACGCTCTTCCTCGCGCAGCGCATCGGTGAAGGCCCGCAGCGCGAACTTCGACGCTGCATACGGTGAAGTACCAGCTGAAGCGCGGAATCCCGAGCCCGAGTTGATGGTTACCAGCGTGCCCTCCGCCTTGCGCAGCGCTGGCAGCAGCTGGCGTGTCAGGTCGGCGACGGCGACGACGTTGATGTCCATAATTCGCGACCAGTCCGCACGCGAAACCTCCGCCACGTCCCCATCGACGTACACGCCCGCCGAGTGCACGAGCACATCCAGCCCGCGCCCACCGAGCGCCTCCAACAGCTTTGCCACTTCCGCGTTTACGGCGTCGGTATCACCCAGATCAGCAACGAATACGCTTGCCGACGGCAACTGCGACGCCACCTTCTCGGCAGACTCAGCACTGGTAGCGCCCACAATGACATGGTGGTCACGGGAGAGATCCTTGGCGACCGCCAGGCCAATACCACGGCTTGCACCCGTGACCAGGGCAATCTTGGTGTCAGCGGCAATATCGATGCTCATGTACGGCTCCTCTATGTAGTCGGTTTACTTCTTCGGCTTCGCGCCGCCCACCTGGTCGATGGGGGTCACCTGCAGGAAGTCAATGTTGACGCGCTTCGGACGGGTGGCCGCGAACACAATGATGTCGGCAACATCATCGGCGGTCAGCGACTCAACGCCATCGTAGACCGCTGCGGCCTTGGTCTCGTCGCCGTCGAAACGCACGAGTGAGAAGTCGGTGTGGACGCGCCCCGGATCGATTTCGGTGACGCGCACGCCATCGGCAGCAACCTCTTGACGCAGGACTTCCACCAGCGCGCGCTCAGCGTGCTTGGCTGCGTTGTAACCGGCGCCGCCGGTGTAGACCTGACGGCCGGCAATCGAGCCGACGGTGAGCACAATGCCGCTAGTGGACTTCAATGCGGGCAGCAGCGCGCGGGTGACGCGCAGGGTGCCCAGCACGTTGACCTCGTACATCCAGCGCCACTTTTCCTCGACAGCGCCTTCAACCGATTCCATGCCCCAGGCGCCACCGGCGTTGTTAACCAGCACGTCGACGCGCGGTTCGGCCTTAGCCAGCGCCGCCACATCGGCGTCAGAGGTGACGTCAACCTTGTAGACCGTCGCTTCACCACCGGCAGCGCGAATCTCCTCCGCGACAGCCTCCAGCTTGTCCTCGCGGCGGGCTCCCAGCACAACGCGGAAACCTTCAGCTGCGAACTGCTTGGCAGTGGCTGCACCAATACCGGAAGAAGCACCGGTAACTACAGCTACTTTCTTGCCATTAGTTGAAGTTTCAGAGGTCATGGGGGCTCAACTCCTTGCTACATGCGTCTACTAATATTCCCGACTGTAGTCATACGACACCCTCCTGCGCCGAAGACTGCGCGTGCTTTACACCTGATGTTCCACGTGAAACGTATATAAAACTGTGCCGGAATTTTTCCGATTCACCTCATACACAGCCGCTAAAACCGCGATACTGGTTGCATGTCTGACCAGCCTCACTTCCCACATCTTCTCTCCCCTCTCGACGTCGGTCCTCTAACTCTGCGCAATCGCATCATCATGGGCTCAATGCACTCCGGCCTGGAAGATCGCACCCGTGATATCCCCAAGCTGGCTGCCTACCTTGGTCGACGCGCCGAAGGTGGCGTGGGGCTCATCGTCACCGGCGGTTATGCTCCCAACATCGAAGGTTGGCTGACTCCGGCCGGTTCGATGATGGCGTCGAAGCGCATGGCGGACAATCACCGCCGCGTTACTGACCTCGTGCACTCCCACGGCAGCCACATCGTGCTGCAGGTGCTGCACGCCGGTCGTTACAGCTACAGCCCGCTGGCCCGCTCCGCCAATACCGGTCAGTCGCCGATTAGCCCGTTTAAGGCTCATCGCCTCACCGGCTTTGATGTCTCGCGCACTATCGGCGCTTATGTCCGCGCCGCGAAGCTCGCGAAACGTGCTGGTTACGACGGCATCGAGGTTATGGGCTCCGAGGGTTACCTGCTCAACCAGTTCCTGGCCGAGCGCACTAACCACCGCTCGGACAACTGGGGCGGCAGCGCCGAGGCTCGCATGCGCCTGCCCATCGAAATTGTCCGTCGCATTCGCGCCGAGGTGGGCGAGGACTTCCTGCTGCAGTACCGCATTTCGCTGCTTGACCTGGTGGAAGACGGCCAGACCTGGTCCGAGACCACTGAACTCGCGCAGCGTCTGGTCGAGGCTGGCGTCGATGTCTTCAACACCGGCATCGGCTGGCACGAAGCACGCGTCCCCACCATCGTTACGTCCGTGCCGCGCGCCGCATTCACGGATCTGACTGGTCGTCTCCGTTCGCTTGTCGACGTCCCGGTGGCAGCCTCCAACCGAATCAACCGCCCCGAGGTTGCGGAGAAGATCCTCGCTGACGGCAATGCGGACTTGATTTCCATGGCCCGCCCACTGCTGGCTGACCCGGACTTCGCCATCAAGGCGGGCGATGGTCGAGCTGACCAGATTAACACCTGTATCGCCTGTAACCAGGCCTGCTTGGACCACACCTTCGCGGCCAAGCGCTCCACCTGTTTGGTCAACCCGAAGGCTGCTTACGAAACCGAGTTGGTATCCGTGCCGGTTGCGAAGGACAAGGCCAAGCGCATCGCCGTCATCGGCGCTGGTGTGGCTGGACTCGCTTTCGCGGAAGCCGCAGCTCAGCGCGGTCACCACCCAGAGATTTTCGAGGCCGCCGACCAGATTGGTGGCCAGTTCAACCTCGCCGCAAAGATTCCGGGCAAGGAGGACTATGGCGAGACGCTGAAGTACTTCTCCCGTCGCCTGGAGGTCCTCGAAGTTCCGGTTCACCTGAACACGCGTGCCGACGTCGACGAGCTCAAGACCAAGTTTGACCACGTGATTGTGGCCACGGGTGTCACCCCGCGTATCCCGGGCATTGACGGTATCGACCACGAGAAGGTCATTCGTTACGACGAGCTGCTCTCGGGTGCGAAGCAGGCCGGCAACAAGGTGGCCGTCATCGGTGCTGGCGGTATCGGTGTGGACGTGTGTGAATACCTCACTCGCAAGCCGAACCAGACCATCGAAGCCTGGAAGGACGCCTGGGGCGTCGGTGACCCTGCGGAGTTCCGCGCGGGTCTGACCAAGCCGGGCACGGTCTCTGGCGCGGCTGAGGAGTTTGAGGTTGAGCGCGAGGTGCACCTGCTGCAGCGCAAGACCTCCCGCATCGGTAAGGGCCTGGGCAAGACCACTGGTTGGGTTCACCGTGCGGAGATCAAGAAGGCCGGTGTCAAGCAGTACACCGGCGTCACCTACAACCGTATCGATGACGAGGGCCTGCACATCACCATCGATGAAAAGCAACAGGTCATCGCGGTTGACAACGTGATTGTCTGTACTGGTCAGGTATCCAATCTGGACTGCCTGGGCGGCAAGGATCGCGAGAGCGTCACCGGCGATAACTCCAATGTCACCATCATCGGCGGCGCGGACGTGGCCGCTGAGCTGGACGCAAAGCGTGCCATCCGCCAGGCCGTTGAGGTAGCGCTCGCGCTGTAGGGCTAGGGCTGCTACGCCTCGTAGCGGTCGGTGTAGGCGCGCTGCTCGAACTCGAAACGGCCCGGGTGAGCCGGGAACTCACCCGGGACACCGATGGCCAGCAACAGCGCTACCGCCACATCGGTGTCACCGGCACCGATAGCTTCCTTGACCTTCTGCTCACTAAAGCCCGTCATCGGGGAGCTAGCCCAACCAAAGGCGCTGGCAGTGACCATAGCGAAAGAAGCGGCAATCATGGCGTCGCGGATTGCGAACTCGCGGGAGAGACCCTTTTCCTCGCGGACCTTATGGAAGGAGGTCATCGAGGCTTCCCGCTCGGCAGCGGCAACTTCGTCCCACAGGCCAGTCGCCTTGTTGGCCTCAACCAGGCGTGGAATACCGCGCTTCCAGCCGGTCGGCTCACCAATGAAGGCGAGCAGCAGCGGCGCATTGGCAACCTGCTTCTGACCACCGGCAGCTTCCACTACCTGCTGGCGCACCTCAGGGTCCTCGATGCGCACGATAGCCCGAGACTGAATGTTAAAGGCGCTGGGAGCTTCCAGAGATAGCTCCAGGAGGCGGCGCACGTCAGCGTCGTCAAGCGGTTCGTCAGCGTAGACGCGCGTGGCACGGCGGTTGCGGATGATGTTCTCAAATTCGGTGGCGAACTGGTCGCGCGGAGAATGTGAAGTCATGCATTAGAGATTAGCGGGTGGCCAACCTTCGAGTTCGAGTAGCCAGCGCTTCATTTCCCGACCGCCGGCATAAGATCCGAAAGAGCCCGCTCCCCCACTGGCGGGAACGACGCGGTGACAGGGAATCAGAATACCCAGCGGATTGGTGGCACAGGCCGACCCGGCAGCCCTGGCGGCACGGGGTGACCCGGCCATTTCAGCGAGCTCACCGTAGGTCACAACCTGGCCATACGGCACGTCGCGCAGTGCGGTCAGCGCACGAGCGCGGAAAGAATCCTGGGTGAATATGTCGCAGTCCAGCGGCAGCGCAAACTCGCGGCGCTGCCCGGCAAAGTACTCGCGGAACTGCTGCGCTGCCTGTTCCGCCACCGCCTGCGCTTCGGGGTCGGCGGCGCTGGGGTCGTCGTCAAGCACGGGACCTAAGAGATTGACTTCGACGACCCCGCGAGCGGAGGTGGCGATTCCAAGCGCGCCGAAAGGCGTTTCTACCTGGGAAATCGCCATAAAACCTCCTACTTAGCCCTTGTTGGCCTGGAACCAGGCCAACAGCTCGTCCCACTCCTTCTCGTGACCGGAGCGGAAGTAACCACCGTAGCCCACGCCCTTGCCGCCAGCCGGCTGAGCCTGGCGCTTTTCAATCTTTTCAGCAGAGCTCATCACATTGGTGATCAGGTCTGCCGAGGACTCCTCAGTCCAGTAATCATCCGGAACGCGGATGGACAGGAACGGCTGCGGAGCCTTGGAGAAGCGGTTAGCGAAGTCGAACTCGGAATCGTCGAAGAAGTAGCCTTCCTTGCGAGCCCAACGAGCCCACTGACGCATGACACCGTTCGGCGGCTCAACAGCCAGACGCCACGCCGACGCCGGAATGTGGCCGGTAATGAAACCGCTAATCGGGCCGAGAATATTGAAGATGAAGAATGCGCGGACCTTGCCCGCCACGGACGGCACCTTGGAAATACGCATACCGCGGCAGTTGACCAACGCCGCTGCGTCATAGGTGCCCTCGGAGCCGGCGTAGACGATGCCGTGACCACCAACCGCGTGGCCGACAGCGAAGTGCGGCACGTCCGGGTAGGTCTCCTTGGCCCACTCGATCACACCCGGAATATCCTTGGTAATCCAGTCCGACATCCGGATGTCTTCATTGTTCTGGTCAGTCTTCAGAGCGGACTGGCCAATTCCGCGGTAGTCATAGGTGATAACGCCGTAGCCCTTTTCTGCCACGGTCTCAGCGAAACGGTGGTAGAAACCCTGCGGCACACCGGTACCGGAGTGAACGGTGATGATGCCGTTGGGAATGTTCTCTGGGTTCTCCTTCGGGCGGAACATGGTTCCGCGCAGCAGGACGCGGTCATTAGCCGGAATAATGATGTCCTGCCGAGGGCACGGCTCCGGCAACTTCGGGCTCTTCGCGGAAAAACGGCTATCCCCAGTGGAAGTGGTTGAGGCTTCGGAGGTCATTTATGCAGTTCCTTCGAGTGGACTTAAACAGTGCATGATTTTGTATACACAATCTTAAAGTGTAAGGCTCATCACTTTCAGCGCTTTCGTGGAATTTGCCTCACTCGCGCTACAACTGCACATCCCCATAGGCGCGTTCGTCCTCAATTGGCTCCAGATGCGAGGAGATATGCACACCTGGAAAACGCTCCCGCAGCTCATCTTCCATCGCGGTAAGCACATCGTGACCGCGCTCCACGCTCCACGCGCCCGGCACCAGCACATGGAACTCAATGAACTTCTGATACCCCGACTCGCGAGTGCGGATTTCGTGGACGTCAATGCCACGACTCCGGTCACGGTGCGAGGCCAAAATCTCATCCACCGCCACGCGGTCGTCGCCCTCCATGGCCTTGTCCATCAGGCCGTTACCGGAATCGCGCAGCAGCTTGTAGCCAGCGACCAGGATGTTTACAGCCACGGCCAGCGCGATAATCGGGTCGAGCCACCACAGGCCGGTAGCCCACACCAGCGCCACACCTACAAGCACACCGGCGGAGGTCCACACGTCGGTCATCAGATGCTTGCCGTCGGCGGTCAGCGCCAGGGAGTTGTGTTGGCGCCCGGCCTTAAGCAGAATCAGCGCCACCGCACCATTGATCACCGAGGCAATTACGGTCACGACGAGGCCCAGGCCAATCTGCTCAATCGGCTGCGGGTTCACCAACCGCTCGATGGAGACATAAATAATGGCCACCGCCGCCACGAAGATCATGGCACCTTCCAGCCCGGCCGAGAAGTACTCTGCCTTGGAATGGCCGAACTCATGATCGCGGTCCGCGGGCCGCGCGATAACCTTGAGCACAATAATTGCGACAACTGCCGCAACCAGATTGACAATCGACTCCGTCGCGTCGGAAAGCAGGCCCACCGATCCGGTCAGAGTGTAGCCCCAAAACTTCAGCGCGATGGTGACGACCGCCGCCCCCACTGAAAGCCAACCAAAACGAGATAAGTCCTGCATATGCAGGCACTTTACCCGCCTTTCCGGAGTTACTACCAGTTCTATGAGCACCGATTTCCAGTTCAATTTGCAGAACATTTCTGCAGGCCTGCCGTTCGCGTCGCAGCTCGCCTCGCTTGCCGACGCCGTGCGCGACCACGACGTAGTAGTCCAGGCCCCACCGGGTACCGGCAAGACCACTTTGGTTCCACCGGCAGTGGCCAACACCCTGGGCGGCCGCATTGTGGTCACGACTCCCCGGCGCGTGGCGGTGCGCTCGGCGGCGCGGCGGTTGGCGCAGCTGTCGGGCACCAAGCTCGGTGAGGAAGTTGGTTACTCGGTGCGCGGCGACTCCCGCACCTCCCGCGCCACCCGCGTAGAGTTTGTCACTCCCGGTGTGCTGCTGCGCCGACTGCTGCGCGACGGCGACGTGGATGCCAGCGCGGTGCTCATCGATGAGGTGCACGAGCGCGGCTTGGACACCGACCTGGTGTTGGCGATGGTGCGCGACTTGCGGGATATCCGCGATGACCTGCGCATTGCCGCTATGTCGGCAACGGTGGACGCGCCGAAGTTCGCGGCCTTGCTCGGCGGCTCCACCCCGGCCCCCATTGTGGCGGCGGAGGCGGAGATCTTCCCGCTGGACATCCGCTACGCGCCCTTTCCGCAACGGCTGGATGCACGCGGTGTGACCGACGACTTCCTGCAGCACGTTGCCGCCCAGGCCAGCACACTCACGGAAGAAGCCGCCGGTGATGTGCTGGTTTTCCTCCCCGGCATCCGCGAGGTGGAACGCTGCGCGGGTTATATCGCGGATTCCTCGGAGGTGGCGGTGCTGACGCTGCACGGCCAGCAGAGCTCCGAGGAGCAGGACCGCGTGTTCCGTCGGCAAGCGGATGGTAGACGCGTAATTGTGTCCACCGCGATTGCGGAATCATCCGTGACTGTGCCGGGCGTGCGCGCCGTTGTCGACGCCTGCCTCGCGCGCGGACCGCGACTCGACATTGCGCGTGGCTTCTCCGGCCTGGTCACCAGCTCGTGTGCGCAGTCCTCCGCGAACCAGCGCGCTGGCCGAGCGGGACGTGAGGGCCCGGGCATCGTGGTGCGTTGTGTCTCCCAGTCGGAGTTCGCGTCCCTCCCAGCCTGGCCCGCGCCGGAAATCGAGGTCGCCGACCTGACACAGGCACTCCTCGACGCCGCCGCGTGGGGCACGCCTGGGATGCAGGGACTGAAGCTTCTCGACGCCCCACCACCCCACCACGCGGAGGTCGCAAACCGCATTCTGGCTGGCCTGGGCGCTGTTGATGAGGCCGGTGACATCACGGAACTCGGCCGCACCCTGGCTACCCTGCCGGTGCATCCGCGCATGGGACGCGCGCTGCTGACCGCCACGGCCATGATGCCGCAGCACGCGGACGCGGTCGCACGCGCGGTGGAGAAACTCACCGACGCCCGCGGCTTGGCCAAGCAGGTGCGCCGCATTGAGCTGGATACTGCGGCCCCCGCCAACCTGCTGCCCTCGGACATCCCCGCTCTGGTCACGGCCCTGGCGTGGCCGGATTTCATCGGGCGACGCCGCAGTGCGAACTCCGACGAATACCTCTTCACCGGCGGCACCGCTGCGGAACTCGCCCGTGGTTCTGACCTGCGCGGCCACGAATGGATCGCGGCCGCCGACATCTCGCGGCTCTCCCATGGGCGCGCGCTGATTCGCGACGGCGAGGCGATTGACCTGGAAATCGCCATGCTCGCCGCCGGGCACCTCGCCCGCACGGAGACCACGGCGCGCGTCGAACAGGGCCGCGTTCGCGCCCGCGCGCGCGACCTGCTCGGCGCCATCGAGCTGTCCTCCCGCCAGGTCTCCCCAACACCTGAGCAGTGCATTGCTGCCAACTCCGCCTGGCTTGCCGACGCGCTTGCCGACGCCGCCCCCAACCTCGACCGCGACACCGAACAACTCCGCCGCCGCATGGCCTTTCTCCACACTCATCGCGGTGCCCCATGGCCGGATGTCTCCCCCGCAGGGCTCGCGGCCCAGGCCGAGCTCCTCTTTGCTGGCGAGCTGGACCGCCCGACCCCTCCCAAGCTAGATGCCGAGCACCTCCGCCGCCTGCTGCCCTGGCCGGAGGCCACGGACTTCGACCGGCTGGTGCCCGAACGCCTGGAGGTCCCCTCCGGTTCGAAGATTCGCCTGGAGTACCCGGAGGACCCCACGAACCCTGAGGCAAAGATTGTGCTCGCCGTGAAGTTGCAGGAGTGCTTCGGCCTGGCGGAGACCCCGCAGGTATTGGAAAAGCCGGTGACAATGCATTTGCTGTCACCGGCTCAGCGACCACTCGCGGTCACTCAGGACTTGGAAAGTTTCTGGAATGGCGCCTACGCACAGGTTCGCTCCGAGATGCGGGGCCGTTACCCCAAGCACCCGTGGCCGGAGAACCCGTGGGAGGAGCAGGCTACTGCGAGAACGAAGCGTCGTCGTTAAGCAAGCCCGTCGTTAAGCAGCTGCCTGTGCCCGCACGCGACTGGGCTTGCGCCAGAGGTAGATTGCGTAGCCCAGGCAGGTGAAGAAGAGCACGCCGCCCATGATTCCCTGCATGTTGCCGTAGAACCACTGCCCCACATTGGCAGCGTGGCCGAAGTCATTGCCCACGAACACCTCGTACGGTGCCCACCAGTGGGCGATCATGAACAGGACACCGACAATAATGTGCCCGATCTCGCGGACGAAGAGCACCAGCGGCACGAAGACCATGACGATCGACCAGTGGTGGCTGACCGCGTATGGCCCGGCGAAGCTGACCGCCAGCGCAACGAAACCAAGGGCTGCGACATCATAGCCGTTGCGGTGGTAGATCCACGCCACGAAAGCAGCAGCGATGGCACCGATGAGGAAGAAACCGTAGATGCCAATATCGAGCGCGGTACCCTCCACCCCGGCGCGGGCGAGCAGACCACTGAACGCCTGGTTGGCCTCATAGGTCGGGGCGCCACCGCGGTTGCCGGCGAAGAACTCATCGGTCCAGAAGTAGATGGACTCCTTAAAGCGCACGGCGAAACCAATAGCGACGGTCACCAGGAACCAGCAGAAGCTCTTGGCCACGGCCGCAAAGTCACGGCGCATGAGGAACACCAGCGCATATGCCGCGGGGGTGATCTTAATTCCCGCCGCGATACCCACGCCCAGTCCACGCAGTTTCTTGGGCAAAAAGCCCAGCACATCGGAGACCACCAGCAGCGCGAGGAAGACGTTGATCTGCCCGAAGAGCACGTTGGCGCGCAGCGGGTCGAGCAGCATCACAACACCGAGCACGCAGGTAGCCATCAGCTTCGGACGCTCAGAGCCGAGACGAGTGAAGACCATCCACAGCATCGCCCACACCGCCGCCAGCGTGGCGAACGTCCAGATGATCTGCAGGGTCACCGGCCCCGCCCAGGTCAGCGGGTAAAACAGCAGCGCCGCAAACGGTGGGTAGATGAAGCGGAAACCCGATCTGGTGGGAAACTCTGGTGAGTAGAGATCCTGGTCTCGTCGTAGTGCCCAGCCGGCGTCTTGGAAGACCTCGAGGTCCATCATGTAGGCAGTTGCCGCAAGATAGATGAAGTCGATGACAACGACCAGCGACACCAGCCCAAATACAATTGCCAAGATCCGTCTCTGCATGACGGAAAGCGTCGAGAGTCTGTCCATGAGCATGATTCGACACTACCGCACAGTTCTTCCTACTCAGGCCTTAGAGTGGGAGGTATGTTCGTGGAAAACTATCGCAAGGTTCGCTCCGAGATCGACGACGCTTGCCGACGAGCTGGGCGCCAGCCCTCCGAGGTCCGCCTGCTGCCCGTCAGCAAGACTGTGCCTGTCGACGCCCTGGTGGAATCCTGGCCGGAGCTCGCAGCAGCCGGCTGCGCTGGCCTGGCGGAAAACCGCGTCCAGGAAGCGGTGGCCAAGGCGGAGGCATTCCGGGAGGCCTTCGGCGACAAGGCACCACATATGGCCATCATTGGTCCACTGCAGACGAATAAGGCCGGCCACTTGGTCAGTTGTGCTGATGAGTTTCAGGCTCTGGACCGCCCGAAGGTGGCCGGAGCACTGCAGCGTCGCTTGGCCGATTCCGAGCGCACGCTCGATGTCTTGATTCAGGTCAATGCCTCCCGCGAGCCGCAGAAGTCGGGTCTGGCGCCGAGCCACGCGGCGGAGTTTGTCCGCATGTTTGGCCCCGATGGCGAATACCCGAACCTGCGTCTGCGCGGGTTTATGACCATCGCGGCCCAGAATGATCCGAATGTGCGCGAGACCTTCGCGGAGCTGCGGGAGCTGCGGGACAGTCTGCTCGGGGATTTGCGGGACGGTGTCAGCCTCAACGAACTGTCAATGGGTATGTCCGGCGACTACCGCGAAGCCATCGCCGAGGGGGCGACCACCGTGCGTGTGGGACGCGCCATCTTCGGTGAGCGCTCCTATCAGAAATAAAGGTCGCGAAATAGAGGTAATCTCAATGCCATGAGTTCTGATGTCTCCCCGTGCTCCCGTCGTCGTTTCCTCCTGGGAACTGCCGCCACTGCAGCTGGCGCACTCGTAGCCGCTTGTGCACCAAAGTCTGCGGTGGAGAAGGTTGACGCTGCCGACATTCCGGTTGGCGGCGGTGTGGTGATCGGCAATTACGTCGTCACGCAGCCGGAGGAAGGCAAGTTCGCCGCTTTCTCCAGCTCCTGCCCGCACCAGAATGGTCGTATCACTGAGGTCAGCAATGGTGTGATGATTTGCCCGAACCACAACTCCCACTTTGATATTGCTACTGGTGAGGTTGTTTCTGGCCCCTCGCGTAAGCCCGCTGGTCAGGCATCGCTTTCAGCCGAAGGCACTGAGCTGATTGTGGGCCAGAAGTAGGTTCCGGAAGCAGATTAGTGGTCGGTGGGTTCAAGGCCTAGAAGATCTACGCCAGCCGGCGCCAGCTGGAATCGCAGCGGACGGCGGTTCGTCGGCGTTGCCAGTCCTTGAGCCTCTAACTCGGCGAGATACTTTCGCGCTGTCCGCTTCTCCTTGCCGATGGTGTCGGCGACGTGTTCGAGCTTGATTCCATAATCAGGTCCGAACAACCGAGCCTGTGCCAGGACAAACAGCGTCCCGATTTCGTTGTCTGTCAGCGACACGGACAGTGCCTGCTCGGGCGAGTTGGTTAGCTCAGCTACCCGCTGTTCAAGCTTCTCGCACTGGTGGGACTTCATCTGCAGCTCTTCCAGCAAATACTGCTGAGCATTCAGAATGACATCAGCCATCACCTCGACGAAGAACGTGACTTCGCCCCGGTTCATTGGGTCTTCCGTAGTGGTAAAAGCCTTGTAATACTTCGCTTTATCCTCAGCGAGTTGGCGAGAAATAGTCAGCGCTGTGGCAGGTGAGAGTGTCTCCCGCATAGCCACTGACAGCAGAAAACGCCCCATCCGACCATTGCCGTCATAAAACGGGTGAACGAACTCGAACATGAAATGGCTTGCCAGGATTCGAATAAGCCGATTGTCCTCTGAGGAATTCACCGTTTCCAGGAACTCATTGAGAAGTTGGTGAATGGCAGCTTCACTTTCAACACCGCGATGAATCTGTCGCTGCCCATCGATAATTGTGACCGTTGATGCTCTAAAGAGTTCACCGTCTAACTCATCCTCGGCGCCAATTTCATCGCCGAGAAGTTGATCGTATTGCTGCCGGATCCCTGTGAGCGTTGTCGGAAACTCAATCCGCTCATCGTTTGCCAGCCGGAAATAGAGCTGACTGAACTCATGAAAGCGCTTGTGCTGGGTTCCCGAAGTGTTGTCCAACGCCTCGGCGACTTCTCGCCGTGTGGAGTGGATTCCCTCAATCTCATTGGTGGCTACCACCTCGGCCAGGAGCAGACTGAAGAGATAGTGAGTCCGCGCTGCACCCGGCAGACGATTCCACAACTGTGAAATCTGCAGCTCTAGAGACAGAATCTTTTCAACCTTGGCTGCGAGATCGCTTGTAATGCAGCAAAAGAGTGGCCACTGCCCCAGCGGAAAGTGCCACTGAATCGTCGACGGGGAGTCTTTGCGTGACTGGTACTCGCTCTCCACTGCCTGTTCCGCATCGTGTGCAGACATGTGGAAGATCCTCTTAAGCGGATAGTGCTTCACGGCGAGTCTCCCCCTTCTGTTTCCAATGCTTTTTACATGATGCTTTCTACATATAGTGCCCTAAAAACGAACCCTTAATGTAAAAAATCACCGTTTTTTACATTAAGGGTTCGTTTCTTGGTGTCTAAATGTACCTTGCTGGCGATTTTCCCCCTACCGCGTTACCCTTACCGTCGCGGCTTCAACCCCGCCACAGCACACGCACCAGCGATGAAGGACAGCGCCACCAGCCACGGAATCAGCCCTGCCCACTCGAAGCGACTGAACACCATGCCGGATACCCAACCGACAATGGACGAGCCCGCGTAGTAGCTGAACAGATACATCGATGACGCCTCGGCGCGGTCGCGCTGTGCCACCAGGCCCACGCCGGACGAGGACAGCGAGTGCGCCACGAAGAACGATGCCGTGAACACGAGCACGCCCACGATCAGCGCGGACAACCACGGCAGCAGCGCCAGCCCCAGGCCCACGCACGCGGCCAGAGTCGCAATGGCGATGAGGCGACGGCGGCTCACCGTCTTCGCCCACACACCCGCGCGTGCCGACGACCACGTGCCCGACAGGTAGAGAATAAATACGAACCCTGCCAGTGCCGGGGAGAGCCCGAACTTATCGCCCAGTCGGAAGCCCAGGTAGTTGTACAGGGAGACAAACGCTCCCATAAACAGGAACGCCAGGGCGCACAGCGCCAGGATGCGCGGGTCGCGCAAGTGTCGCGCAATGGCCTGCCCCTCCCCTGCAAACGACAGTTTCTTCGGCTTAAACCTGCGCTGTTGCGGCAGGAAGTACCAGGTCAGAATGGCGAAGATGAACGCCACCGTCGCCGAGACCGCAATCGCCACCCGCCAGGAGGCGAACTCCAGCACAATGGACGGAATGATACGGCCGAGCAGGCCACCGACCGTCGTGCCCGAGATATACAGCCCCATCACGCGACTGACGTGGTCGGCGTGGACTTCCTCACTGACATACGCCATAGCCACTGCGGGCACACCGGCAATGACAATGCCCTGCAACAGGCGCAGCGCAATCATCGAACCGATGCCCGGCGCGATTGACACCACGAGCCCCAGTAGCGTTGCCACAAATGCGCTGATGACGATGACGCGCCTGCGCCCAAAGCGTTCCGACAAAATGGACACCGGGATAATCGCACAGGCCAAGCCACCGGTGGTGGCGGATACCGTCAGCGCGGCGGTGGCGGGGTCGACCGATAGCTCGTCGGAAAGCGTGGGCAGTAGCGCCTGCGTTGCGTAGAGCGCTTGGAACGATGCCAGGCCAGCGAAAAGCACAGCAATAAGCGCGCGACGGAATCCGGGATCTTCTGGCCGCAGTCCTTCGATCTGTTCGGGGTTTTCGTTAGCGCTAGTCACTTGTCCTACGTTAGCCCTCCCTCCAAACCCCTCGCTGAATACACGGATTCAGAAAACCTTTTTAATTCGCCCGCGGTATCGCTTTCGTTTTATTAGTTTCGTAGGCATGACTACTTCTTCCGCACAGCCACAGAGTCGCAACCACGACCGCGAGTACGACATCGTCGTCTACGGTGCCACGGGTTTCGTGGGCCGCTTGATTGTGGACTATCTGGCTAAACACGCCGGTCAGACGAAGGTGGCGCTCGCAGGCAGGAACGCCCAAAAGCTTGCCGACGTCGCGGAGAACGCAGGCGTATCGGACTGGCCGGTCATTGTTGCGGATGCTGCCGACCAGCCGGCGGTGGCTGAGCTTGCGGCCAGTACAAAGGTGGTGCTGACCGTTGTGGGGCCGTATGCGAAGTACGGTCGCACCCTGGTGGCCGAGTGCGCCAAGGCCGGTACTCACTACGTCGACCTGTGTGGCGAGGTGCTGTTCGTCCACGACTCCATCGCGAATAACCACGAGGTGGCACAGCAGACCGGAGCGAAGATTGTTCACTCCTGCGGCTTCGACTCGATTCCTTCCGACGTCGCTGTCCGCGAGCTCCACGAGGCGGCCCACACCAAGCTCGGTGAAACAACCCTGCTGTTCAAGCACGTCAAGGGCGGTGTCTCCGGCGGCACTATCGATTCGGTCCGCGTCCAGCTTGCACAGGCCAAGAAGGACCCCAAGCTGCGTCGCATCATCGCCGATCAGTACGCCCTGGCTGAGCCGGGTCCCGACCAGGGTAAGTTCGGCGTCGACCTGCGCCCGGCGCGCTTCCGCCGCCACTGGCGAGCGCCCTTCTTCATGTCGCCGTTCAACACCCGAATTGTTCAGCGCTCGGCGATGCTGGCGGATTACGGTGATTCCTTCCGCTACCGCGAGCTACTCAATGTCGGCCGTGGCCCGAGGGCTTTCGTCCGCGCAAATATTTTTGCGGCTGTCTGCAGGTTGGCGCTGGCGGCGATGGCGTTCGGGCCGACGGCCAAGCTCATTGATAAGAAGCTGCCGAAGCCGGGTGAGGGCCCGAGCGCTGAAGAACAGGCCGAGGGTCGCTTCACCATCGAGGCCTACACTGTCGATACCTCCGGCATTCACTGGCGTTCCAAGGTGTCTCTCGAGGAAGACCCGGGGTACGCAGGCACCGCGATTATGATTTCCAGCGCCGCCCTCGCACTCGTCCACGACGATCTGCCGGACGCTACCGGCGTGCTCACTCCTACTGTCGCGCTTGGCGACGCCCTGTCCCGCCGTCTCCGCGCGGGCGGCATGACCATTGAGGCGGTGCAGGCTCGATGACTGATGGCCTGACCGGTGCTTTTGCGAATCTCACCCGCGGACCGAAACTGCCGAGTGTAGGTGGCGGCCGTGCGTTAGTGACCGGCGCTTCCTCCGGCATCGGTTGGGCATGCGCGGAGGCACTGGTCAAGGACGGTTTCGAGGTCGTTGGCACGTCCCGCAGGGGCGCCGAGGCGCCGCACCCCGAGGGCGTGCAGATGGTGGCACTCGACATGTCCAGCGCCGACGACATCGCTGCTGTGGTCGCCCACGGGCCTTACGACGTCGTCGTCGCCAACGCCGGTGAGAGCCAGTCGGGCGCTTTCGAGGAGCTACCCCGCGAGGCACTTGAGCGTCTCTTCCAAGTCAATGTTCTGGGGCAGGTGGAGCTGTTACAGCAGCTGCTGCCCGGCATGCGCGAGGCCGGTCGTGGCCGAATTGTGCTGGTTGGTTCGATGCTCGGCGGGTTGCCGCTGTCCTACCGTTCTTCCTATGTGGCGACGAAGGCCGCTATCCGCGGCTTTGGGCTTTCGTTGCGCGGTGAAGTCGCGCAGTTCGGTATTGGGGTGACGGTTGTCGAACCGGGTGCCATCAACACGGGGATTTCTACACGTCGGACGACGTATGGCGATGACGGTTCCGTATACGCTGCTGATGTCCACCGCATGCTGACGAAGTTGAACGCCAATGAGAAAGGCGGCATTCCCGCTTCTGAGATTGCTGAAGTGGTTATGCGCGAAGTGGCTGCCGAGCGACCTTTGGCCCTGGTGGCGCGGGGGTCGTCGGCACGCGTGGCAGTGCCCTTCATGCGGCGAATCCCGACGCAAGCGATGTTGACCATCATGCGCCGGGTGCACGGGCTGCGGTGAGTTAATCGGCGACGGCGCGCATTTCAACGGCCTGCGCACACGCCTCCGCGGCTTCGTGGGCTAGGTTGATGGCCTCTTGCTCGTCTGCGACTTGGACGATCCAAAAAGCTGACGGGAACGTCATCGCGTTGTAGTACGGCAGATCACTATGTGAACCATCCGGCAGCACCGTCATGGCATCCTCCGGTGGAACCAGCCCGCCGGACATAACCCAGTGGCCTTCGTCCTGAAGCTTCTGATTGAAGCGTCCAATCCGTTCAAAGGCAGCGTGCATTTCCTCATCAGAGTCATACGCGTTGATATCTCTGCGGCCATGGACCGTGAAAAAGTACTGCACACCAAGCTCCTGAGTTTCGTTTTGCTAAGTGTAACAGATTGCGCGGGGCTGGAACCGGGAATTTGCACGGAATTTAGAGCTTTGGTTAAGCGTTTTTGCGGCCAGGGCCTAGTTTTCCTGTCTCGCAGCGGCGGCTCGCTGTGCCCTAATCTCCGCTACCTGCTGCTTGCGGGTATTGAAACCCATGCGCCACGGGGCGGCTAGACCTGACTCGGGGGCATGCGGGTTATCGCGCCAAGATTTGCCCTCGTTGTAGGCCTGCGCGCCCTCACGGTATGCGGCGGATTGCTGAGAAAAGGTTGGATACGGCTGTTCGGTGGTCTGCCTGGCCTGCGCGCCGACAGCTTTCATTCTTGCGCGCAGTTCCTTGACTTTGTTCTTCGCCCTTTCGTCATGCTGTTCCTGCTGCTCTGCAATCTCAGCGAGTGCCTGTTGCTCGGTGATGGGGTCGAACGAGTCTTGTCCTGCCTTGTCGTAGGCTTCCTTAGCGCGCGGGGTGCGCTCCCAATCACGCAAAGACGGATTGTAAACGCACCAATCTTCCTGACCGTCGTCTTTGTAGATACTGCCGCTGTGATCCCAATACCTTGTCATGCGTTTACCCTCCTGAGTGTTTTTTATGGGTCTTACCACGCCGTTAGGTACAGGGAACCCGAAGGCGACAGAACCTACACTAACCTCTCCGCAGCTTCCGCCAGACCCAATCAACGATCACGAAGCCAACGAGAGTCACACCGAACAGTGGTGCAACCACCGAGTAGGCAATCAGCAGCGCCACAACGGCCGCTGCAACTCCCGGGCGAATGTCCCGCCAGCGTGTCGGCGCCGGGAGCCTGCCCGGGCGGCCACCTCGACCGCGCCCAAACCACATGGCGTACCCGCGCACAATCATCGCCAACAAAGCGACACCGATCAGTGCCAGGACCAGCTGATTCACCCAACCGAACAGGATGCCCATGTGCGCGTTAATCAGCCATTCGGTCAGCTTCGCCGGCAGCGGCCAATCCGCGAAGTGAATCCGATCGACCATCGCTCCGGTCGAGCCGTCAACGGTGACGGTCTCAATGCCCATCCGCCATTCCTCGCGGGCTTCCTTGGCCATCCACACCGTGCCAGCCTCCGGTGGTGTCAGTTCGACTTTCCCGGACAGGCCCTCGGCACGTGCGAGGTTCATAACACTATCTGCCTCTGACCAGTCATAATTCGCTGGTGCAGTCGCAGTCATGGCTGGTTTCGGTGCGTACCAGTCCATCGTCTCGCGCAGCTTTGCGATGCCCGTTCCAGCCACCCACGACCACGTCAGGCCGGTGACGGTCAGGAACAGAAGTCCAACGCTAACCGCCACGCCAACATTCGCGTGACGACGCATATGATGCGCCCTCTTACTTGTTCCCTGTGTCCGCTTGCGACGCGAACGGTCCCACCAGAGCCAGAGGCCACCGATAGCCAGTGCGCCCATCCAGGATGCTGCCGTCTCGGAGTAGAGACGACCAAAGTTGCTATCAATCCAGAGCCTGCGGTGCCCTTCCGAAATCCAGGCCCGCAGTGGCAGCGCCGCCGAGGAACCGTATTGCACCAGGTCACCCTTGATGCTCAGGTCACCTGGGTCGACAAACACCGCATGTCGGTAGGACTCCGACTTCAGCTGCTCGTCATTGAACATGACTCGCGTTGTCTGCCCCGGCTTTTCCGGGACCTGCACCGCGGTTACCGGCAGGTTCGGGTGCACGCGCTGCGCGACCTCAACCTGCTTTTCCAGCGGTTGTGCGGGAAGGCTCGATGTTGCAGTTAGTTCTTCGTGGTAAACCACCTTTTCTATGCTCGGGGCGAGGGCATACGCCACGCCTGTGATAGCTGCAATAACAAGTAGTGGCGCAACGAGGATGCCTGCAACGACATGGATTCGGTGCAGTAATGCTCGTGGCCCACCATTTTTCTGAGTCTGTGCGACGGGGTTTGCGGCTGGCGTTCCAGCGGCATCGCCTGTGGCTATTGAAGTCATGCCTTATTAGTCGGACGAACTGCCCCAGTTGTTCCCCAGCAAGCTCACTTTTATTACTTCCAGGGGTAGCCATTCGGCCACGCGCCTCGTTGTCGGCCACCTTGTGCACAACTACTCGTCGTAAAGCCCGCGTACCCTCGAATACATGGCTTATCCAGACGTGTACCGCGCCGATGACAACCGCTATGAGACGATGCCGTACAACCGCTCCGGCGGCACGGGGCTGAAGCTTCCAGCCATTACGCTGGGACTTTGGCATAACTTTGGTGATGACCGGCCGCTGGAAACGCAGCGTGAGATTCTGCGCACCGCGTTCGACCACGGCGTCACACACTTCGACCTCGCCAACAATTACGGCCCACCGCAGGGCTCTGCGGAGGCGAATTTCGGTCGCATCATGGCCAAGGATTTCGCTCCCTACCGTGATGAAATGATTATTTCCTCCAAGGCCGGTTGGTACATGCAGGATGGCCCCTACGGCTTCGGCGGCTCGCGGAAGTACCTCGTGGCCAGCTGCGATGCCTCGCTGAAGCGCATGGGGCTGGACTACGTGGACATTTTCTACCACCACCGCCCCGACCCGGATACGCCTATCGAGGAAACCGTCGCCGCCCTCGACTTCCTCGTCCGCTCGGGTCGCGCGCTCTACGTCGGCGTGAGCTCCTACTCCCCTGAGCTCACTCGCCGCGCGCAGAAAATCGCCCGTGAGCTGGGCACACCGCTGACCATTCACCAGCCGAGCTACTCCATGTTCAACCGTTGGATCGAGGACGAACTGCTGGCAACCTGCGCCGACGAAGGCATGGGCGTCATCGCCTTTTCCGCGCTTGCGCAAGGGCTTCTCACCGACCGCTACTTGGATGGTGTGCCGGAGTCCTCGCGTCTCGGGGCGCACAAGATGAACTCGGGGTTCCTCAACGACGACACGCTCACCGCCATCCGTGAGCTCAACGCCATTGCTTTACGACGAGGCCAGTCTCTGGCACAGATGGCCATCTCGTGGGTTCTCCGCCGTGACGAAGTGACCTCAGCCCTGATCGGTGCATCCTCGGTGAAGCAGCTGAAGAACAGCCTCGGCGCCCTGGACGCTGCACCGTTTAGCGATGAAGAACTCGCGGAAATCGACAAGTGGGCTGTCGACCGCGGGATTAATCAGTGGCAGGGCGCTACGGAGTCTGTGTAGGGAGCTCATCGAGCGCCGGCAGCACATACTCGATCAGCTCATCAATCTGTTCTTCCGCATCCCGCTTCGAGGTGCGGAAGTTGATGCTGACGTGATTGATGCCGAGCTGTCGCTGGGATTGCAGCAGTTCAATGAGCTTGTTGCGACCAAGGCGGTACCCGAAGTGGCCGCCCTGCGCGGGGGCGTCGGGATCTTCATGCAGGTCAATCCACAGTGATTCCAGGAATGGTTTGAACACGTCCTCACCGCACTCCTGAGCCACAGCCTCCTGCCAGTTGGCGATGTTTTTCTTCTGCATCTCCAGGCCCTTGTGGTACATGAACCACCCGTCGGTATGCGCGGCCTTCCACTCCAGGCTCTGCTGACAGGAGCCAGTGGCCAACAGCGGAACTCGGCGTGCCAGTGGCTTGGGCACCACATCGGATCCGCCCATCTTGCCCTCGGACCAGCGGATGGGCCGGTAGCTAGTACTGAGGGCCTTTTCATAGACCTCGATATGCTCGCGGAAGCGCTCACCGCGCTTGCCTTTGTCCTGGTTAAAGGCGGGGAACTCCTCGGGTCGGTCACCGGTGGCAACGCCAAAGAGGAAACGGCCGTCGGAAAGCCTGTCCAGTGTGGCAGCGCGCTTGGCCATCACCAGCGGATGCTGGAAGGGCACGACGACTGCACCGGTGCCGAGCGCGATATCGGTGGTGTGTGCGGCGATGTAGCTGAGGTACATCCAGGGGTCGTAGACCTGGCCGACGTCGCCAAATGTTTCCACGCGCAGCGGGATGTCGCGTGCCCAGACCGCCGCGATGCCTGCGCGTTCGACTTTCTGAATCAGCCGAATCTGGTTGCTCAGCGCGTCCCTGGGCTCGGCTTCGGCGTCCTGCTCGATGGGCAGACTCAGCCCTACCGTGAGTCGGCCCGGCGCGAATGTGCGCTGGTAACCGGGTAGTTCGTCGATAGGCTTGTCCGAAAGATCAAACAGCGAGCTCATGGTGCTCCACGGTAGTACAGCTCGAGGTGCGGCACTCGTCGTTAAGCTGGGAGCATGCTTGAGGATGTCATCATCGTCGGTGGCGGCCAAGCTGCCCTCGCTACCGCCTATTACTTGCACAAACGCGGCATTGATCCGCTCATTCTGGACAATCAGCCCGCTCCCGGCGGCTCCTGGCGCAATGTCTGGCCCTCACTGACGCTCTTTTCCACCCCGGACTTTTCCAACCTTCCGGGTATCCAGATGCCCGATTATGACGGTTTCCCGCCCGCTTCCCACGTGATTGACTACCTCAGCTCCTACGAAAAGCGCTACGAACTGCGCGTCCAGCGCCCGGTCACCGTCACGCACGTCTCCCATGACGGCACCTTCCAGCTCACCAGCGATGCCGGCGACTTCGAATCCCGACAGCTCATCGCCGCCACCGGCAACCGGCCCTTCGTCCCGTATTACCCCGGCACGACCTCCGCGAAACAGTGGCATTCGGCCAACTACCCAGGTCCCGAGCCATTCGAAGGCTCCCGCGTTGCCGTTGTCGGCGCGGCGAACTCCGGCGCCCAAATAGCCTCTGAACTGGTGCTTTCCGGCATCGACACCACCTGGTTCACCCGCCACGAACCACGCTGGATGCCCGACGACGTCGACGGCCGCGTCCTGTTCAAACGCTACCGCCAGGGCGCCACCGACAGCATTGGCGACATCGTTGCCCTACCGCCCGTCCGCAAAGCCCGCGACTCCGGCGCACTCACCTGGACACCCATGTTTTCTTCGCTTGACGACGTCCACGCGGACCACCTCATCTGGTGCACCGGTTTCCGCCCAGCGCTCGACCCTTTCCGCAGCATCGACTCTGACCTCATCGAGTTCGTCGGCTACGGCGACTGGGTTGGCCCCGGTGCCGCCACGATCATGGGTGTTGGCCCCTTTGCTAAGCGCGCGGCCGAGCGGGTGGCTGCCCGTCTGTCAGCATGACCTGCATCAACAGCATGTCCAACCATCGCCCGTTCTTCGTCCCCACCTGCGGCAGTAGCCCAACACGCTGAAAGCCATACTTTTTGTGCAGCGCAGTCGACCCCTCGTTACTGCCTTCAATCGCCGCAACCAAGACGTGCTTTCTCGCCTCACGAGCAGCATCGATGGTCGCGCTTAACAGTGCGCCTCCAATTCCCCTGCCTTGAAAGTTCGGATGCACGTAGATGGAGTTTTCCACCGTGTACTGAAACCCGTCGAAGTCACGGAAATCGCTAAAGGTGGCATATCCAGCGACTTCGTCGTCAAGCGTGGCGACGAAAACCGGGTAGCCCTTGTCCCAGTGCGCCTCCAGCCATGCGATGCGATTCTCCGCGCTGACGGTGTCATCGTTCCAGATGGCGACGGTGTTGATTACGGCTTCGTTGTAGATCTCCGCGATTGCCGCGGCGTCCTCCCGCGTTGCCTGTCGGATGATCATGGTTTTGCTCCCCGCTGTCTGCGCTGTTTCTGTGCTGTTTTCTACAACTCCGCTTTTATGAAAGCGAGATTACCAAGCTTTCAATTTCGAACGGGTGTTTTATTTGTATTTTGGTACGCTACCCCGCGAACAACCCACAAACACCCAGGTAACATGTGCTTTTATAGTCGGCTAACCATCTTCGAAAACTCCCCAATATTTCTTTTCATTTCTCTTTACAAACTAGAAACATGCCCGTATGATAGCAAGTAAGTTCGAAAGAAAACCGACAACCATTGGAGCACCAGGGGGATCCAATGAAGTCCGAACAAGTACCCGAACCATATTGGGCTCACGAAAATCCTGAAGATGAGCTCTCAGCACTCGCGCGGGCTACCAACCGCGCCCAACTTGAGTTGATTGAAGCCTGCTGCCCTGCAGGTGATGATGACGTTGAAAACCATGCCGCTCGCATCAGCATTCGGCTGGGAATCACCCGCAGTGAAGCACTGCGTATCTGTGACATTGGCCTGTTGCTGGAGAAAATGCCACAGTTGGCGGAATACGCCCGGGAAAGCTGCGCATTATCCATGCGGCAACTCGGCATCATTGCACATGGCGTAGTCGGCATCGAGCCTGATCAAATACCCGATGCAGAGAAGAAGATTCTGGCATTGGTTACGCCACGGAAGCGTCGTCAAGCAATGATTGGTCCTCGCACGCTCACCACCAAAATTGGTGATATTGCTGCGGACTTGGATGACCGTGCTCGCGCCGACGGCACAATTCCCACCATCACCGACACGGAATCGGTGACTCTGGTGGAACGTCCCGACAGCTACTCCCAAATCATTCTCACACTGCGGCCGGACCGCGCCTATTTCGCCATGTGCGCAATTGAAACGGTCTTCCGCGCGAATGAGGAAATGACGCAGGCGGATGCATTTGTGGAACTCATCCACCAGCGCACCAATGCGGAAGTTGTGCTCAATGTTTTCCGCGAGCCCCACAGTGATGACGCCTGGCTGGACGGTGCCGGCTGGCTAGGCGCGCTGGTCACGGAGGAGTGGATGCAAAAGGTGACGCATGTCCGCCTCTCAGCAGACAGCGCCACCAATGGTTACCGCCCAACTCCAGCGCAGGTCGCCCGCGTCCACGGTCGCGATGGAACATGTCGCTTCCCCGGCTGCGAAGTCCCAGCGTACAAGTGCGATATTGACCATATCGCGCCGTACAACCAGGAAGACCCCGAAGCCGGTGGTCCCACCGACACGCAGAATCTGCACTGCCTATGCAGGAAGCACCACAACCTGAAAACCCACAAGCTCTGGGATATCACCGCTTATGAGGACGGCTCAGAGGTGTGGTCCTCTGCCGACGGCGTTACCGCGGCGACCGTCCCGGCCGGACCATTAGCCGGGTTCGGCCGACAGACTTTTGACAAACGCGCTACCCAGAAGACGAAAGCACGCCATGACCACTACATGAAGTGGTGGCTGTCATTCGCGGCTGTGCCAGATCTGGTCTTTGATGATGGGGAGGATTAACCCAGCGGACCACCGCAGTTCGGCCATGCGCCAGCACCCTGGGAGGCAAGCACGCGCTCGCCAATCTCAATCTGCTGCTCCTTAGTGGCCTGGTCAGCCGTCGGTGCGTACTGGTCACCGCCGTGGCCGCTCCAGGTCTGCTGCGAGAACTGCAGTCCGCCGTAGTAGCCGTTACCGGTATTGGTCTGCCAATTTCCGCCGGACTCACAAGCCGCAACCTGATCCCAGGCGCTAACTGATGCAGCGTTAGCGGCCGCGGTCGGGGCAGCAATCATGCCTGCTGCCACAGCGGCGGATGCGATGAACTTACCGGAAAAACGCATAAAAAGAGAACACTCCTAAAGGGTTGACTTTTCTCTTGGGCGACCAACCTACGCGCACCCTCCCCCGTCCTGTCAACCCGTATCCTGGAAAGCATGTCCGTGGCAGATGTCGTCCGCAAGACCGAGAGAAGGATCAACGCGCTGGCCGCCAAGCGTTCCAAAAACGCTGGTTGGGAACCGGAAATCATCGGTTTCACCGGGTACGGAAATGCAGAGCGCGTGCGCGTATTCGGCCGTGTCCTCCTGAAGGATCCGGCCAAAAAACGAGACGAAGAACGAAACAAAAAACGCGGATTTTGGCAGTTCTTTACCGTCGAACTCGCGGACTTTCCCGTCACCATCACTGCCGGCGACCGCACGGTGGAAACCACCACGGATAGCAACGGCTATATCGAGGTACTAATCAGGAATCACGGCCTGGAACCCGGCTGGCACGAAATCACCATCAACGACACTCCTGCAGAGGTCCTCATCCTCTCCCCGGAGACCAAATACGGCATCGTCTCCGATATTGATGACACCGTTTTGGTCACTATGCTGCCGCGCGCCCTCATCGCCGCCTACAACTCCTGGGTCAAGGAGACAGATGAGCGCAAGGCCGTCGCTGGCTTCGGCGAGTTCTATGCGCAACTTCGCCGTCGTTACGCGAGCAAAACGGACGAGGACACGGACGTCCCCGTCATCTACCTTTCCACCGGAGCGTGGAACACCTTCAGCACACTAAAAAAGTTCCTGCACCGCAACAACTTGCCGAAGGGCCCACTGCTTCTCACCGATTGGGGGCCAACGCCCACCGGCCTGTTCCGCTCCGGCAAGGAACACAAGAAGGTGCGGCTGCGGGACCTGTTTATTGACTTCCCCGAGATCAACTGGATCCTCGTCGGCGATGATGGCCAGTACGACCCGCTCATCTACGGCACGGCCGCGGCGGAGCATCCCGACAAGGTCGCGGCCATCGCAATCCGCAACCTCACTCCCAGCGAGCACGTGCTCTCTCACGGCACGGCGGTGCCAATTGAAAAGTTGGAGAACAAGGAGGTCCCGTTCATCGAGGGCGCCGACGGCTATGAACTGCTCAAACAGATTGACCAGCTGCCGCAACCATGATCTATCTCCGTCATGCCCGTATTCACGATGATGCCGAGCTCCCGGCGTACGTCGTAAAGCTCGCGCTGCCCTTCCCCATGACCTTCACCACGCCGATTACCATCCTGACCGGCGAAAACGGCAAGGGAAAGTCGACGGTGCTGGAGGCGTTGGCATCGGCGATGGGGGTCGATACAGACGGCGGCTCGCGATACAAGACGCAAGAGCGCACCTCCCCGGTCCCACTGGCGCTGACCAGGCGCAATCCCCCGGATACGTTTTTCTTTCGCGGCGACGCGCACCTGAACCTCGCGCGCTATTACGAGTCGCTTGGGCAGCTACCAGGTGGCAGAGAAATGGCAGACCTCACCCAGATGAGCCACGGCCAATCCATCATGACGCTGGCCGAACGCCGCTTCAGCGCCGAATCACTGATCTTCCTCGACGAACCCGAGGCCGGACTGTCGGTCCTACGCCAACTGGAGCTCCTCGGCCGCCTCGGCGCGCTCGCGGAAGCCGGCGCACAGATCATCATGGCGACGCATTCCCCCATCCTGCTCGCCGCACCGGAAGCAACAATCATTTCGCTTGACGACGCCGACACCACCCACTTCGAAGACACCCTCGCGGTACGGGCAACCAGGGATTTCCTAGCCGATCCCGTCGGCATCGCGGACTACATGGTGGAGCGTTTTACTTCGGATTCTTAAGCCCCAGCGCCGCCACGACACCCAGGGCCGACAGTGCCACCGGCAACCACATCGCGTCACTCATGGCGGTGGTGAAGTCGCCACGGTTGCTGCTGAGAGCTGCGGCCATGACGGTAGCAATCAGCGCGCTGCCCAGCACACTGCCAATCTGGCGGATGGTGTTGTACACACCGGAGGCGGCACCGGCGAGGGACGGGTCGATGTTGCGAGTAGCAGCCGTCGACAGCGTGCCCCAAATAAACGCGTTTGCCACACCGAATGCGGCGCCCGGCAGTAGCAGCCACAGCACGGAGAGGTCCTCGTGGATGAGGCAGTGGAACCCGAGCATGCCCACCAGCGAGGACCCAAAACCGATCAGCGCGAACTCGCGGAACTTCAGCCGGTCCAGCATTCGCCCAGTCCATGGCGCCATGACACCGGAAATGAGCGCCTGCGGCACGAGCAGTAGTGAGGCTTGGATGGTCGATAGGTCGCGGGCATTCTGGGCGAAGAGGATGATCGGGAAACCAACCGCGACCACCAGCGCCCCCGTCACAGCAATCGCCAGCGAGGAGATGGTGAAGTTGCGATCCTTAAAAAGGGACAGTGGCATCAACGGTTCGGCCGTGGTCTTGGCCTCCCACGCGGTGAATAGTCCAAGAACCACCACGCCACCGGCAATCAGTGCCCAGATCCAACCGGACCAGCCGGCACTCTCCCCCTCCTGAATGCCGAAGACCAGCAGGAACATACCAATCGCGCTGAGTACAACACCGAGATAATCAATCTTGTTGCGGTGTGTCTCAAAGGTCGGCAGATAGCGGAACGCAAAAACGAGCCCGATCAGCCCAATCGGCACATTAATGAGGAAAATCCAGCGCCAACTCAGCAGCTCAATCAACACACCACCGGCCAGCGGCCCCGTCAGCGAGGCAATTCCGGCCGCCGCACCCCACAGGCCCATCGCCGCACCGCGATGCGCCGGCGGAAACATCTGCGTAATCAGCGCCATCGTCTGCGGCGTCAGCAGCGCGGCCCCCAGTCCCTGCACCACACGGGCAATGATCAGCATGCTTAACGACGGCGCCAACCCACACGCCAGCGACGCCAACACGAAGATAACCAGGCCCGCTACATAGGTGTGCTTGACTCCCCAGAGGTCACCAAGTCTGCCGGTAATAAGCAACGGCACAGCATAGGCCAGCAGATAACCACTGGTCACCCACATGACCTGGTTGAGCTCACCGCCCAGTTCATGCTGGATGGTGTTGATGCCAACAGTGACAATGGTGGCGTCGACCAGAATCATGAAGAAGCCGAGCAAAACGGTCCATAGCGCTGGCCACGCCTTTTTGGGATCAAACTGAGTATTCAAATCTGTAGCCACTCGGAGTCATGTTAGTTGATGGCTCGGGTGTTAGTTGATGGCACAGTAAAATCCAGGCCATGGCTGTTCAGCATATGACCGATGAAACCACCGCCGAGTTCTTCGCCAATCACCTCTCGCGGGTAGATGATGACACGCAGCGCACTGTCGCTCTCGAGGTGTTGGAATGGGTTCATGAAAAGTACCCGGAACTCGGCGTTCGCATTGCCTGGAATCAGCCGATGTTCACGCTCGATGGCACTTTTATCATCGGTTTTTCCTACGCCAAGAAACACATGTCCATCGCCCCAGAGCGCGACGGCATTGTGAAGTTCTCCGACGAGTTCGATGACCGCGGCCTCTCCTATGGCAAAATGATGGTCCGTTTCCCCTGGCCAAAAGATGGCAAAGCCGAGTCCATGCCGCTGGACCTGCTGGCCAAGATGATTGAGTTCAACATCGAGGACAAGCGCGGGATGACCAAGTTTTGGCGGTAGGAAGGTCTCCGTCGAATTTAGTGGCTAGCCCGAAACCACGCTGTCCAGAATCATCGCAGCATCAACAAATCTCTCGGGATGGGGACCCGCGAAGTTCAGGCGTAAATACGGGCCGATTTCCTCGGAGGGAAACCAGTCCCGTCCTGGCGCAACTATCAGTCCCCGTCCTTCGCAACGTTCGGCAACCTCTTGGGGGTCTGTGCCATCGGGAAGCCTGCACCACAAGTTGAGTCCTCCTTGAGGCACGTGTGGAGTTTCCACCGACGGCGCATATCTGGATAAAGCTTCAAGCAAATCATTTCGTCGCTGTCGCAGTGCGACCTGCATATTTTTGAGGTGCGTCGCGTACGCACTTTGCTTGACGACGTCCAGCGCCACGGCCTGCAAAATTCCACTGGTGTACAACGCTTCGGCTGAAACTTCTGCGAGTATCCGCTGAAGAACCGGCCCCTTGGCAATTACTGCCCCTACCCGAACTGCAGGCGAAATCACCTTTGTCAGCGATCGCAGATAGATGACATGCCCTTCGGCATCATCCGCCGCTATCGGAACATCAGGTGCGTCGAATGCGAAATCATGTGCCCAATCGTCCTCAATGAGGAAAGCGTTGAACGCTCTTATGATTTCAATAATTGTTTTACGACGAGCTGTCGACCACCGTTTCCCATGAGGGTTACCGAACGTGGGTTGACCATAAAAAGCTCGTGCAGAACTCGTTCGTAGCAGCCTCTCCAAACTCTCGGGGATTGGCCCCTCATCATCACTTTCCACTGGTAGTAGAGAAATCCCAGCCTGCCGAGCAGCCAGGATTGCACCCCAATATGAAGGCGACTCAATGATGAGTTCCTTCGGTGAAATGGCACGAAAAATGGCACCGAGCCCGCTCTGTGTGCCCGGAACAATAACCACATCGCGCTCATTTGCCCGTACCAGTTGCGAAGCAAACCACTGCCGCAGTTCTGCCATCCCCCGCACCGGTGCTCGTCGATAGGCATCGCACGATTTACTGACTCTGGTAAGCGCTCTTCGTACCAAGTTCGTTGGCAGCAGAGATTCATCCGGATAACCGGAATGCAGACTGATTGCCTCATCAGTGGAAGCTCTCTGGGTGGCGGCCAGAACCCTTCCGGTATTGGGCTGAGGTCCCAGCGCTCCGACTTGCCAGCTAAAGTCCGCCCGTGGGAGTTGTTGGCGATGCCTGACGAATACCCCCACGCCGACTCGCACTTCTACCAGTCCGCGGGTAGCCAGTTCGTGGATAGCGTTTCGCACTGTCACCGGGCTAACCGAATACGACCGTGTGATTTCACGGCTGGATGGCAGCTTTTCTCCGGCTTTGTGTTGCGCAATCCACGTTTCCAGCTCGCCGACCAACATAGACGTGCTACTGTTAACCATGAATATACATAGTAGCGCTATCGTATCGAAGCGCGCAGTGCTATCCTGCCCAATCCATTTTTCGCATCACCTCGATAATGTTCTCTATGACCTGCGCGGACCAATTCAGGACAAGGCCGACGAGCTACAGCGCCAGGGCGTAAAGGTCATTCCCCTCAATGTCGGAAATCCTGCCCCATTCGGCTTCCGGCCATCTGCAGAGGTACTTTCCGCTATGCACCGTGGCCTCGAGGAAACTTCTGGATACTCAAATTCCCTCGGCCTGAGCGACACCCGTCAGACTGTCGTGGACTACTACTCGCAGAATGAGGACTTCCCCGCCCTCGATAGCAATCACGTTCTTGTCGGAAATGGTGTCTCGGAGCTGGTAAACCTATGTCTACAAGCTCTCATCAACGACGGTGATGAAATCCTCATCCCCTCACCCGACTATCCACTCTGGACCGCATCCACCACCCTCGCCGGCGGAGTCCCCGTGCACTATTCCTGCCTAGAAGAAAATAATTGGCAGCCAGACGTCGATGCCATACGCGAGTCCATCACAGCCAAAACTCGGGCGATTGTCATCATCAATCCAAACAATCCCACAGGCGCCATCTACTCACCGGAGACTCTCTCCCAGATTGCCCAGCTCGCACGTGAGCACAATCTAGTGCTGCTTTCCGACGAAATCTACGACCGCATTGTGTACCCTGGAGCCTCGTTCACTCCAACAGCTTGCCTAGCGCAGGATGTCCCCTGCTTAACGTTCTCCGGCCTTTCCAAGACGCATCGCTTGGCCGGATTGAGAGCTGGATGGGTGACTGCAACTGGATTTCGCGAACAGGACACCCTGCTTAAAGGAATTCGACTACTGGCCTCAATGCGGATGTGCGCCTCAATTCCAGCCCAGCACGCGATTGCTGCCGTGCTGGGCAAAGAACACAGCATCGACAATTTAGTACGACCCGGTGGCCGCCTCTTCGAACAAAAAGTTGCTGCCACTACAGCACTCAGCAAGATTCCCGGAATCTCGTTCATCGAGCCGCAAGGGGCGCTGTACATTTTCATTCGACTAGACGGCAATATTTACGAAATTGATAAGGATGAGGACTTCGTTCTCTCGTTTCTGGAAGCAGAACACATTCACATCGTCCAAGGCAGCGCTTTCAATGTGAAAGGCGGGACATATGTCCGGATTACTTTTCTTCCTGAGGTCGAGACAATTGAACATTTCGCCGCTCGCTTCGCAGCTCACCTGGAGAAGTACGCTAAGCGCTAGCCCCTACCTACATCGCTAAATCCGCCAGGGCATCCTCATCAATAAAGGCCGTCCATCTTCGACCCGCGCAGGTATTGAAAAGTTCTCCGACGAGTTCGATGCCCGCGGCCTCTCCTACGGAAAAATGATGGTCCGCTTCCCCTGGCCAAAGGATGGCAAGGCCGAGTCCATGCCGCTCGACCTGCTGGCCAAAATGATTGAGTTCAACATCGAGGACAAGCGCGGGATGACCAAGTTCTGGCGGTAGGTCGGGGTTGATTACCAGCCCTGGAAGCTGCCAAGCACTTAATGAGCATTCCTTTCCTCAGCGAGATCACGCAGGAATGTGTCTTTGTCGTCGCAGTAAATCTCAATCGAGGAAACCATCATTGGTCCCTTGTAAAGATCTTCTGCCACGACCTGCGAATCGACTTCTAACTTGACGTTCACTTCACTCAAAACAGGCACCCTGAGATTGCCGTGCTCGTCAATTGCTACGTCCCCTCCTTCACCTGCCGTTACGGAGCTCGCATGACGTAAGTGTGACCACGGAATTTCGCAAATAAGCCTTCGCCCATTTCGCAGTACGAGTCCTTGCGGTGTCATTAGATGTGGATGATCCCGAACAGTTACGTAAAATCCAGATAAAAGAACTACGGCATAAACACTAATTACCAGCAATAAATATCGCCAAAACGCATTAGAAATAGCAAAATGCACTATGCTTATTTCTGCAACGCTCAGCGCCAGTATCATAAAAACAACAGTTCGAAGGTTTCTATATGCTGTGAAGGATCTGACTTCACTGTCGACATTTCTCTGAGGCTTAAAAAAGGTGAAAGCAGCTAGCAGCGAACCAACTTCCGAAACGAGTAACGCTAGTATTTTTCGAGGTACGCCAAATTTCTTTGACGTCTCGGACAGCGAAGAAGCCCATGACCTGCCATTTCTGAGATAGTCTTGCCACATACCTCCAAACAGTAAGAGAAAAGCCGCAACCACCACGGCAAGTGGTAACAGGAATACCCAACCCGGCAAACCAGATACCACATTCATAA
Organism: Corynebacterium sp. HMSC077G07; assembly: GCF_001809225.1. Classification (NCBI taxonomy): domain Bacteria; kingdom Bacillati; phylum Actinomycetota; class Actinomycetes; order Mycobacteriales; family Corynebacteriaceae; genus Corynebacterium; species Corynebacterium sp. HMSC077G07. Next base: position 77,446 of record NZ_KV796525.1, on the reverse strand, counting down.
GAAGGAAAAGAACTCCTTCAAAAATAATTGCGGCACCCAGCATTGCTCTAAATACAATTTTCATGTTTGCCTTCCGACTATGAATTGGCAGGTTTTCCTCGGAAGAAGATTACTCACCAAACGGGCTCTCTCTTAATACTTCTTACACATTCTTGAGTTGCCTTTTCACGATATGAACAGGTACCAAATGGTCGTTAAAATATGGCCGTAAGCCAAGCTCATGACTGAACACCGCTATATCAATGCCCCAGATGGGGGCCGACTGCCCTCATGCACATCTCAAAACTATTCAAGTTTTCTTCTACTTTCAATACAAAATGAGTTGTGAGATTTCTACATTTCTTCTCGTGAGCCGTTGCAATGCTAGCTGGCCGACGCATCCGACGACTTATGGCCACGCTATTCACCTATCGATGCGCTACAGCGTGTCCACAAGTGAATAGCGCATCGACAAGTGAAAGAGCCTGGCCCACAGCGTGCGCATAAGTGCCGAAAAAGCATCGATAAGTCGAGAATACATCGATAAGTCCCCGAAACCTGGCCATAAGTGCCGGACAGGGTTAAAGGGGGGGGTAAAGGACAAGCCAACAATCTCAGCTCAGCATCTGCCTCTGCTTCAACCCAAACCCCACTCCAACCGCCACCGCAAACAAAAAAATCCTCGGAAGCTTTTACACTTCCGAGGATCTTCGCTGTGGGCGAAGGGGGACTTGAACCCCCACGTCCGTAAAGGACACTGGCACCTGAAGCCAGCGCGTCTGCCATTCCGCCACTCGCCCGTGGGAACGAATAGAACTATAACACCCCGCGCTAATACACCACCAAATCCCCAGGCCAGCGCGCGTTTTCCACCACTTTTCAGCACTTAGCAATAGCAACTTCCTCCACAACCGTCGTCACTATTTGATAAACCTCAGTAGTTCCTAGCCCTTAACTGAAGGTGTAGGGCTCTATACTGTTGCTTAAGTATCGATAATTTTTGTGCACATTTTTTTCACGTAACCCGCCGCGGTTTGGCGGGAGAAGGCGAATTTCTTTAGTCAGATGGATTTCCTAGGACGCATCCGCAAGCTCGATAGCTCGCTTCAGCGCGGGCTCGATAACAGCTTTGCGCGCGTGTTCGGCGGCAAGGTTGTCCCGAATGAGTTAGAAGAATGCCTGAAGCAGGAAATTGAAGACTTCCTGATGCAGGACGCCAACGGTCAGTACTTGGCACCCAATGATTTCCGCATTGGCATCAGCGCTGCCGACTACAAGAACCTTTCTGCGTCCGAGCCCAACCTGCCGAATCAGTTGGCTGACCGCATGACACGCTACTGCCGTAACAACGGCTGGGGCTTCACCGGTTCCATTAGCGTCCACCTGCAGGCAGTGGAGTCTCTCCACACCGGCCAGTTGAAGACGGCCAGCACTTTCACCGAGGACACCGTGGGCACCTCGGAGTTCGCCCCATTCGAGGACAGTGCCGATGATGCCAACACTGACGCAGCCCCGTCGCAAAGCGATGATGAACCCCAAGCTGCAGAGACCTCTGCCGCCTACCACCCGCAGCCTGAAGCTGAGCAGTTCCCCACCGCTTCCCGCCCCATCCCCGCGGTCGACCCAGAGGCTGCAACTGAGCTGAGCAGCGCGACCGTGGGCGAAGACCAGTCCCAGGAAAAGACCGTCACCCTGCTGTTGCAGGACGGCTCCTCGCGCGTATTTGAGGTGCGCCATGGTTCGAACATCATCGGCCGCGGCACCGCTTCCGACTTCCGTCTCCCGGATACTGGTGTTTCCCGCCAGCATGCCGAGATCACGTGGGACGGCCAGGACGCTGTGCTCGTCGATTTGCATTCGACCAACGGCACCATTGTCAATGGCGAACCCATTGAGAACTGGCTGCTGGCTGACGGCGACGAAATCTCGCTGGGGCATTCTGTTCTCGAAGTTCAGATCCGCTAGTTAAATCCGCTGATTCAGATCCGCTAAGTAGTGAGGTTCACCAGGTTCACATGCCACTGCCCTAGGTTTGCCGACACATTCCTGGAATAATTACGTCCGTGTGTTCGGTTTGCGGACCCACCAGCTCTACATAAGGAGGTTCCTCGGACGTGGAAGCTATCGTTTTTCTGCTTTCGCGCATCGGCGTGCTGGTCGTCCTGTGGTTTTTCATTTGGATGACGCTTCGCACCCTGCGTACAGAAACAACAGGCTCGGCTCCGCTGCGCCCACTTCGGCAGGCCAGCAGTGCTCCGGCCAAGCGTTTCCAGCGCTCGCAGACTCCACATCAGCTCCTTGTCACCTCCGGGCCGCTGGCGGGTTCGCGCATGAACCTAAACAACCAACGCGACATCACTATTGGCCGTTCAGAGTCGAATGCCTTCGTCCTCAACGATGACTTCGCCTCGGGCCAGCACGCTCGCGTCATCAACCGCGACGGCATCTGGTACCTGGAAGACCTGGACTCCCGCAATGGCACATTCCTCAATGGCCAGCGCGTGGAACAGCCGGAACGCCTGGCTTCGGGTATGGAATTTCGTATTGGCCGTACAACTTTGAGGTTGCAACCATGAGTCTTGCTCTGAATTACACGGCCCGCTCTGACCGCGGCCTCATCCGACAGAACAACGAGGACTCCGCCTATGCGGGTTCGCGTCTGCTCGCGCTTGCCGACGGCATGGGTGGCCACGCCGCCGGAGAAATCGCATCTCAGCTGATGATTGCGGCCGTCTCTCGGCTGGACAATGATCAGCCCGGCCCCGATTTGCTCGAGTCCCTGCGCAGCGCCTGCATGGAGGGCAATAACTCCATCGCGGATGAAATTGAGCAGAACCCCTCTACGCAAGGCATGGGCACTACGCTGACTGCTCTGCTTTTCGACGGCACCCGCCTGGGCATGTGCCATGTCGGTGACTCGCGTGGCTATCTGCTGCGCGACGGGGAGCTCATCCGCATTACCCGGGATGACACCTATGTGCAGTCCCTGGTGGATGAGGGCAATCTCACCGAAGAAGAAGCGGCAATTCACCCTCAGCGCTCACTGATTTTGAAGGCTCTCACCGGTCGCCCGGTGGAGCCTACTTTGTCTTATCGCGATGTTCACGAGGGCGATCGCTACCTGCTGTGCTCGGATGGTCTATCCGATCCAGTGTCCGCGGACACCATCAAAGACGTGCTCTCGGAGGGCACTCCGGACGAGGCCGCTACCAAGCTCATTGACTACGCGTTGAAGTCCGGTGGTCCGGATAACATCACCGTGGTGGTTGCCGATGTTGTCGATTCGTCGGCACGCACGCCTTACGAGCCCGCCCTGGCCGGTGCCCTGCAGAGTGCGGAGGAGGAACTCCCCCGCCCCAATACGTCAGCGGGACGCGCGGCGGCACTCCGCCCGCGGAAGTCACAGGAAATTGCAGTGACTTCGGCGCCGGAGAAGAAAGCTTCCAAGGGCAAGTGGCTAGTTATTTCTGTGGTGCTGGTGCTGGTGGCCGGGTTGGTCGGCCTTGGTATTTGGGGCTGGCAGAAGAAGGAGTCGATGTACCATCTCGCGGTGGTCGACGGGCAGGTGCAGCTGATGCACGGCGTGCCCGGCAGTTTGCTGGGCTTCGATCTGCAAGAGCCACATCAGTTCATCTGTTTGACCGATGACAATAAAGTTCAGCTTCCTCCGGCTGGGACGGCGAAGGAGAAGGTCGACTGCCACATCATGACGCCGGAAGATCTCTCACCGGCGGCACGCAATTCGCTGGAAGGTCTGCCAGCTGATTCCTACAACGGTGTCAGCGACCAGATTGGACGTTTGGCGGAGTCGGCGCTGCCGGTGTGTCTGTCCGTTTCCGACGATGACAAGAAGGATGAAAAGCTGGGCTCGAAGCCAGGAGTCAACTGTAGGCAGGTGCGAAAATGAGTGAAACTACCACGAAGCGACAGCTTCGGATGAAGGAAATGCTCCTGCTGCTGCTGTCGGCAGGATTGTTGCTTTTGGCACTAATTTCGCTGGAACTGGCTCAGGGTAACTCTCTGACCGGAGATGTCTTTTACATCATTGGCGGATTCTTTGTGATTTTTGCAGTGGCGCATATCGCGCTGACCTTTGTGGCGCCCAACGCCGATCAGGTGATGCTGCCGGTTGCAGCAACGCTCAATGCCTTGGGGCTGGTGATGATTCACCGCCTCGACCTGGCCAATGACACCTCGTTGGTGCGCAATCAGATCATGTGGACCGTACTCAGTGTCGCACTGTTTATCGGCGTGATTGTCCTGCTGCGCAACCACCACTCGCTGTCGCAGTACTCGTATCTGCTGGGTCTCGGCGGCTTGATTCTGTTGGCGCTACCGCTGGTGTGGCCGTCGTCGATTAATGCTGATGCCCGCATCTGGATTTCCATCGGCCCGTTCTCCATGCAGCCGGGTGAGTTTGCCAAGGTCATGCTGCTGATCTTCTTTGCTCAGCTGCTGGTGAATAAGCGCTCGCTGTTCAATGTGGCGGGCAAGCGTTTCCTGGGCATTGATTTCCCGCGTGTTCGCGACCTGGGTCCGATTCTGCTGATCTGGGGCATCGCTACCGTCATCATGGCTCTGCAGAATGACTTTGGCCCGGCGCTGGTGCTCTTCGGCACTGTGCTGGCAATGCTCTACGCTGCCACCGGTCGCGGTTCCTGGCTGATCATCGGCATGGTGCTGGTGACCGTCGGCGTTGTCGGTGTCTACATGGTTTCGGACAAGATTCAGGCGCGAGTCACGCATTTCCTGGATCCGTTGGGCTCCTACGACGAGGGCGGCTATCAGCTCTCCCAGGGTCTGTTCGGCATGAGCTGGGGTGGCATCGGTGGCACCGGTCTGGGCCAGGGCTACCCACAGAACATTCCGGTGGCACACTCTGACTTCATCCTCTCGGCCTTTGGTGAGGAGCTCGGTTTTACCGGCCTGAGTGCCATCATCCTGCTGTTCGCGATTCTGATTTCCCGCGGTATTTCGGCGAGCTTGGCGGTACGTGATTCCTTTGGCAAGCTGCTGGCGGCCGGTGTCGCATTCTCGATGGCCATTCAGCTGTTCGTGGTTGCAGCCGGTGTTTCCAAGCTGATGCCGCTGACCGGTCTGACTACTCCGTTCATGTCAGCCGGTGGTTCCTCACTGTTGGCCAGCTACATCATGTTGGCCATCGTGTTGCGCGTCTCTGACGAGGCCAACCGCCCCTGGGGTATTCCAAGCAACCCTTCGGGCCTCAACGACAATGTCAACGCATCTCAGGAGGTGAACCAGTAGATGAATAAGACCATTCGCCAAATCTTTGTTGTCGTTCTCGGACTCTTCGTTCTTCTACTGGCGAACCTGACCTACATCCAGGGCTTCCAGCAGGATAAGTACGCCCACAATCCGCTGAATAGCCGTCAGTTCCTGGAGGAAAAGTCCAAACCTCGCGGCCAAATCACCACTGACGGCGACATTCTGGCCCACTCGGTCAAGGGCGAGAGCGGCTTCTATGACCGCAGCTACGACACCGACCCGGAGGCATATGCCGCGGTGGTCGGATACCTGTCGGACATCTACGGCTCCGCCGGTATCGAACGCTCTCAGAACGAGATCTTGAACGGCAGCGACCCTTCGCTGTTTACCTCCCGCGCCCTCGACATGGTCACGGGCAAGGAACCCTCTGGGGCCTCCACGGAGCTGACGCTGTTGCCGAACGCTCAGCGGACTGCGTACCAACAACTCGCTGAACGCGGCTACGTCGGCTCCGCCGTCGCCATTCGCCCATCGACGGGTGAAATTCTCGCGATGGCCTCCACACCGTCGTTCAACCCGAATGACATCGCCGCCGGCGACGAGAGTACCTGGCAGTCCCTCAATAACAATGAGGGCGCACCGCTGCTCAACCACGCCACTCAGCGTCCGCTGCCGCCGGGTTCCACTTTCAAGGTGTTGACCACGGTCACGGCACTGGAGCAAGGCGCTTCCCCGGACACCTCGGTCACTGGCGCACCGCAGATTACGCTGCCGGATACCACCACTACGTTGGAGAACTACGGTGGCTCGACCTGTGGTGGGGCTACTACAACTCTCCGCCAGGCTTTCGCGCAGTCCTGTAATACGGCATTCGCTGAGCTCGGTATGCAGTACGGGGCCGATGCGCTCAAGGACGTCGCTAAGCGATTCGGCATCGGTGAGACCCACGATGACGCGGGCCTGCCGATTCAGCCCTCCGCTGTCGGTGATATTCCGGATCAGTCCTCGCTGGGTCAGACCTCCATTGGTCAGCGCGACGTGTCTTTCACGCCGCTGGACAACGCCATCATCGCCGCCACGATTGCCAACGGCGGCGTGCGCATGGAACCCCAGATCATCAAATCGGTGCGCGGTGCCGACCTCTCCGAAATCAAGTCCTTTAAGCCGATTGAAGCCGGCGAGGCGATTTCGCCGGAGGTCGCGGAGACCGTAACTGAGCTGATGCGCGGCTCCGAGTCGCACTCGGGCGGTAACGGTTCGCGTATTGCCTCCAAGACCGGTACCGCGGAACACGGTGCTGTCCGCGGCGAGTACGCACCGCACGTCTGGTACATCGCCTTCGCGCCGGACTCCGATGTCGCCGTGGCTGTCGTCGTGGAAAACGGTGGCGGCCAGGGCCAGGGCGCTACCGGCGCCTCCGTTGCTGCCCCGATTGGCCGTGCACTCATTGACGCGGTCGAACAGGCGGGTCGATAAGCATGGATGCCCACCAAGTTCAAGACATCGTTGGCGACCGATATCACGTTCGCCGTCTGCTCGGCCGTGGCGGCATGTCCACCGTCTGGCTTGCCGACGACGCCACCAGCGGCGAACTGGTTGCAATCAAACTTCTGAACCAGGAGTACTCGGACAACTACGAGTTCCGGCAGCGTTTCCAGAACGAAGCCGCCGCTGCGCGCAGCGTCAACAGCCCAAACGTGGTGAAGATTGTCACCTACGAGGAAGGCGACATCGGCAGCCACGGCGCGTGTTACATCGTCATGGAGTACATCCGTGGCGAATCTCTGTCGCAGGTGCTGCAGCGACGTCGCACCCTGCCAGAGCACCTGATGCTCGACGTGCTAGAGCAGACTGCACACGGCCTGTCGGCAATTCACGCTGCGAACCTTGTCCACCGCGACATTAAGCCGGGCAACCTCCTGGTGACGCCGGAGGGCACCGTGAAGATTACCGACTTTGGCATTGCCAAAGCCGCTGAAGCGGTGCCTCTGACGCGTACCGGCATGGTCGTCGGTACCGCGCAGTATGTCTCACCGGAGCAGGCACAGGGCAAACAGGTGAGTCCGGCGACAGACATCTACTCGCTTGGCTGTGTCGCCTACGAAATGGTGGCCGGCGCCCGGCCCTTCCAGGGCGACTCCACCGTCGCGGTTGCCGTGGCACACATCAACGAGGCACCACCTGCGTTGGCGCCGACGGTCAATCCGCATATCCGCGAACTTATCGGCATTATGCTGCGCAAGGATCCGCAGCGTCGCTATGCCGATGGCCGTGAGCTGGCACAGGCTGTTTTGCGAGTGCGCGCGGGGCACCGCCCACCACAGCCGCGTGGTGTGACCCCAACGGTGCACCGTCAATCCAACGCTGCCAACCCGGCGACCACCGAACTCGGTGCCATGACGCGACCGCCCATGCCGGTGTCGCAGCCACCGCAGCAACCGCAGCGGCCACCGCAGCAACCCGCCCGACAGCGTAAGCCGGCAAAGAAGCGCAGCGGCTGCGGTTGTGGCTGCGGCAGCATTGTGCTGTTGGTGCTGCTAGTGTTGCTGGCCGGTGCTATCGCGGTCGTCTATTCGCTGTCGACTACCGGTTCACTGCCAACCATTCCGAACTTGGAGCAGTACATTCCGAACCAGTCACAGCAGCAGACCACAGAGGAAAACACCGACCCCAACGACGGTTCTGGTTACGGTTGGTCGGGCGACAATTCCGGTAACTGGGGAAATAACGACGGCGGCAACAATGACGGTGCCTCTGACAGCTCCACTGAGCAGGACACCAGCGAGACCGCTCCGGATACGTCCGAACCGACTCAGGATTCGGGCAACGACAGTGGCGACGACAGTGGCGACGACTCCAGTGGCGGTGGTCTACCCGGTATTCAATTGCCCTTGGGAAATGACTCCGGTAATACCTTGGGGACTCCAGATGCACAGTAATATTCAGGTACAAGATGTTTTGGTGGAAATCCTTCCGAAGGGACTGACGAACAATGTCTGGCAATGACGATCTCCTCTCCGGCCGTTATCGGCTCGGCGAGCTCATTGGCGTTGGCGGCATGTCCGATGTCTACCGCGCTGAAGATACTGTTCTCGGTCGCTCTGTCGCGGTCAAGATGATGAGGGCCGACCTTGCCAGGGATGAGAACTTCCTCGCAAGGTTCCGTCGTGAAGCGAAAAACTCAGCGCTGCTGAATCACCCGTCGATCGTGTCGGTGTACGACACCGGCGAGACGGATAGCCCGATGGGGCGCGTGCCTTTCATTGTCATGGAGCTGATTCAGGGCGAGACCCTGCGTGATCTTGTTCGTCGTGAGGGGCGGCTCGACCCGAAGAAGGCCGCATCGATCATGGCATCGGTGTGTGATGCGCTGACGGCATCCCACCATGCGGGCATTATTCACCGTGACATCAAGCCAGCGAACATCATGCTGACCAACACCGGCAAGGTGAAGGTGATGGACTTCGGCATCGCTCGCGCGCTCGGTGATTCCACCACGATGACGCAGACTGCGGCGGTGCTGGGTACCGCGCAATACCTCTCGCCGGAGCAGGCGCGCGGTAAGACCGCCGACGCCCGTTCCGATATCTACGCTGTCGGCTGCGTACTTTTCGAGGCCGTCACGGGCGCCCCGCCATTCACCGGTGAAACCCCTCTTTCTGTCGCTTACCAGCACGTTCAGGACCAGCCGCCGCGGCCTTCAGGGAAGCTCAACACCGACCCGAACACGGCTCAGGCCCTCGACGCGGTGCTGTTGACCGCGATGGCCAAGGATCCGATGGAGCGCTACGACTCCGCAGAGGACTTCGCCCAGGATTTGCGTCGTCTTGCACGCGGCGAGGATCCGTTGGCGCTGGCGCACCACGGCGCGCATGACGACGATGCGAAGACCACCGAATTCCTTCCGGCAACTCCGTCGGATGCTGAGACCCGGGTGACCCCTGCGCAGCAGGCAACTCCGGCTCCGGCTCCGGCCGCTGTCCCTGCTCCGGCTCCGGAACCGGAGAGAGCGGCTGCCCAGCCGGAAGCCCCTGCTCAGATCGCTAACACTGACGAGCCTGAGAAAAAGAAGGGTGGCGCAGGAAAGACTGTCGCACTGGCGGCTGCTGCGCTGGTCGCTCTCGGCGGTGTCGGCTACGGCGCCTACCAGCTCTTCAACTCGTCCACCGAGGTCGAGACCGTTGCCATTCCGCAGGTCGAGGGTCTAAATGTCAATGAGGCAACGGAGGTTCTCGAGCAGGCTGGTTTCGTGGTCAACCGCGTCGACGAGCCGAACCCAGATGTGCCCCGAGACACGGTGATTGCCACCGAACCGGGTGTCGGATCGGGGTTGCCGCAGGGATCTCGCATCAAGCTGCGCGTATCTTCGGGCCCGGAGTTGACCAATGTGCCGGATGTGCGCGACAAACAGGCAGAGGAAGCTCGCCGCCTGCTCGAGGAGGCGGGGCTTGTAGTCAATCCGAAACTGCAAGAGGAACCGAGTGAGGACGTTCCGCGTGGCAATGTCATCGAGCAGTCTCCAGCTGCCGGTTCTCAGGTGTCGAAGGGAACCCGTGTAACTTTGACTGTCTCCTCCGGTATCGAGACCAAGACTGTTCCGGATGTCACTGGTCAGAGGTTGGATTCCGCCCGCACGACCCTCGAATCCGCTGGTTTCGTTGTCGAGGTGGTGGAGGTTGACTCCACTGAGGAACAGGGAACCGTTGTTGAGGTTCCCCAGAAGGGCACGGAGCTCACCGTCGGAACGACTGTCGAGCTGCACGTTTCGCGCGGCAACCAAATTAAGATGCCACGAGTTGAGGGCCAGACTCGCAGCGATGCGGAGAAGGCACTCACCAATGCCGGCTTCGAGGGAACTATCCGCACCGAGGAAGTCACCACGCTGGATCTGTCCAAGGTCGACCACGTGGAGAAGGCCGACCCGTCGGCCGGCTCCAAGGTCAACAAGGACGGCGAGGTCACCCTGCGCGTCTACCGGCTGGGGGTTGCCCCGGAGAGCTCTTCAGAGGAACGGCCTGCTCCGGAACCTCCCATAAGGCTGCCGGATCTGCTGCCTAACTAGCGGCTAGTGTGCCAGCACGTCTGAGAAGGCGCGCTGGTACACGGCCTGCTGCTCTTCCAACTCCGCCAGGAGTTCCTCGGTGTACTCACCGCCGGCCAGCCGCAGCCAATTGACCAGCATGCGGTGCCCGTACTGGGTGAGTACTGACTCCGGGTGGTACTGCACGCCGTGAATCGGCAGGTCGCGGTGGCGCATCGCCATCAGCATGCCCGAATCCGTGAATGCCGTGGCAATGAGTTCCTCCGGCAGTGTCTTCGGATCCACCGTCAACGAGTGGTAGCGCGTGGCAATAAAAGGACTGGGCACATCGGCCAGAACACCCGTGCCGTCATGAGTGACCGGGGAGGTCTTGCCGTGCAACAGCTCGTCGGCACGCACGACCTGCGCACCAAAGACCTCACCAATCGCCTGGTGACCCAAGCACACACCCAACACCGGTGTCGGCTCGTCCTGCCTGCTCACCGCGCGAATAATGTCCTCTGTCCACCCCGCATTAGACGGCTCACCGGGACCGGGCGACAGTAGGATTGCATCAAATTGCTTTACGACGTCGTCAACATCGCGGAGACGCGCATCATCATTGCGCCAGACAGTAACCGTTTCGCCGAGCTGGCCTATGTACTGGACCAGATTGAATACGAAGCTGTCATAGTTATCGACGACGAGAATCTGCATAACTGGGAATTCTACTGCCTGCGAACTTCACTGGTAAGTTCGGATGCAAAGTTTACAATTATGCATATACCGCGGGAGTGTAGATACCGCGCTGATCGCAACCTGCTGACCACAACCTAAGGAGTTTAAAGCGCTATGCCTAAGGCAAAGATCGAAAGCACTAATTCACCACAATCCGGTGGCTCCTCCGTCAGCCGTACCCCGGTCAAAATCAACAGCACTCAGACGCCGGTGTGGTACAAGGTGCTGATGTTCGGGTTCATGCTGATTGGTTTGGGCTGGCTGCTGGTCAACTACATCGCGGGTCCGCATATTCCGTTCATGGTGACTTTGAACGCATGGAACTACGTCATCGGCTTTGGTCTTTTCATTGTTGGTCTGCTGATGACTATGGGTTGGCGTTAGTCAGCTCTAATACATCGCACCCCCTCAGGCGCATCCACTTTTGGATGCGCCTTTTTTTCATACCTAAAAACCCAGGTCAATTCACCCCCGTCAATACACCCGTTTCCCACACGTTTTTCGACGAATGAGGATTTCCCTCCTACTGATCGCGCAAAAAAGTTATCCACAGAAACCTGTGTAACAATCATGTAATTTGTGGATAACTGTGGAGAGATTTCGTCCCAAATTTCTCACGGGTTACGTGACAGAAACCGTAAAGCATGATAACTTTGGTTCTATCCCCTGTGTCCACAGTATCCACAGCCTGTGGATAACTCTGTGAACAAGTAACATAGTTGCAAGTCAAGTTGTGCGTAACTCCAATATTCTGCGGAGTTCGACCACTTTCGAACGCTGGTTCGTAAATTACAAGAATGGAATTATCCACACATGTGCACAAGTCTGTGGACAACTGTGAATTGTTGTAATTTGTGAAAATTGGAACCCGTAACGTGCTTCTTGGCCCGTGTTCACCTAGGTGAACAGTGGAGTATTTTTTCCACAGGGCTGTGGACATGTGGAGAATCAACACGATGTGCTACTACCCCCACTACCCCTAAACACAACATTGAAGTTACGGGACGTCGTAAAGCGAAAATGGGCATGAAAAACCCGCCCGGAACAACCGGACGGGTTAAAGAGCGTAGAAGCTAGCGGATTACTTCTCGATGTCGATGGAGGTAATCACGACCGGCTCCAGCGGGCGATCCCAGTGATCGGTAGCCACACGAGCGATCTCGTCGACAACCTTCTTCGAGGCATCATCAGCGACCTCACCGAAGATGGTGTGAGCGCCATTGAGGTGCGGGGTCGGAACAACGGTGATGAAGAACTGGGAACCGTTGGTACCACGGCCGCCGCGCTTGCCGGCGTTTGCCATAGCGAGCAGGTACGGACGATCGAACTGGAGCTCCGGGTGAATCTCATCGTCGAACATGTAGCCCGGGCCGCCGGTGCCGGTGCCCAGCGGGTCACCACCCTGAATCATGAATCCAGCGATGATGCGGTGGAAGATGGCCTCATCGTAGAACGGGCCGGACTCGGTGCCAGAGGCGTTCTGCCCCTTGTACTCCTTGGTGCCTTCTGCCAGGCCGATGAAGTTGTCGACGGTATTCGGCGCGTGGTTGCCGAACAGGTCAATCACGATATCGCCATGGTTGGTGTGCACAGTTGCAGTAGCAGTCTTAATAGTCACGTTCCTTAGGATACCGACCTTGGTGGCCAATTGCTCCTACTGGTGAGTTTCTCCGTGGCAGAAACCAGCGAAAATGTTTCTCAAGATAAGGAAAAGAGTTCTTCGTTGACCCCCATGGAGGCCAAATAGTGCCTAAGCTGGAATGTGAGCCTGCTGCAAATATTTCGGCGCTAGGCCTAACTGGGCCCTAGCTCTTGGACTTAGAAGCATCTTGGTCTCAGAGGCACTGGCGCCGCAGCAGTATTAATCATTGATTGAGAATTAAAGGCGATGCCTGTTGGCGACGCACTAATAAAGGAGAGTCATGAACCCCAACGCAATCTCGCTGGCTGTCAAGGGACTGAAGTCCGCTTACGACAGCTACTCGGATTACCGGGACAAGAAGGCTGCAGAGCTCTACGACACGATGCAGGAGGCTAAGAAGGTGGCAGCTGCACAGAACGAGGCAGCAAAGGACGCAGCAACCAATTGGGCGGAAGACGTTAAGGAAAAGGTTTCCGACGCCCGCGATCAGCTCGCTGAGCAGGCCGAAGAACTGACCGGCAAGGTTGAGAAGAAGTCCAAGGAGACCAAGAAGCAGGCTAAGAAGGCTGCGAAGCAGGCCGAGAAGGACGCTAAGCGCAAGGGCAAGAAGACCCGTTGCAAGGCTCGCTGCGAGGCTAAGAAGGCTGAAAAGAAGGCCAAGAAGGCTCGCAAGGACCTCGAGGTGCGTACCCAGAAGGCTATCGACAAGGTAACCGGTAAGGAAGAGCAGCGCGCCAAGAACGGTCGCATCGCAACCGCTTCCCTGGTCTTCGCTGTTGTTGCAGCAATCGTCGGTGTCATCGTTTGGAAGCTGCGCAAGGACGACAAGCTCCCGGTTGACCCAGCTCCGTACCAGCAGAAGGCCCAGGAAGTTAAGCACAAGGTCGAAGAGAAGGCCGCAGAGGTCAAGGAGACCGTTGAAGAGAAGGCTTCTGAGGCTAAGGACAAGGCTGAAGAGGTAAAGGGCAAGGCAGCCGACAAGGCCGACGAGGCCAAGGACAAGGCTGCTGAGGCCAAGGAGACCACTGAGGAGAAGGCCGCAGAGGCTTCCAAGCAGGCTCAAATCAAGGTCGACGAGGTCAAGACCGAGAAGAAGAACGCTGACGACGCTAAGAAGATCTCTTCCAAGCCGTCCAAGCCGGCTCCGAAGCCGGGTCAGGCTCGCAAGAAGTAAATAGGCGGCTAGATAGCCAAAAGCCTTTTCACGCCCGATTGTTCTGTGCAGTTGATGCGCAGGCGGTCGGGCGTTTTTGGTTAAGCAGCAAACCTGACAACTTCAGAAAGACGGGCTGCAAATGTGAAACTGTGCAAGTTTATGACAGTTTCAAGCCATTTTTCACGCCATTTTTGTCATAAACGCAGTCAGTAACTCGGCGTTCTTGCCCCCTCCCCTTCTACATCCCCAAAACGCAAAAATCCCCCGGCCTTACGACCGGGGGATTTTGTTCCTTGTGGAGCTTAGGGGAATCGAACCCCTGACCTCCTGCTTGCAAAGCAGGTGCTCTACCAATTGAGCTAAAGCCCCGTACACCGAGCAATTATACCTTGTTCGGCAGTGGGCCTAGGAGGACTTGAACCTCCGACCCCTTCGTTATCAGCGAAGTGCTCTAACCGCCTGAGCTATAGGCCCCGTGGAACGAGATATAACTTAACCCGTAACCATGACACTTCACAAATCGCCTGGTCAGAGGCCTAAATATTGAGTTAAAAAGCAGTCATTAAGTAGCTATTACGGCTACTCCACGACCAGATCGCTGAAAACACCTCTGAACCAACGCGGCCCCGGGGCCACCGAACGGGGGTGACACCGGGGCCAGCGGGAGGCTAGGCAGCCTAGCTGTCGTCGGCAAGCGAAATCTTGAGACCTCCGACGAGACCGCCGCACGCGTTGTAGATGACTGCGCCGAGGGCCATGAACCCAATCGACAGCACCCACCACAGCGCTCCTACAGCGGCCGCCAGGCCAAGGACAAGACCCGCGCTGATGGAATCCTCCCCGCCAATCATTTCACTAATCGGAGCGAGCAATCCCATCCCGGAGAGCAAGAGGTAGAGCAGGCCAACCGCGGCAAGCCAGACGAGGAAGCCAATGAAGCCAGTGGCCGCCGTAATGCGCATGGCGGACCAGGGACTCACCTTGTCGACTACCAAGTTAGTTTCGGCCATGCGCTTACTCCTTCTCCGCCTCCGAGTCACCGGACTCGGCGGCACCGGTGCTCTTGGTGGCGCCGGTGCGCTTCGGGACTACGTCCAGGGTTCCGGCCTCAGAGACCTTGGAAGCGGTCTCCTCACCCTCATCCTCAACGTTGCGGTCGATAGCCAGCAGTTCCACGCCGTCAGCGAGGTTGACCAGGCGCACGCCCTTGGTGGCACGCGAGGTGGCGCGAATCTCGTTGACGTTGGTGCGGATGATGTCGCCGGCGGAGGTGACAGCGAAGATTTCGTCGTCGTTGTCGACCACCAGGGCACCCATCAGCGGTCCACGCTTCGGGTCGTACTTGAGCGTCAGCACGCCCATACCGCCGCGGTTCTGCGGGGTGTACTCGCTGAGCTTGGTCTTCTTACCGAAGCCGCCGGTCGTTGCGACCAGCAGGTTGTGCTCTTCCTCGACCACGACCATGCTGAGCAGCTTGTCGTCGCCCTTGAAGCGCATGCCCTGGACACCGGCAGTGGCGCGGCCCATCGGGCGCAGCGCGTCGTCGGAGGCGGTGAAGCGGATAGCCTGGCCGCGCTCGGAGACGAGCAGCAGGTCATCGTCAGCAGAGCACAGACGGGCACCGATGAGGGAGTCGCCTTCGCGCAGGTTGATGGCAATCAGGCCAGCGGAGCGAGCGGACTCGTAGTCCTCCAGGCGAGACTTCTTGACCTTGCCCTCGCTGGTGGCCAGCACCAGGTACGGGCTGTCCTGGTAGCTCTGAATCTGCAGCACCTCGGCGATGCGCTCCTCCGGCTGGAACTCCAGCAGATTGGCGACATGCTGGCCGCGGGCGGCGCGAGTGGCCTCCGGCAGTTCGTAGGCCTTGAGACGGTAGACGCGACCCTTGTTGGTGAAGAACAGAATCCAGTCGTGCGTGGAGCAGACGAAGAAGTGGCGGACAATGTCGTCCTGCTTCAGATCCGCACCGCGCACGCCCTTGCCACCACGGCGCTGGGCCTTGTAGGCATCGACCTTGGTGCGCTTGGCGTAGCCCGTGGAAGTAATGGTCACAACCACGTTTTCGCGGGCGATGAGGTCCTCTTCGGTGACATCGCCCTCAGCGGCCACAATCTGGGTACGACGGTCATCGCCGTACTTCTCCACAACCTCGGTCAGCTCTTCCTTGACGATGGCGCGCTGACGCTCCGGGTTAGCCAGGATGTCCTTCAGGTCGGCGATCTCAAGCTCGATCTCAGCCAACTCGTCAATAATCTTCTGGCGCTCCAGAGCAGCCAGACGACGCAGCTGCATCGCCAAAATGGCGTCAGCCTGAATCTCGTCGATTTCGAGCAGACCCATCAGGCCCGTGCGCGCGGTATCAACCGTGGCAGACCGGCGAATCAGAGCGATGACCTCGTCCAACATATCCAGGGCCTTGACCAGGCCACGCAGGATATGGGCGCGCTTTTCCTTCTCGTCCAGGCGGAACTGGGTCCGTCGAACGATGACCTCAATCTGGTGGGCGACATACAGCGTCACCATCTGGTCAATGCGCAGCGTACGAGGCACACCGTCGACGATGGCGAGCATGTTCGCACCGAAGCTGGTCTGCAGCTGGGAGTGCTTGTACAGGTTGTTCAGCACCACACGCGGCACGGCGTCGCGCTTGAGCTTGACGACGATACGCATGCCCCACTTCAGGTCAGATTCGTCATCAATCGAGGCAATGCCCTGCAGACGCCCGTCCTTGACCTGATCCGCGATGTTGGCAATCATGCGGTCCGGGTTGACCTGGTACGGCAGCTCAGTGATGACAATCGACTGACGAGTGCCCTCCTGCTCAATCGAGGTCACACCGCGCATGCGAATCGAACCACGGCCGGTGGTGTAGGCCTCCTTGATGCCCTTATCGCCGACAATTTGGGCGGCAGTTGGGAAATCCGGGCCCTTGATGCGTTCCATGACCGCATCCAGCGTGGTCTTTTCATCCGCTTCCGGGTTGTCCAGGCACCAGTTGATGGCATCCGCGACCTCACGGAGGTTGTGCGGTGGGATGTTGGTGGCCATACCGACGGCAATACCGCCAGAGCCGTTCATCAACAGCTGCGGGACACGCGACGGCAGAATCACAGGCTCTGTCGTACGACCGTCGTAGTTCGGCTGGAAATCGACGGTGTTTTCGCGAATGTCGCGCACCATTTCCATGGCCAACGGCGTCAGACGGGCCTCGGTGTAACGCATAGCTGCGGGACCGTCGTCACCGCGGGAGCCGAAGTTACCCTGACCGTCAACAAGCGGATAGCGCATGGACCACGGCTGCGCCATGCGCACCATGGTGTCGTAAATAGCGCTGTCGCCGTGCGGGTGGTAGTTACCCATCGTGTCCGAAACCGGCTTTGCGGACTTCACATAGCCGCGCTCCGGGCGGTAGCCGTTGTCGAACATGGCGTAGAGAATGCGGCGGTGCACCGGCTTGAGACCATCACGAATCTCCGGCAGCGCACGGCCAACAATCACGCTCATGGCGTAGTCGATATAGCTCGACTGCATCTCTTCATTGATGTCGATCGGGCGAACCTGGTGGCCCAATACTCCACTTCCGAAAGATGAGCCGTCGTTGTTGTTATCGTCGCTCAATGACTGCTTCCTTTACTTAAAAGAGGTTCGCATCCATTCTACAGGGCTTTAGAGCCCGCTTTTCGACGCCGTGTGCAACTTTTCGATACCATTGTGGTATCAAATCTGGGGTTTTAGGCCTGATAGCGAGAAACAAACTAGCGCAGTTAAGAAGCGCAGTTAGATAGCAGGGAGCAAATGCGATGGCGATGACCTTGAGACTCACGAAAGAACAGGACACCGCCTTGGCTCTGCTGGCGCACATGGAGGGCGTGTCTAAACACGAGGCCGTCATTCGCGCCATCGAATCCGCCGCCACGAGAGCCCTTCAACAAGGTCAAGCCCGGGAAATTACGGCAAGCGTAATTGATACCGACATGGCGCTGCTGCGAAAGTTGAGCTCCCCAAGGCCCCGCGGAGTACAAGAATGAGCGCGCCTCAGATTCAGCCTCTCAGCGAGGCCGCTATCCTGGCGGCTACCGATGAACTGGTGGCCACAGTGCCGGAATTGGCCGACGCTACACTTGCGAGGCCGTGGACAATCAGCGCTATTGTCGCCGCCAGCTCAGGAGTCATTGCTGGTCACCGTAGCTTTCCCGCGATTTCTGCGGCAGCGCAGGCGGTCGCTTACGCAACGTTTCACGTGAAACCACTAAGTTTTGGCAACACCGCACTGGGCGCACTACTTGCACACATACTCCTCACCACCAACGGCGAAGAGCTGTCATTCGCAGAGACGTGGGATCTGGTCAAAGGCGGCACTTAGCCGGGGACAGGGCCTAGTCACTCTTTCGGGTAAACGGGCTGGTCGGAATGCGATTGCCGGACTCCAGCCGGCCCGTGTAATACGCCGTGGCCTCACCTTCAGCCAGCTCAACCTCGTACCAACCATCACGGACATAATCAGCCGTCCGGTCCTGCCCGCCAACTAGAACACGTCCCGCCGCGTGCTCCAAAGTGACCTCCGGCAACTCTTTCGCCGTCTTGCTGAATACACGCAGGAAGCGGTCCGGGCCGCACACGGTAAGTTCGCGCTCCAGGAGTCCAATTCGCAGCTCTAACGTACCGAGCACCGTGTGATGCTCCACCTTATTGCCACTGTAAACAGCGAAAACAGCCTCACGGGAACCGTCATTGACCAGCACAAGATTGCCGCCTTTGAGGTAGGCGTGCAGCCGGTACGGTGTCGGCAGCGCGGTCGCCTGCTCGGACTCCTGCACAGGATAGTCACCGGCCGGCTCCGCCTCCCAGCGCTTCACAAACTCCGGCGCTGGTCCCGGCTGCTCTGGAAGCTGCATTCCCGTAGACGCCGAGAAGTCCAGTGTGGATACCAAATCACCACATACCCGACGACGCCAATCAGTGATATTTCCGCAGCTCACGCCGGTGACTTGCTCCAGGAAACGGATCACCGAAGTGTGATCGAAGACCTCTGAGGACACCAAACCACCCACCGACCACGGTGAAATGACAGTCATCGGGACGCGGAAACCGAGCCCCTTCGGCTTGCCCAGGTACCACTCCCCCGGCTCATTCTTCGGCGGCAGCGGCGGCACCACATGGTCGAAGTAACCATCAAACTCGTCAAAGTTAATCAGGAAGACGGTCTTGGCCCACACCTCCGGGTTGGAGGCCAACGCATCCAACAGGCGGTAAGTGATATTCGCCGACTGAATCGGCGAGGACGCTCCCGGGTGCTCGCTTTCCGCGGCCGACGGCACAATCCAGGACACCTTTGGCAGCTGTCCGGATTCAACGTCCCGTCGGAAAGCATCAGCGAGCGTGCCCGGCTGGCGACGGTAAAGCGCACGATCGTAGAGATTCCGTTCCGCCTCAGGCAGCTTCTCCACAGCGGCATTCAGGCGGTCGACCATCTCCTGCTGCTCTGCAGTTGGCGGCATCCCATCGCCCAGTTCCAGCAGCTTCTCGTGGAAGCCCGTCATGTCGCGACCAGGCAGCCCGGCCTCACGAATGACCTTGCGGCCAATATTTCGAAACGCGGCGAAGAAATCCAGGTT
Source organism: Corynebacterium sp. HMSC077G07 (assembly GCF_001809225.1). Taxonomy (NCBI): domain Bacteria; kingdom Bacillati; phylum Actinomycetota; class Actinomycetes; order Mycobacteriales; family Corynebacteriaceae; genus Corynebacterium; species Corynebacterium sp. HMSC077G07. Next base: position 58,070 of record NZ_KV796525.1, on the reverse strand, counting down.
GTTGTCGGTGTAGTTATCCCACTCATGGTAGACGCGCCATGGCACCCCAGCCGCCGAGAGATCCTCGGCATACGTGCGCCACCTGTACCCCGGGTGCGTCGGCTCGTACGCCGCATTGCCAACCGCTCCAGTCCCCCACGGTTCCTTTCGGGTATCACCCGAAAACAGGTAGTTGCGGTTCGGGCTTGTCGACGTAGGCATCGAGGAAAAGTAACCATCGCAGATAGTGAACGTCTCTGCGAGAGCGAATTGGAACGCGATGTCCTGGCGGTCATAACAGGCCATCGTGCCCTTGCCCTTGGCCTCGATCCAGCCGTTACAGCGGCCGCCGTTTAGTGCAACCTGCCCGTCTTCCCAACCGTGCGGCAAACTTGCAATGTACTCCACCGAGAGATCACCGCGATTAGCGGCGTTGCGAATCAGGTATGGACTGACCCCACTCTGGTTGAAAACGCCCGGCAAAGCGGAATTGTCGTTGTACCCCCGCACACCTCGGAGAGTGCCGAAGTAGTGATCAAAAGAGCGGTTTTCCTGCATCAACACGACAACGTGCTCAACCTGGTCGAGGGAGCCAGCCGGTCGGGGCTGCGCGAGTGCATGGCGCAATGATGGCGGCAGCAGCGTGCTCGCAGCGGTGACAGCACCGACTCCTGCGGCGGTCTGCAGGAAGTGCCGACGGGAAAATTCAGATATATTTTTAGGTGAAGTTGCCATAGGCATCTACGTTAAGAAGCGCAGATTACCAGCTGGAAAATTGCGGTTTAAATTTCCTCAATAAACTGCTCTAGACGGTCAACCACAGCCTGTGGCTCACGCGCCCAGCGATTGTGGCCCAGCCGCTGCTCAATGAACTCGTACTTTGCCGAATTCGGCAGCATCCGTGCCAGCGCCTGTGCGGAAGCCTCCGGGCAGTCACGGTCACCACCACAGTTCAGCAGCAGCGCCGGGGTGGTCACCTTCGGCATCTCAGCGGCGTAGTCGATATCCGCACCGCGCGGTCGCAGAAGACCCGTGCGCGAGAACCGCGCCCACTCCACCACATGGTTACGAGCCTGGCGGCCATAGCCGGCCAAATCAAGCCTGCCCGCTGGCCAATAGCCCAGGATCTGGGACACCACCTGCATAAACGGTGCACCGTAGCGAAGCCGCTTGTACTCGTTGCCAGTAAAACAGTTGTAGTGCGGAGTACCGGAGCCGACCATCACTACGCCGGCCACGTCCGCTTCCGGTCGGGCCAGATACAGCGAGGCAATCTGACCGCCCATGGAATGACACAGCAGGTAGACCGGCAGCTTCTCCTCTGTGCTCTCCCCTGCCGCGAGGTGGTCGAACTCTTTACGCGCACGCGCCACGGCCAACGGGTAATCCACCGATGCAAGATCCTGGTAGCCCCAGTTGTGGCCACGGGTGGCCACCGCAGTCTGGTTACCCTGGCCGCGCAGCTCCGAGGTCAGGACGCAAAAACCTCGGCGCTGCAACTCTTGGGCAATCGGCCGGTAATAGCGAGCCCCCATGCCAAAGCCCGGCCAAATAACGACGATGCCCCGAGGCGTACCTTCGGGAGTCCGAAGCGCCATCGGGGTCACGGAGCCATCGGGCAATGTCTCCTGCACAATACGTGGCTCGACTGGCGGTTCCCCGTTGACCATGCTTCCTCGAGTATCTTCCATTTCATAAACATTAATGGCTGAACTGAGGTTTTGTCAGGGGAACCGACAAGCCGATAACCAGACTAGGTATCGGCTTAGACGTCGAGGAAGCGAACGTCCTTCGCATTACGGGTAATAAACGAACGTCGTGAAGCGACGTCATCGCCCATCAGAATGGTGAACAGTTCATCGGCCTTCTGCGCGTCCTCGAGGGCGACCTTACGCAGCACGCGGTGATCCGGATCCATGGTGGTATCCCACAGCTCGGCGGCGTTCATCTCACCGAGACCCTTGTAGCGCTGGACACCGTCATCCTTGTTGATCTTGCGGTTGGCGGCAAGTCCTTCTTCCAGCAGCTGATCGCGCTCAGCATCTGAGTAGGCGTAGCCCGGCTCACCCTTGGCCCACTTGAGCTTGTACAGCGGTGGCTGGGCGAGGTAGACGTGCCCTTCATCAATCAGCGGACGCATCAGACGGAACAGCAGCGTCAGTAACAGCGTGGCAATGTGCTGACCATCAACGTCGGCATCGGCCATCAGCACAATCTTGTGGTAGCGCAGCTTCTCGATGTCGAACTCGTCGTGAATACCGGTGCCCAGCGCCGTAATAATAGCCTGGACCTCGTTGTTCTTCAGCGTCTTATCCAGGCGCGCCTTCTCGACGTTCAAAATCTTACCGCGCAGCGGCAAAATGGCCTGGAACAGCGAGTTTCGGCCTGCCTTTGCAGAACCACCTGCGGAGTCACCCTCCACGATGAACAGCTCGGATTGCTTCGGGTCCTTCGAACGGCAGTCCGCCAACTTACCCGGAAGACCGCCAAGATCGGTCGCGGACTTACGACGCACCAGGTCGCGGGCCTTACGAGCCGCCTGACGGGCATGCGCCGAAGCAATGGCCTTGTTAACAATGGCCTTAGCCTCAGCCGGATTGGCCTCCAGCCAGTGACCGATGTGCTCATTGGTCATGCGCTGGACGAAAGAACGCACCTCGGTGTTACCCAGCTTCGTCTTTGTCTGGCCCTCGAACTGTGGATCGGCGACCTTCACCGAAATCACGGCAGCAAGACCTTCACGGCAGTCCTCACCGGAGAGGTTGTTTTCCTTCTCCTTCAACAGTCGGTGCTCACGCGCATAGCGGTTCATCAGCGATGTCAACGCAGAACGGAAGCCCTCTTCGTGGGTGCCACCCTCAATGGTGTTAATGGTGTTGGCGAAGGTGTGCACCGACTCGGAGTAGCCCGAGTTCCACTGCATGGCAATCTCGACCTCGTGGCCGTCACCTGCAGCATCGAAGGAAATGATGGTCGGGTGGATGATGTTCTTCGACTTGTTCAGATTCTCGACATAATCCCGCAGACCATTCGGGTAGTGGAAGACCTTGCGGCGCTCCTTCGGCTTGGTGGTCTTCTCTGCCTGCTCCTTCTGCTCCTCAGCCGCATCCTTGGCGATTTCAGCGGATTCGGTCTCCGCCTGCTCCGCCAGAGCCTCAGCCTCGAGCTCTTCCTCGGAGACACGCTTGTCCACCAACGTGATGGTCAGGCCCTTGTTCAAAAACGCCATCTCGCGCAGGCGGCGAGAAATGGTGTCGAACTTGAAATCGGTGGTCTCAAAAATCTCCGGGTCCGGCCAGAAACGCTGTGTGGTGCCCGAACCACGAGTCTTCTTACCTCGGATAATTTCTTCCGGGACGGCCTGGTCGAAGTTCTGGTACCAGGTGTAGCCATCACGGATGACCTCGGTTTCCATACGCGTCGACAGCGCGTTAACCACCGAAATACCCACACCGTGCAGACCACCGGAAACAGCGTAGGACTCGGAGTCAAACTTGCCGCCGGCGTGCAGCTGAGTCATAACCACCTGCACCGTCGGCATACCCGACGGGTGCATTTCGACAGGAATACCACGGCCGTTATCGCGGACCTGAACGCCGCCGTCTTCCAGCAGAGTGACCTCAACATCGGTGGCGTAACCCGCCATCGCCTCGTCGACGGAGTTGTCTACAACCTCCCACACCAGGTGGTGCAAGCCACGCTCACCAGTTGAGCCAATGTACATACCCGGCCGCTTACGCACGGCCTCGAGGCCCTCGAGGATGGTAATCGATGAGGCGTCATATTGATGTTCGGTAGCAGCCACGGTTCGGCGCGTCTCCTATTCTTGGTTCTCTCCCCGCGCAACATTCGTCAGCGCGCGAAAAATAGGCCGGCGGTCAAGCGCTATCAGCGCCAGCCAGAACTACATAGGACTACTAGATAGGTCTGGCTAGTTTGGAAGTCGATAACGTCTCAAGAACCGCCTGCCGGTTTTCTCCTGCCCATCTTACCCCAACGTAGTCCCCTACTGTGGATATAGCCGATGCGCTCAAAGGACCAAATTTCGCAGTTTTACGCATACCGACGGCTATTCGTAGACCGTTTACCGACCTTTACCCATAAGTATCACGCGGTCCTCGGCCCTCGATGTGCAATTTGCCCTTGCGCCAATTCGGCGCTTTTGGCCCAAGCACCTTAATTTCCTCAACCACTCCATCCCCGACGCGTTCCGCAATCGACTTCAAAACCTGTCGCTGTGCTAGCCGCAGCTGTGTTGCCCATGCTGTCGATTGGCACTCGACCACCAAAGTGCCGTCCTTGAACTCCTTGACCTGGGAGTGTTCCGCGACAACCTTGCCGACCATCGAATCCCACTCCGTCATGATCACACCGTGGGCAATATGGATCTGCCAGCCGCGATCAACTACTGCCTTATTCAGCACCGCACCAATCGGCGCAGGTCGACGGTCATATTTCCGGTACAGCCGAATCCCCGCCTCCTTCAATAGGCTCGGCGAAATCACCGTACCGGCACGATCTCGTACCACTGCTTGCGCTGCCCGCTGCTTATCGACGTCCGCAACAATCCCCTCCGCGGCCTTCACAGGCACACGGCTATCGAGGCCAGACCACGAGCCCTTCTTCTTCGGTGGCCGCTGGAGATTCGGTAACTTGTGACCGCCCTCCTTAGCGGCATCGCGCATGCGGAAGAAAGCGTCGCTGATCAGGTCCTTTTCTTCTTCCGGTGAGTTATCCGGCTCCATGTTCTCGACCATACCCGTCACTCTTCCGCGACTGGGTTTTCATCCAGCAGTGAGATTCGCCCCTGCTCAGTCTGCGCCACCGTCACCGTGTGATGAGTGACAGAAGAATCCTCGACCAGTGCCTGAGGCAACTCCTCCCCCACCGCCGAGGTGATCAACACCTGCTCAGCCTGCTGCGCGATTTCCATGAGAGCTTCCCGACGATGCCGGTCGAGCTCCGCAAACACGTCGTCAAGCACCAAGATCGGGTCGGGCCCATCGGCACGGAGCAAAAAGTACGCGCCGAGACGCAGCGCGAGTGCAAAAGACCAGGTCTCGCCGTGGCTAGCGAAGCCCTTGGCGGGGTCATTGCCGAGAATGAGGTTGAGATCATCGCGATGCGGACCAACGAGACAGGAACCGCGCTCAATCTCCGCGGTGCGGCGCTCCGCCATCTTCGTCAGCAGCAGTGCCTCGAGCAGCTCCGGTTCGCTGGGCAATGGCCCGCCATCCAGGCTGTCGACCTTCGGCGCATAGGCAATCGTGGCTGGGCGCGAGTGCGGGGCAAGCGTGGCATAGGCCTCGCTGACATGCTCGGAAAGCTCGGCGATCAAATCCATACGCGCAGCCATTAACGCCGCTCCCACCTGCGCCAATTGCGCATCCCAGGTATCCAGCGTGCTCAGTGCGGCCTGCCCCTCCGAGGAAGAATAGCCACGGCGCAGCGTCGAGCCCGCCGACTTCAGCAGTGCATTCTTCTGACGCAAAATCTTGTCATATTGGATGCGGATACCGGCGGACAGTGGCCGTCGTAAAGCGAGCAAATCATCGATGTATCGGCGACGGGAAGCGGGCTCGCCCTTGACCAGCGTGAGATCCTCGGGCGAGAAAAAGACCGACTTAACGATCCCCAGCAGCTCCCGCGGAGACTTCAGCCGCGTGCGATTGATCTGCGCCTGATTCGAGCGATGCGGATTGATGAGCAGATGCGCCGTCAGCTCGCGGCCATCATTGACCGCCGTCGCCGAAATGCGTGCCGACGGGGTCCCCGACCGAACCAGCGGAGCATCCGTAGACACTCGATGCGAACCGAGCGTGGAAAGATACCCAACGGCCTCGACGATATTGGTCTTGCCGTAGCCATTTTGCCCGGTAAATACGGTAATTCCAGGCGTGAACTCGACTTCCAACTCCGGCCAGGAGCGGAAGTCCCGCAAGGACAAATACCGAATGTGCATAGCCGCAGACTAGCCCGGCAGGCGCACAGGCATCAGCAGGTAAGTGAAGTCGGTCTCCGGCGTTGGGTAGAAGCCGTCCTCACCGAGCTCCGGGATAGCTTCCGGCTCTGGAATGAGAATCGCGGGACGCGACGGCTGCGTAAAGCCCAGCAGAACGCGGTGGGAGCGAACAGCGCTGAGCCCCTCGAGCAGGTACTGCGGGTTGAAGGCGATCAGAAGTGGTTCCCCATAGAAGTTGCAGGCCACAGTCTCTTCTGCGTGACCGACCTCGTCGCCATGAGCGGAAAGGACAACCTGGCCATCGGAGAAGTCCATGCGAATCTGCGCACCGTGATCCGCCATCAGAGACACACGACGGATGGCATCCTGCAGCTGGTCAACACGAGCAACAGCCATGGAGGAATGCTGCTTCGGCAGCAGCGGACGGAACTTCGGGAACTCGGCGTCCAGCAATCGCGTGGTAGTGCGACGAGGATCGGCGAGGATAGCCAGCAGACCTTCGGAGCCGACCTCACGATCATCGGATCCGTCGCCGAATGCCAAGGTCACTGGCTCGCTGGAAGTGGTATCGAGGGTGCGGGCAGTCTCCGCGAAGGTCTTTGCCGGGATGAGCAGCTTGGTCTCCCCCTCCGGGATCTGCTCCCACTCGAAACTGCGAACCGCCAGGCGGAAACGGTCGGTGGCAGCGAGAGTGACCTCGTTACCTTCGGTTTCCATCCGGATGCCGGTCAGCATCGGCAGCGACTCATCCTTGCCGGCAGCGATAGCGACCTGACCAATAGCCTCAGCCAGCAGAGCGGCATCGACAGTACCGGTAGCAGCCGGAGCTTCTGGTAGCTGCGGGTAATCCTCCAAGGTCAGGCTTGGCAGCTCGAAGCGGGAAGAACCACAGCGAACGATGACCTTCGTGCCATCAAAGTGCATCTCTACCTGCTTATTCGGCAGCTTAGAGACAATGTCAGAAACCAACTTGCCATTGACGGCGAAGCGACCGGGCTCATCGACCTCTGCGCTAATACGAATCTGAGTCGAGACCTCGTAGTCATAGCCAGCGAGCTGCAGACCATTGTCATCCGCGAGAAAAATCATGCCACGCAGAATCGGCTGAGTCGGGCGTGCAGGCAGGTTACGAGCAACCCAGCTCACCGCACCCGCGAGATCGTCCTTAGCCGCGCGAATACGGACTTCGGTCTGCTCCATCGTTCCTCCACCGGTATTGGATGTCTGTTATTAGCCGTCTTTTGTGTTGTCAGCACGCTATGTCAGCGCACATGACTGGAGTTACAAAGATTCCATCGTACAACTCTACTGCAGACTGCCAAAGACCTCACTGGGATTCTTGTAGTCCGTCTAGTGCTTAATCGTAGTTCTTATTCGTTCTTGGCATTTATGAAGTTGTGCGCGAGAGGTTGCTTGCCAGAGGTTGTGCGCAGGCCCCCTTTTATCTAGAAGTTTCTAGAGATTTTTAAAGTCGGGAGTAGTAATAGGGGGTGTGCACATTGTGAAATTACATGATTCCCGCTGGTCTTCACTGATTTCGCGCTGTGGATAACCAGTGCGTCTAACTGTGGATAACTTGGGGTGTCTGGGGATAGTGTTCGGGCTTCATCTTTCATCCACAAAATTTACGAGTTGTCCACAGCTCTGTGCACGGAAAAACCGCAGTTAATAACAAGAATTCCGCACGCCGAACCCAAGGATTTTAAGCCGTGCCGCGAGCTCGGTCACGAATGCGTGTAGTCAGGTCGTTGACCTGGTCCTTTGAGGGCTTTTTCTCCTGAATTTCCTTAACAATCTTGCGTTCAGCGTGCAAAACCGTCGAATGGTCACGATTTCCGAACTCCCGGCCAATCGACGGCAACGAAAGCTCAGTGAAGGACCTCGTCAAGTACATCGCGATCTGGCGAGCATGAGCGACCGGACGAGTCTTACCCGGGCCCACCAAATCCGCAACCGTTAGGTCGAAGTACTCAGCCGTGGTGGAGATGATGATCTCCGGGGTAATCTGCACCTCGATTTCGTCGGCACCGAGGATCTCCTGCGCAAACTTCAAGGTCACAGGCTCATGAATCATGGATGCGTGAGCGCTAATCTGCAGTAGACGCCCCTCGAGCTCACGAATAGAAGACGAGGTGTTCTCCGCGATGTACTGGAGTACATCATGCGGAACGACCAAATCAGACAGCTGTGCCTTCTTCGACAGAATTGCGATTCGCGTCTCCAAGTCCGGGTATTGCAGATCCGGATTGAGCCCCCACTGGAAGCGGGTACGAAGGCGATCCTCCAGGGTCTTAAGCTCGCGTGGTGGGCGGTCCGACGACAGCACAATTTGGTGATTGGACTGGTGCAGGGCATTGAACGTATGGAAGAACTCTTCCTGTGTACCTTCCTTGCCCTCCAAGAACTGGATGTCATCGATGATGAGCATGTCCAAATCGCGGTAGCGACGCTTGAAGGATTCCTGGGCGTCGTCACGCACGGAATTAATGAAGTCGTTGGTGAACTCTTCCGAGGAAACGTAACGAACCCGCAGGTTAGGGTACAAATGCTTGGCGTAGTGACCAATGCCGTGGAGCAGGTGCGTCTTGCCAAGACCCGAACCGCCGGAGATAAACAGCGGGTTGTAGGTGCGCCCCGGAGACTCTGCAACAGCGACGGCGGCTGCGGCGGCGAATTTGTTCTGCGGACCAATAACGAAGGTCTCGAAGGTGTAGTTCGGGTTGAGGGTGGGCTCCTCGAAAGGCATGCTCATCTCGGTTGGAGTGCCGTGGCTCTCGGAGCGGAAAGGACTTGTGACCTGGCGCTGATCAGCAATAGTCATTGGATTCTCGGCAGATGAGTGCGAAAGCCCCTGGGCCATCGAATCTACGGCGTCCATCGATCGGCGTTGTGACTGGGCACTCTGCTGATTATGGACATTCGGCTGGTGCGTCTGCGACACCTGTGGCGTCTGCGTCGATCCCTGGTGCTGCTCGTGGAGATTGAAGTCGTTCGTATCTGCACTGGGGAACGGGTAGTTGCGGCCAGATTGCTGCTGGTGCTGCTGGTTTGGCTGTTGACGCTGAGCCTGCTGCGGACGCGAAGCTGCAGATGGCATCTGCCCCGAGTGCTGTGCAGATGGTTGAGTGGTCTCTGCTGCCTGGCTATCTTCAGCGTCGTCAGCAGGATCGGCAACGGTGATGACCGTTTCCAACTCTTCGCCGGTCAGCGAAGCTAAGACGGCCTCGATAATGCCCTTGAGCTCTTCTTTTACCAGCGCCTGCACCACTGGCGATTGAGTGCTGAGCAGGAAAAAACCTGGAAAGTCACCAGTGTGCGTCACTGACCGCAGCAGTGCCTTGTGTGGCGGGCGTAGTGGTGCAATGCCCAACTCCGGCGCACCTTCTGGTGAAGTCAGGATAGAAACGACCTGCTCCCAGAGTCCACCTGGCAATTCTGGTTGTTCGCTCACTGTGTGAATGTCCTTTTACATGTTTACGTTCATCAAATTTATCGAGGCGACCTGTTTTTGTGGAGTGTTTTTGGCATGGCGAGAGTGCCATATCTGCCCATTTGGGGGCTATTTCTTGTAATTCGCCCTGTGGGGTGTTTCTACACAAGGTGCTATACGCCCCGAGCAGGACTTCCACATGTTTGTCCACATCTGTGGATAAACCTTGTCGCTAATTGACTAACAGTTTATCCACAGTTTGCCCACAATGAAAAATAGCCCCCTAGTCTGCGTTTACCTAGGTAAACACGTTATTTCCCCTGCTCGCTGTGATTCATGGTGTGGAAGTTATCCACAGCTAATGGGATAAACACCCTGTGGATTGCAGTGCATAGGTCAGTATTTCCACAGGTCAACATCGGTACCGTCGGAAAACTTGGAAAATGATTCTCCAGGTAAATCCGGCGTGTTGATTTGAATTTCTCGCTCGATTCGACGTAACCTATCTGGGTGTTTCATATCCATTGAGATATGAGTCCGAGCTTGTGCTTGGACCCGACAGAACGCATGTAGCTTTCAATCTGTCGGTAAGTAATTTTTCCGTGCATCACGGGAATGCGTCAGACGCATCGCTGCCTCGCACTCGAAGCGAGGAGTTTACTGCGGTGTGTTCAGCGTGGACTCGTGGTCGTTTGAGTTTCAAGGAGTGTCAACCGTGTCGAAGCGGACGTTCCAGCCGAATAACCGCCGTCGTGCACGCGTGCACGGCTTCCGTACCCGTATGCGTACCCGTTCCGGTCGCGCCGTTGTGGCAGCACGCCGCAGCAAGGGCCGTGCCCGCCTGTCCGCTTAAGCAAGAGGACACCGATTTCGGTGCTCCCTCAGAGCAATAAGCTGCGTTCTTCGCGTGACTTCACGGTCACCGTACGACGTGGACGCCGAATCGGACGCAAGACCTTGGTCTTGCATATTCGTGACACCGCCGCTTCTGGCGGTGAAGATAAGACCGATACGCAGATTGCCAGGTTTGGTGGTCCGCGTGTCGGTCTTGTCGTATCTAAAGCTGTGGGCAACGCCGTGACTCGTCACGCTGTATCCCGCAGGCTCCGCCATGTTATGGCCGCGGCCGCGCAGAATCTTCCGTCCACCATGGACATTGTCGTTCGCGCGCTGCCTGCATCTGCCACAGCCACCAGCCAGGAGCTGTCCCACGATGTGCAATCGGCACTCGCCACATACGAACGTCGGCGCTAATTCGCTTGACGACGGCCCCCTCGCTCAGACCCCCGGCGCACGTGTGGCTGAGAGGGCGATTCTCTTCTACCGCCGTCGTATCTCTAATCTGAAGCCCACGAGCACATGTCGTTTTGAACCGACGTGCTCCGCATATGGTCTTGAGGCTGTGCGCCGTTTCGGAGCTATTCGTGGCCTGTGGCTGACTTTCTTGCGCATCTTCCGTTGCGCACCCTGGCATCCGGGTGGCTGGGATCCAGTTCCTGCCACATTCCCCGGCCTGGGTTCGTGGTTGAGGCGAATGCACAGGTAACCTCTAGTAATGCTTAGCCTTTGACGGGGCTTTGTAGACGAAGGCGCGAGTGCGCTGTCCCCTAAAGAACGGAGTGATCTTAGACCGTGCTCAATTTCGTGTATGTGCCGATTTCGGCCATCCTGTGGTTCTGGCATAAGGCCTCAGGTTTCCTATTCGATCCCTCCTCGGGTATCTCCTGGGTGCTGGCCATTATTTTGCTTGTGGTCACCATCCGTATCCTCCTGTTTAAGCCGATGCTGAACCAGCAGCGTTCTGCCATCAAGATGCAGCAGCTCGCTCCTGAGATGCAGGCCATCAAGGAGAAGTACAAGAACGATCAGCAGGCTCAGGCTCTTGCTATGCGCCAGCTACAGAAGGAAATGGGTGTCAACCCGCTCGGCGGCTGTTTGCCGATTCTGGTTCAGATGCCTGTGTTGATTGGCCTTTTCCACGTGCTGCGTTCGTTCAACCGAACGGGTACGACGGGCAATGCGCTTCGCATGTCGGTGGAGCAGAACTGGAATACGCCTAACTACGTCTTCGGTGTAGATGAGGTGCGGTCCTTCCTGCTGGCTCGTGTGCTCAATGCTCCACTGTCCAGTTCGGTTGGTATGGGCGAGGATCAATACGCAGCCTTTACTGTGCCTGGTACGCCTGCGGACTTCACCCGCATGGACATCATGATCGTTGCCATTCCGCTGATTGTTATTGCGGCACTTGCAACGCACTTCAACGCTCGCATGTCTGTTGACCGCACGCGTGCCCGCCAGGAAGCCGGTCTGGTGAAGCGCCAGGAAGGCGTTATGGGTCAGCAGATGGACATGATGAACAAGATGATGCTTTGGTTCTTCCCGATCATGATTCTTGTTACCGGTGCTTTCTGGCACATCGGTCTTCTTGTCTACATGGTGACTAACAACGTCTGGACCTACTTCCAGCAGCGCTACATCTTCGGCAAGCTGGATGAGGAAGAGAAGGAAGCTGTCGCAGCTAAGAAGGCTGCCAAGCGCGAGGCACAGGAGAAGCTCGCTCCGAAGGTTGGCCAGAAGCCAATCAATCCGAAGAAGGGTGGCAAGCGTCAGGCAGCGCAGAATGCGCAGCAGGCGCAGTCCGGTCAGGCCTCTGCAGCGAACAAGGCTTCTAGCCATCTTCCGGATGGTAATTCGGGGAAGGGACAGCAGGGCCCAGCCTCGAAGCCAGCGCCAGGACAGAAACCCGCAAATCGGAAGAACCGGAAGCGGAAAAAGAAATAGCTGAAGTGGAATCGCCCTTCGTCTACATAAGTTAATTAATCGAAACGCCCCGCAGTTGATGCGGGGCGTTTTTGCTTGCCTTCGTGCTCTATCGAGCAAACAACGTCACTGTTATTACAGGCATGTAATTTTCTCCGGGGCCTGGAGTTTGGCATCCAACTTTGATCAATGTTTCACGTGAAACATCGCTGTTGCACTGTCGTACACTAGGGGTAATGAAAAGCTCGACGGGTGACGGCACAGCTGCCCCATTGGAAAGGTTAGTGGAACTGTTGAGTAACTCCGCGAAAGACGTCGATAATCAAGAAGCCTCCGCAGGTTTGGTCGATGCGGATCTGCGTTCGGTGATAGATACCGTGTTTGGAGGGAATGCCGATCGAGCATACCGCTACCACTCATGGTTGGCTGAGGAGGCTACAGTCCGAGGTTTGATTGGGCCACGTGAAACTCCAAAGCTGTGGGATCGGCACATTATCAATTCTGCGGTAGTTGGAGAAGCGATAGGCAAAGGGCTTGTAGTTGCGGACATTGGTTCGGGGGCAGGCTTGCCCGGGATTCCGCTTGCTCTTGCACGACCAGATTTGAAGGTGGTTCTTGTAGAACCATTGCTGCGCCGTACGACTTTCTTGAACGAAGTTGTGGAAGATCTCGAGCTGGACAATGTGACCGTGGTTCGCGCCCGCGCTGAGGAGAAAGTGGTTCGCGCTGAGGTTGGCCAAGTAGATGTCGTCACTTCTCGCGCTGTTGCCCCTCTTGGGAAATTGGCGGGCTGGTCGCTTCCTTTAGTTAAATCCGGAGGCGCGATGGTTGCACTGAAGGGTGGAACTGCGCAAGAGGAGATTGATCGGGACGCAAAGCTTATTGCCAAGGCGAAGGGAACTAATCCCCGCGTTGTAGAGGTTGGCGGTTCCGTGTTGGGAACTTCGACGTACGCCGTGATTATTCAGAAGAAGTAGGTTGTAAGTCCCCCTCCCCTACTCCACTGCCGGTTCGCTTGTGTTTTGGTTTCGACATTGAGGCGCGTAGTGCCGTCGGGCTAGAGTGGGATAAGTATCGCGGTATGGCAAAGTCCTACCGGCCAAGGTGGATGTTTCACGTGAAACATTTCCACAATCGTCGGCGTCTAACGCTTGTTGGGGCTTGATGATTACGCTTTTGCAGATAGTTACTAAGTTTTTATTCGCACTCCAGTGGCCATGATTGGTGATTGCTGTGCTTGTAAGGGGAATAGTTAATGAGCCGGAAGTCCTGGCAAGACACACCCATCGCTGCGGCAGCTCAACGGGCAGCGCAAGTTAAGGCCCCGAACCGTTTATCGCTTCCACGCCCCGAACGCCCGCGCCGTATTACTATCGCCAACCAGAAGGGTGGCGTGGGCAAGACCACTTCGGCAGTCAACATCGCGTCGGCGCTCGCGCGGCATGGTCTCAAGGTGCTAGTCATCGATAATGACCCGCAGGGAAATGCTTCTACGGCCCTGGGGATTGAGCATGTTTCCGGGACCCCGTCGACGTATGAGCTTCTAATTGGCGAACTACAGATTGACGATGTCATCCAGCGTTCCCCTGAATCTGAGAATCTCTTTTGTGTGCCAGCGACGTTGGACTTGGCGGGCTCCGAGATTGAGCTGGTCTCGCTCCTGAACCGTGAGCGCCGACTTCTCGATGCAGTGTCAGATCAGTACCTGATTGACAACGGCTTTGACTTTCTCATTATTGACTGCCCTCCTTCGCTCGGTCTGTTGACTCTGAATTCGATGACTGCCGCCAACGAGGTTTTGATTCCGATTCAGTGTGAGTTTTACGCCTTGGAGGGTGTGACTCAGCTGATGAATAACGTGCAGATGATTCGTCAGCATCTCAATCCGGAGCTACATATTTCTGCTGTGCTGCTCACTATGTTCGATGGCCGCACCAAGCTTTCGGAAGAAGTTGCCAATGAGGTTCGTAACTACTTCGGTGAGGTTGTGCTACGTAATCTCATCCCTCGATCCGTGAAGGTATCGGAGGCGCCGGGATATTCGCAGACCGTAATTTCCTACGATCCAGGGTCTCGGGGCGCAGTTGCTTATCTTGACGCCGCGAAGGAATTGGCAACGCGTGGCGACTATTCCGCAGTTCCGGGTGGAAGTGCGATTGGGCAAAAACCAGCTTCCTCCCCTACCCCGTCCAATTCCACTGAGACAAATTAAAGCCACTAGGAGTAGTTACCGATGTCGAATCAAAAAAAGGAGAACCGCAAGGGAGGGCTCGGTCGCGGTATCGCCGCGCTGATCCCAACTGCTCCGGCGGCTAACCCCTCGGTAGGTGAGAGTGCCGCGGATATTATCTTCGGTCCCCGCCGTACCCAGGGGACGAAGCAGCCTGGAAGTAGCGGAGTTGCCGACGTACTGGGGGCAGCCGCGACGGGATCCGGCACCTCGTTGACTGAAGGCAAAAACGCCGGAAAATCTGCAAAATCCGGCCAGAGCAAACCTCATACCAATGAGGCGCAGAAACGTCACAGTGACGATAAGGTTATTGGTAAGTCTAGTGATGTTTCACGTGAAACATTGCCCTCGACGACGTCGGGAGCAGCGGACCATGGCAGCGCCGAGGCTACCGATGTTGACGCTTCGGCCGCAAACGAGTTTGGCGCGACCTATCGCGAGATCAACTTGAAGCTGATCACGCCGAACCCGAAGCAGCCACGAGAGGTCTTCGATGAGGAGCCCCTAAATGAGCTCGCTCACTCTATTCGTGAGTTCGGTCTATTGCAGCCGATTATCGTACGACCAATCTCTGAGGATAGTCGTGCGGCCGCACTCGAGGCAGCGCGCAAGGAAGATCCGAACGCGCCGCAACCCGAGTTTGAAATCATCATGGGTGAACGTCGCTGGCGTGCTTCTCAGCGAGCTGGGGTCGACACGATTCCCGCCATCGTTCGCGATACTCCAAACCAGGACATGCTTCGCGATGCCCTACTAGAGAACATCCATCGCGTTCAGCTGAACCCACTCGAAGAGGCCGCTGCGTACCAGCAGCTACTCGAAGAGTTTGGTGTAACTCAGGCAGAGCTGGCGGATCGAATCGGTCGCTCGCGGCCCGTTATTACCAACATGATTCGACTCTTGCAGTTGCCGGTGGAGGTACAGCGACGAGTAGCGGTCGGTGTTCTGTCGGCTGGTCACGCACGTGCCTTGCTTGGAGTTAAGGCAGGTAAGGAAGAACAGCAGCGCCTCGCCGAGCGAATTGTTGCTGAAGGACTATCCGTCCGTGCGACCGAAGAAGCAGTGACATTACTCAATGCCGGCGAGCGACCGAAAAAGCAGCACCGTGAGCCCACTCCGCAGCCGGAGGTCCTTCACAATTGGGCTGACCGCCTGTCCAATTCTTTTGATACGAAGGTGACTGCCCAGATGGGCAAGCGTAAGGGCAAAATCGTTATCGAATTCGGCAACCTCGAGGACTTTGATCGCATCATGTCACTGATGCATCTCGACGAAGAGTAAACCCGGTTACTGTGACTGAAGTATTCATCGAGAAAATTTCGCTGGCCGACATCGAGGGAATCTATCCAGAGACGATGTTAAGCCTGTTTTGGGAACAGGGCATGGAGCATATCCGTACAGCAACTGCCCTACCCCAGTTCTCGACTGAGCCGCGCGAACCTAATTTGGACCCCAGCACGCCAGAAGAGGATGAAGCGCCTAACGGTGATTTAAAGCATTCGGACGGCCAACCCCCTACTCGGCCAGGCGGAGCTAGTGAAAGCCTCTTAAATGGCGATTTAAGCCCTGATTTAGCCGCCCAGGTGCGCTTGGAGAAGGAAGCATGGCTCAATACCGTCTACCTTTCCTGGGGACCGTGCGGATATTCGCTACGACGAAAGCCACCGGCATCACTTATCGATGGGAAACCTGAGACCGTCGGCACGCTGCTCTTTGCTCCGCCACGCTTCTGCCCGACGACATTTTCCATGCCTTCCGGACCAATATCGCCGGATGCGATTGCGCTGACGAGTCTGCATTACAACGCTTTAGAGGTTGACGATGACATGCTCCGCGTGCTCATTGTGACCGCTCTGCACAAGCTCGCGCTGCGCGGGATTTCAGCGGTAGAAGCGTTTGGTTGCAGTGGCACGGCGGATTCTATGTCGGCATTTACGCCGTCGTCGCCAACGCCTGACGACGGTACGGAGAACCTAATCGCTGATTTCGAAGCGCAACTTGAAGAAAAGCTAAATCCTAAGCCGTGTATTTCAGATTCGTTGGCGGCGATTAACCATAACGCCGGTGATTTGATTCGTACGCGAACCCTTCTTGACTCCGGGTTTCGGGTGGTCACTCCACATCCGATTCATCCGAAACTCCGTATCGAGTTGGATGCGGAATTGGATTGGGACGAAGAAATCGGCCATGCGTTGGATCTAAGTGCGAAAGAACCCTTTATGCGCTCAAAGCTGTTCAGTCTTTAGCGCCGGGTTTGATTGATCAGCCGTGTTTAGGCTTTTTCCTCTTCAATCAGCTGCGCAAAGCTGTAAGCGCCGGTCATTGGCTGCTGCTCTTCATCGCCCAGGTACAGACGCTTTACAGCGACAACGATAGATTCGGCAATTACGTCACGCTGATCTGGGGAAGAAAGAATTGCGACGTCATCCTCGTTGGTCAGGTAACCAACGGCGACTTCCACCGTGGGCATCCTGGTCAGACGGAGGAGATCCCAGGTACGGGCGTGCGAGCGGCAGTCTACCAGGCTCGTACGGGCAACAATCTCTCGCTGGATAAGGCCAGAGAGCTGTTCGCCCAGAATGGAGTTGGAGCCCTTCATCGAGCCAAAGTAAAAAGTCGCAATACCGCTGGCGCGGTTGTTGTGATAGTGGTCGGCCTGCAGGGAGATGAAGACGTCAGCGCCAAATGCGTTGGCCATCTCAGCGCGATCCTCGATGGACGGATTGTCGGTACGAGGACGAGACAGAATAGTCTCTGCACCTGCCGCGACAAGGCGACCCTCAATGCGAGAGGCCAAATCCCAAAGAATCTCTTCTTCAGAAATCTGACCGTAAGGGCCGTCGACCACAATGCCGGGCTCCCCTGCCCCAAGACCTGGATCAATGACAATGCGCTTTCCAGAGAGCTTCGGCCCCATCGTGCGCAGTATTTCCTTCTCGTGGAAGGCGTTTACAGAGCCACCAGTAACCCTCCTGCCCAAGTAGCTGAGCGCCCGGAGAGTAACGGGACCACAGATACCGTCGGGCTCCAGCCCGTAATTGAGCTGGTATTCACGTACAGAGGCATCGGTCTTCGGGCCAAAGTGGCCGTCTACTCGGGCATCGTGGAAGCCGAGTTCCTGCAAGGTAGCTTGGAGAACGCCTACGTCCTCACCGGTCATTTGTGACAGTGGATCGTAGGACAGTACGCGGGTGCCCAGAGTGTACGAGGCTTCTCGCAGTAGGCGCAGGGTGCTGTCGCGGATGATCCCGTCGGCATAGACACCGCGGGACTGTTGGAACGCCAGGAGAGCGTTGCGCATATCCTCATCAAAGAGGTCATCGTCACCAGACCACTGAGGCGAGTTCTCCTCCGCGGCTGAGCCCTCCCAATTGGGCAGAAGCCCAAGACGAGCCAGGGTAGAACGTACCTCGGCTACACGAGGTGACCTATCGCCCACCTTCAGAAACTCTGGCACGAAAACTCCCTTCCGAACTCCACAATTATGTTTAGGCCGTTGTGGGTCCTCACAACACTTAATCAGTATTACTGGCCAGTGAGCTAAACGAAACTTCAGTTAAGAAATCTCGCGCACTCTCAGAGGATATGGTCAGCAATACCTCTCAAGTTGGCGGCAACCTGGTTCCTTCACGGTATTAAGGAAGACGTAAACCGCCATTTCCAGCAAGATTACCAGGTCGCAGGCGCGAATTGATTGTTACGAGGGCGCGTCGGCTAGCCCGACGGCAGAACCCCAGGACTAACTCTAAATCACAACCACAACTTCAGTCACATCATAATGGGGTGTGTCCAACGAAGGTGGCAATAGCGAAGTGGCGGGTGGGCAGTCGTAACCTCGTATCGGATAAGGAGCAACCCCAAGTTCTTTTAAAGGTGCTTTTCGATGAGCGACGTGATTTCGCCCTTCGGGCGGACTCCGCGAATCTCTTCGACCTTCTTGCCGTCCTTGAATAGGAGCAGGCTTGGGATGGACATGATCTGGAACATGCCAGCCAGTGCACGCTCCTCATCAACGTTGACCTTGGCGATGACGGCCTTGCCATCGAGCTCGGTCGCAACCTCGTCCAAAACGGGAGCAATCTTCTTACACGGGCCACACCACTCTGCCCAGAAATCAACAAGCACCGGCTTATCGGATTCGAGGACATCGGACTTAAAGGTGTTGGCGGTGACGGTTACCGGAGCCATGAAATTCTTCTCCTTAGAATGAGCTCGTTTGAGTTCTTAGTGGTTTTGTTTTGTGGTCTTGATTCTAATTTTTCAACCTAGCTTCTTCAGCCTCGCGTACGGATTTGGCGCTCAAGGCGTCAAAAATTAGGGCTTCCGGTGGTGCGAGTGAAGTACTAAATTGTTAATTAATGGTGTTCTTGAGAACGCTGCAAGTGCTCGATGAGTACGGGGCGTACCGGGCTATAACACGTCCTGCTGCGCCCTGATTGAGCTACAGCTAACAACAATTGGGCTTACCGGCTATCGGATATTCCCCATAGTTGGATATCTGCAATCGTAGGGCTTATCCAACAATTGCGATACCCCAACTATTAGGTGTTTATCCAGCTAGTGCGACTGCCCTGCTGTCAGCTACCGAGCAACAGTTTCCAAGTAGTGCTCAGCATCCAGCGCAGCCTTGCAGCCAGAACCAGCGGCGGTAATTGCCTGCTGGTAATGCGAGTCAACAACATCGCCCGCTGCAAAGACGCCCTTGAGGGAGGTCTGGGTGCTCGGAGCGGCTACCTGAATGTAGCCATTCTCATCGCAATCCAGCTGATTGCGAACCATCTGCGAACGTGGCTCGTGGCCAATTGCTACGAACATGGCAGTCACATCCAGGACGGACTTCTCACCAGTGACGGTGTCTTCCAGCTCGAGACCGGTAACCGAACCCTTGTCCTCACCAAGAACCTGGGACACAACCTTGTTCGTCGCAAAGCGAATCTTGTCATTGTTCTGCGCGCGCTCGACCATGATCTTCGACGCACGGAACTCATCGCGGCGATGGACAATCGTCACCGAGCGGGCGAACTTGGTAAGGAAGGTTGCCTCTTCCATTGCGGAGTCACCGCCGCCGATGACGGCAATATCGTGGTCGCGGAAGAAGAAACCATCACAGGTGGCACAGGCGCTGACACCATGACCAAGCAGCGCCTGCTCACCCGGAGCACCGACATAACGCGGAGCGGCACCGGTTGCCAGGATGACAGCGTGAGCCTTGTGCTCTTCTTCGCCAACCCAGACAGACTTGATATCGCCGGTGAGATCCATGCGATCGACAATCTCCATGCGCAGGTCAGCGCCGAAGCGCTCTGCCTGTGCGCGCATCTGATCCATCAGCTCTGGGCCCATGATGCCCCCGGAGAAACCTGGGTAGTTCTCCACATCGGTAGTCGTCATAAGCAGGCCGCCAAACTCGATGCCCTCGAACACCACAGGCTTCAGGTCGGCACGGGCTGCGTAGGTGGCAGCCGTGTAACCGGCGGGACCGGAACCGACGATGATCAGGTCGTGAACGATATCGCTCATGAAGACTCCTATAATTTTTATCTCTCACATCACATGGCGCACAGTGATGCTCAGTAGTAAGCAAATTTTTCAGCTCCGGGAAAGAAATTACCGGAACCAGCCACCTCAACCAACGTGAGGTTAGCCATCTCTATTCCCCCAGCCTCTCCCCTGCTCCGCAGTTGTTAGGCCACCTGCACTTCTTCCAATTGTCGCCGAAGCGTACGACGCGCCCGCGCCCGCCGAGACTTCAACGTCCCGCTCGGCTGCCCAATACTGCGAGAGGTCTCCTGCAGCGAATATCCAAAGATGTCCAAGTACAGCAGGGCATCCCGTTGATCCGTTGGCAGCTGCTCCAATGCGGCGGCCATAGTCACACGTAGCGGAACATCCGGGCAGGGAATCGGCTGTGAACTCATAAACGTCTCAAAATCCTCCTCCTTATCGCAGAGAGGGATCTCCCCGAAACGACCGCGGTTGTGGTCAATACACGCATTCTTCACGATGCACGTCAGCCACGTCGCCACCGTCGAACGCCCGCGAAAATTCGCCGCCCCCGCAATTGCCCGCGCCAGCCCCTCCTGTACCCCATCCAAGGGATCGAAATCATCCCGACGATAGCGCCGCGCCATCGCTACCAACTGCGGATAATAACGCCGTGCCAACACCGCGAACGCGCGACGATCCCCCGCCAGGTGCGCCTTCAATAATTCACGATCGACCTCGTCCGCAGATGCATGCTTTTGCATACCGACGACGCCACAATCCCCCAGTCGCCGACCCGCATGGGCCTTACGGTGACTGTCCCCAATTCGATTTCTTCCCCCAAAGTTCATGGCTCCTATGCAAACACGAAACCCGCGCTCTCCGCTTGGCAAAACTGCCGTGGAGACCGCGGGCTGTGGATGAATTTCAAAATGTCCCAGTAGCTGTGGATAACTTGGGACAACTTAAACTGTTGCCGCCTAAGGCAAGCTCAGAGCGTTATTCCGTACCACGCACCTGGATATCGCCAATTGCAACTGGCAGCAACGAATCCGGGGATTGCTCAGCCAGATTGCGGTCGCCGACAAGTGGGTTGTCCGAATCGGAATTCTGCGACTCAGCATCAGCATTCGTATCAGCATCAGTGTCTGAGTTGCTGTCGGCTACCGCTTCCGCAGCCGTCGGCAAGCCGGAGATCCAGACAACAAGGTTCTTCCACTCAGTGTCGCGGCTATCAATTTCGATAGTTGTCGTACCTGAGATGGCGGTTGCGCTACCGAGAACCGTTGTGTCATCCAAGTTTGTCGAGTCAGCATCGCGTAGGCCGCGAACTTCAATGTGTGCGCCCGGGGTCGCAGAGACCTTAAGCTCTCGAATGGTTGCCGGTTCATCCAGAGTGACCCGAATACCAACACCAGGTTTAAAGTCCTCTGGACGATTGCCGAACTGGCTGAGGTAAGTAGAAGTTACCCAGAAGCTTTCCTCGTCATTATCGATGGTCAGCTCAGCCATGTCCGGATTGTCCGGACCTGCTGCAGGGTTGTCGGTGTCGGCTTGCCACTCGCTAGCGTCGGCAAGCGAGAGCGTCGTGACCGGAGCCGGACCGCGTCGTACGGACTCGGAGTTAATCGGTGCGTCCGAGGAACGGTTAACCAGTCCAAAGATGCCCGCGGCGACAAGTGCACCGACAATGACTACACCGACAACGACTGCGCCGGTGCTGAATGCGCGGGTGCGATTCTTGGTGTGGTGAGCGTTTGATTGGGCTGCACCGTCGGCATCGACGGATTCGCGCGCACCGGTGTCGGGGTCGATTGCGAGAAACTCCGAAGAGTCGGGGCCGAGCGCTGCAGTGCGCAAATCCTCCGCGAGTGTGCGAGCTGGCGACTCCTTTTGGTTGAAGTTCTCCGGGCGAACCTGCTTCGCGCGGTCGATGGCAGCAGAAATATCGGAGGGGATATTTGGCAAGTTGTAGAACAGCTCGTCGATGACAGAAAGCAACGCGTTGTAGTCCGAACGTTGCGAGCTATCGGGCAAAACGACGGGGAAAGCGTCGTAGATGTGGCCGTCGCTGCTGATGCGCAATTGTCCAGGCTTGTTTGTCAGGCCAAGGCAGCGTCCAGATTCGTGGGCGTCGGCGATTGTCTCGGCAAGTGATGCTATTGCGAGTGCCAGGGCATCCGGGTGGGCGGCCTGATCGAACCGCTCAATACCGATACTGCTGGTCCAGTCGGCGACGATGAGCACCTCGGTGCGTGTCTTCGCCACACTATGAATGTGGGACATCCCGGTGCCAGCCAGGTCACGCAGCTCATTGGTCGTCGTGGCAATCTTCTGGGCGGCAACCGATGGCGAAGTGTCGTAGTACGGCAGTGCAATCGTGTCGACGAAGACGAGTGCGACATCTGAGTTGTTGGGATCGCCCATATCCATGGCGCGCCACAGGCGCAGACCTGGGTAGGTCGCGACTTCAGAACGCAGACGGAAACGACCACCTGAGACCATCT
Organism: Corynebacterium sp. HMSC077G07; assembly: GCF_001809225.1. Lineage (NCBI taxonomy): Bacteria > Bacillati > Actinomycetota > Actinomycetes > Mycobacteriales > Corynebacteriaceae > Corynebacterium > Corynebacterium sp. HMSC077G07. The sequence continues at coordinate 35,718 of NZ_KV796525.1, read as the reverse complement.
CGCCGGGTACATAGCGGGTTGGGCGAGAACCCTGCGTCGGCATCGGCGGCAGCAGCGGCGAAGCGGTGAAGCCCTCGTTTGCCAGACCCGTGGCCTCGCCGATCAGGTTCGACGGGGCAATCGAGAAAGCATCAGCGGCGAAGCCACGTTCGCGCTCCATATCCTCACGGTCGGCGACGGCATTGTCGGCTGCATGAGGCTGCGGAGCAAAGCGGCGTAGACCCGGGATGCGGCCGAGGAAGCCGCCCAGAACGCGGACCTCTTCCAATGGAGCCTGAGCGAGCACCAGGCCGGTACCGATGAGGAAGACCACGCCGGTGACGATGGTCTGCAGCAGCACGCCGAAGGAACCGAAGAAATCGAACAGCACAAGGTCGGTCAATGCGAATGCGCCCCAGGCGACGGCGACACCGACGAGCGACGCCCCCAGTGCCCACAGCACGGTGTGGATGGTCGCCTTACTGTCCAAGTGTCCGAGAGCGCGGCGCAAGAGCAAGAAGCCAATTACCGCGCCGGCGACGAAACCGAAACCGTTGGCGGCACCGAGCAACACGACGACGGTCTCATCGTCAGAAGCCAGACGAGGAGCGAAGAACGACAGAATCACCTTGACGGTGGTAATGCCGAGGATGATGAAAGTCGGGGTCCAGGCCTCTTCACGGGCGTAGAAAACACGCAAGTGCAAAAGCACAATGGCGTATGGAATAAGCGAGAACGCCGAGAAGGACAGCGTCCAACCGAGAATCTCTGCGGTTTCGCGGGGGAACTCCAGATACGCGAAAAGACCGACGGCGATGGGGCGGCCGAATGCGGTGAAGAATGCGACGATCGGCACCAGCGCAATCATGGTCAGGCGCGTACCGATGGACAGATCGCGGACCACTGCCCCATCGTTGCCATCGGCTGCATTGCGGGACAGTCGCGGCATGATGGCGGTCAGCAAGGTAACTCCGATGATGCCGTAGGGCACCTGCAACAGCAGCCAAGCCTGCTGGTAAATCGTCGGCGCTGCCTTGGAGGCAGTCGAGGCAATATTGGTGGTGATGAAGTAACCAGCCTGGGAAATTGCCACGTAGGTAATAATCGCGACACCCATGCCGGTGAACTGTTTGATGCGGTCGTCGATACCCCACAGCGGACGCAAATCAATGCCCGCGCGCTTGAGGTAGGGAATCATGATGGCTGCCTGAATGACGACACCCAGGGTGGTACCAAGACCCAAAAGCAGGATGTGCGGATCGGAGAGTGAACCGTCCGAATCCGGACTCAATTGGCCGGGCAGGAACAGATATAGCAAGAGCGTGGCAATGGCCACGACGTTGTTAGCGACAGGTGCCCACGCACCGGGTTTAAAGATTCCCTTGGTGTTTAGCACCGCCATGAGCAGCGCAAATATGCCGTAGAAGATGATTTGCGGCAATAATAAGAACGCAAAGGACGTTGCCAGCGGAACGTTGACCTTACCGGCCTCGTTAAGGCTCAATCTGGTCAACAGTGGCGCACCTATCACTGCCAGCACCGTCACCACTGCCAGCAGCGTCATAGAGACAGTCAAGAGACGTCTAATGAAGGCGGCACCGTGATCTGGATCCTCCTTCTCCGCGCGCACCAACACCGGCACCACCAGAGAAGTCAGCACCGCGCCGAGGACGATTTCCGTAATCAGGTTCGGCAGTGTGTTGGCGACGTTGAAGGCTGAAGCCACAGCCGGACCCAGCGTCGCGCCGATGAGCAGGTTTCGCAAAAAACCCGTAATGCGCGAAATCAGGGTAGCGATTGCCATCGAGCCCGTGGAGGCGACGATGTCCGAGTTCGACTGTCCCTGATTTGCGTCCGCCGTCGAGCCTGCGGAGGAATCGCTGGAAGCGGTTGCTGTCGCAGTTGCCGCCTTTGCTGGCGATGGTGATGCCGATTCCGTCATCGCGTCAGCGGCGGTATCGGCATTTGCCTTATGGCCGGATACGCGAGTTAGGTCCGGGGCCGCTTCGGCCGGCTGAGATTCAGCCGTTGGCCGCGCCGCCGGAACTGGGGCCGGTGGCGCGGGGCGACGAATGCGGCCTCGAAGTCCAGATTTATGCGCGTCTGAGTCAGTCACATGTCCTATTGTTGCTTAAAAGGGGGTCTATTTCCGAAAGTACTGAGACCGTTTTGCGGCAAAAAACCCACCAACAGTGACGATGACGAGGGTCACGATAGCCAAAACCCCAACCGAAGCGCCCGATTGCACGGAAATACTCACTGATCGAGAAATCGGCGTGCCGCCAGGTGATTCGAGCCACAGCAACAGGTTGTGGGAGTTGTCTCCACTATCCCGTGGCCGGTCTCCCTCTGGAGCATTGGTCGCCGGAGTGGATTCTGCATCATCACCCGACTTCGGAGTGAACTGAACAGTCACCGACCCCTTGGCGGGGATGGCGGCCTCATACTTCTCCTCCATCACCGAATCTCCAGCGCCGACGCGCACGAACGCGGGAACCGGCAGCGGCAGGCCATTGCGAGCCAGCACCGCAATCGGCGACAGCTGCGTTGCGCGGGTGTAGACACCGCCGGGAGCTACCAACGTCACTGAATTGCGCAGGCGTCGAGTCATAATCAGTGCCTGGTCGCTGAGTTCTTCGCTCCGCCGCTGCACGTCAGGTGACTGCAGCTGATTTCGCCGGCCGAGAGTTGTAAACGAGCGCAGCAAGTCGTGCCGCAGGGGGCGGGTGAATTCATACCGCGTCAGTGCGACATTGGGATCGTTGGACATGATTGTGGTCAGGTCCGTGATTTCGCGGGAGGCCAGTTGAGCCTTCTCCACGAGCGTCTCACTCACTGGCGCGGGATCGGCGAGCTCGTCAACTGGGGTAACCGAGCCCGCATCCAGGTCACGAGCTGCGGCGGTGATGGAGTCCATCAGCGGAGTTAGCTCAGCCAGGTTAGCGTCCACGGCTTTCCGAACCGCGGCCATGAAATCTTCAGCGTCGCTAGCGTGTGGATCCCAACCGGACGGTGGTGCTGCCACTACAGCCGCGCGAGGGGCATCCGAATCAGTCAGTGATTGGAACAGAGTGCCAATCGCTGTCTGCATCCGTGCAGCCTCGGAGTCGATTCGGAAATCGTAGCGTCCCAGCAGATTCGAATACGCCACAGTCTGGGGAGACCGTCCTGTTACAGCCAGAGAGGCTGTCAGTGCCCCAGAGAGGGCGAAGGCGCGGCTACCGTCGGCAAGCACGCCACTGTGGCCAGGCCGTAGTGTCTGACCATCGGCGGTGATAGTGGTGTTGTCCGCGACTAATACGGTGGTGTCGTGCGCGGCTTCGCGTGGAGTGGGCGAGGGAGGCATCGTCTCGCCGGTATCTACGCGGTCTTCGAATGCGCGCTCCGGAGTGGTTCCGTTCAGAGCTGTCGCCGCCGAGTACAGCGGGGCGCTTTCCGACGTTACGTATCCCTCGGCGGGCAAATAGATACCCGGCAGTGTCTGAACGTCCAAATGCTTGGCGATGGTCTGCCGACCAGCGGCGAGTGCCTCCATGGAAAGCTCTTGATCCGCCACGCGAGCTACGGCGCTGGCATCGGTGCCGCCCCACGGCAGTGACAGTGTGCACGTGTCCTGTGTGAGATCGTGCAGCCGGTTAAGCCAGTCGGCGGCATTGTCGCTGGCGGGCATATGCGTGAGATTGGTGTCATCCGCGTTTCCCCAGGAATCCCGCAGTCGTGGAGAGGACTCGACAGGACTTGGGCGGCTGGTGCCAATCCAGTAGTCACGGGTCATCCGGGAGATTGCATCGAGGGTCTCCGGGTCGATGGCGATGCATGTCGATTCCCGCAATCTCTCCCCATCGGGGCCGGCAAAGCCTTTTTCCAACGAGGTGAGCAAACCGTCGAGGCGGCCACCGCGTTCGAGAGACTCGGCCAAAGAATTGTCGGTGAGGATGAGATTCGGCGACGAGGGTGCGTCACCGGTCTCACCGCCGACCACTGGCACTGGCTGGCTGATGGGCCAAATCAGCGAAAACGGCACTGGGTCGCGGCGGGTGGGCGCATCGGAATTGTCGGTCTCATCGTTGTCGTTCTCATCACCGGCAGGCGGTTCCGGCTCATCACCTGCAGCTTGCGAATCCGTCACCGGTAGCAGTGCGCGTGTTTCCGCCAGCAGGCGGTCGATGTCATCTTCCGGTTGCCCGTTAGCGTTGATGAGCAGCGGAAACGTGCCGGCTTCCGTGATGTCGAGTCCTTCTGGGGCCGGTGCGGAGATAGGAACACTTAGCGTAACCTCACGCGTCTCGCCCGCTTTCAGCTCGATGGGGGCACTGAAGGTACCAGCCACATCAAACACCGATTCAGGCTCAGCGAGAATCGTCTGCGCATCTGCAGAGGAAGCTAGTGCGCCGGCCCGCTGTGGGCGCAGCGCAACATTGCTGATATCCGCGTTGGAGGTGTTGTGCACCTGCACCTTGATGGTCAGTGTCGAATGTAGAGCCGCGACATGCGGAGCGAAGCTGGTTATCGAAAGCCGAAGGGGTCCCTGTTCACCGACTCGATTGGTACCACTGCCCCACAACTGCTCATCTTGCGCAAAAGCTGGGGGCGCAACGGCCGTCGGCAAGCACAGTATGAGCGCTGCGGTGGCGGCCGTGACTTTACGAACAACATTCCTTGGCAACTGCAACCTGAACATGCGCAATCACCTCGGCGTCTGCCGGCCTGCTCGCTTTTCCGCGCGGGCGAGATCGGGCAGCAGATTGTGCGCGCGCCGGGCCAGTTTGCGTTCGTCAGCGTAGGCCAACCGCTCCACCAGGGTGTCTACCGGGACCCACATGACCTGAGTGACCTCGGGATCTTCGTCGTTCAAATCGCCATCGACGTAGCGCAGAAGGTGATGGTGCACGGTCTTGTGAATCCGCGTGCCATCGGAGACAAACCAGTAGTCAATCACACCGAGCTCCTCGATGACCTCGCCGCGAATGCCCGTTTCTTCCCACACCTCACGTTCGGCGGTGGAATCGAAAGCTTCGCCGGGCTCGACATGGCCCTTGGGCATTGACCACAGCAGGCGCCCGCGGCGGTCGTGCCGACCAATCAGCGCGACATAAATCCGCGACAGGTCGACCTTGCCGCCCTCGCCGACCGCCTCGGCCAGACCCGAGACGACCAGTCCGCCCGCCGAAGTCTCAATCGAGGTCTGCATCGGCGCTGCATTTTGCGCGCGCGACGAGTGCGCACGGCGATTGTTCGTGCGCTTCGTCTGTGCGTGACGACGGCGATTGTTCCTATCCTGGCCGTTCTTACGGCCACCGCGGTTGTTCGACTGCTTCGAGGGTCGTGCCGACTTCGGTGATTTGGAAGATTTCTTGGCGCCACCGGAGTTTGGCTTGGCCGATTTGGGGCCATTGGCACTGGAGCCACTGCGTTTTGCGGAATTTCCGCTGGTAGTAGCGCTATTGGTGTTGGTGGACGCGGAAGCGCCACCCCTTCTGCGCGGTCGCCGACGACGTCGACGGCTCTTCGCCGCCGAGTTGTCATTGCGTACCACGTTGTTCATTCCACTTAGACTACCGGGTTTATAGGTATAAGCGGGTATTGTGTCGGTCGTGACACAATCGACTCCTTCAACGACAAATGGTGACCAGCCCGGGGCGACTACACCTCACGGCGCTACTCCGGCGGCTGCTGATGCGGACCCACAGGTGCGCAGGACGGCAATGCTGGCAGTGGCGGATCAGGCGATTGCCAAGGAGTCGGAGATTCTCGATTCGCTGGCAGCTGCGTTTAGTGCAGCTGGCCACCGTCTGTACCTTGTGGGCGGTTCTGTGCGCGATGCTCTCTTAGGGCGACTGGGCGTGGATCTCGATTTCACCACCGACGCACGCCCGGAGGTGACGCGCGCGATTCTTGATGACTGGGCGGACATTGTCTGGGATACCGGCATTGAATTTGGCACGCTGTCCGCAGAGCGGCATGGCCGTCAGGTGGAGATCACCACGTTCCGTGCGGATACGTACGACCAGGTCAGTCGCAATCCGGAGGTCACTTTCGGCGACACGCTGGAAGGCGATCTAATCCGCCGTGACTTCCGCTGTAACGCCATCGCCGTTGAACTGCATGGCGACGGCACTCGCACCTTCCTCGACCCGCTCGGAGGTTTCGAGGATCTTGTCGCGGGTGTCTTGGACACCCCGGGGGCGCCGGAGGTCAGCTTTGGCGATGATCCCCTGCGCATGCTGCGTGCCTGCCGCTTCGCATCCCAGCTCGGGTTCGACGTGGCGCCGCGCGTACTCAAGGCGTTGAAGGAAATGTCCAGCGAAATTGACCGCATCACGGTTGAGCGCATCTCCACTGAGCTGAACAAGCTCATCCTGGGGGCAGATCCCAGCCGTGGTATCGACCTGATGGTGGAATCGGGGTTGGCCGACCGCGTGCTGCCGGAGATTTCCGATATGCGCATGACGCAGGATGAACACCGCCAGCACAAGGATGTCTATCAACACTCCCTGCAGGTCATGCGGCAGGCTATTGATCAGGAAGAACCCGGTGAACCGGACCTCGTGCTGCGCTGGGCGGCACTGCTGCACGACTGTGGTAAGCCCGCTACCCGCGCCTACAACGAGCAGGGCAATGTCACCTTCTACCAGCACGAGGTCGTCGGTGCGAAGCTGGTGCGTCGCCGCCTGCGCAAGTTGAAGTTTCCGAAGAAAATTAGCCATGAAATCTCCCAGCTGGTCTACTTGCACATGCGCTTCCACGGCTATGGCGAAGGCAAGTGGACGGACTCGGCGGTGCGACGTTATGTCAACGACGCCGGAGATTTGTTGGAACGACTCAACAAAATCGTGCGGGCCGACTGTACGACGAGAAACCGTCGTAAAGCAGCACGCCTCGCACGAGCCTGCGACAACCTGGAAGCGCGAATCAAGGAGCTCGCTGAGCAGGAGGACCTCGCACGCGTCCGCCCCGATCTGGACGGCAACGAAATCATGGAGATTCTGGACCTGAAGCCTGGCAAGGAAGTCGGACAGGCCTGGAATTACCTGAAAGAGCTGCGATTGGAGTCCGGTCCGCTGGAGCGTGAGGATGCTATCTTGGCGCTGAAGAAATGGTGGTACGAGCAGTCCGGTGAGCAGGCTGAAAGCGAAAGTGAGAGCTAATGGCATCGATTAATCCGGAGAATCTCTATGGCGACCGGCTTTTTACCAGCCTCGAGCGCAACGACCCGGCCGCCGGTATGCTGCTGCTCGCAGCACCCGGCATGCTCTCGCCGGAATTCGCTCGTTCGGTGATTTTCCTCATTGAACACGATGAGCACGGCACCCTTGGTGTCGATCTCACGCAGCGTTCGCAGACGCCTGTGCACAATGTGCTCGAGCCCTGGGCGTCACTGATGACTAAGCCGCCGGTGCTCTACGTCGGGGGTCCGGTCAACCAGACGCAGCCAATCTGCATTGGTGTGGTGCGAAATGGCGCTACCCTCCCAGAGGAGACCGACAGTATTACCGGTGCACCGCTGATGGAACGCATCGCCCATAGGTTTGCGCTGGTCAACCTCGGCGCGGAGCCGGAGGATGTACGCGACCGCATCGATGGCGCGCGTATCTTCGCCGGTTACGCGGGCTGGGATCCGGGGCAGCTGGAAGAAGAGCTCGATCGCGGTGATTGGTACGTCGCCCCTGCCCTGCCCTCTGATGTACTCGCGCCTGCTGCCGCTGACATCTGGGGTGATTGCATGCGCCGTCAGCCCTGGCCGCTGCCGCTGTATGGCACCTACCCCGTAGATGTACGTGACAACTAGATGAGTGAGCACATCAATGCCGAAGGAAACAGTGCCGCAACTAGTGACCGCAGCGACATAGCTGCCGGCATTCGGCAGACACTGCCCGTCGGCATGGGTCTCATTCCGCTGGGGCTCGCATTCGGCCTACTCATCGCACAGACTGGCTTAAGTTGGTGGTGGGCACCCATCTTCTCCTTCGTGGTCTACGCGGGGTCGATGGAATTCCTCGCTGTCGGCCTGGTTATGGCCCATACGGGTCTGCTCGGCTGTGCCGTGACCTCGTTTATGGTCAACTTCCGCCACGTCTTCTACGGGCTGACGTTCCCCCGCGACCGGATACAGTCTCGTCTCGGCCGCGCATACTCCACATACGCGCTTACCGACGAGTCGTATGCCATCGTCTCTGCGGCAAATCCGGCTGAAAAGATGTCGGGCCGCCGCCTGCTGACGATTCAGATTCTCTGCCAGTTGCTGTGGGTGGGCTCCGGTATTGTCGGGGCGCTAACCGGTGCAGCATTGCCCGAAGGGATCCGCGGTGCCGAGTTCGCACTGGTGGCGCTCTTTACGGTGCTGGCCATGGACGCGTTTGAGACCTCCAAGGATTGGTCACTGCCCCTGGCCGCTATCGTCTGCACGTTGGTCGGGTGGCTGATTAACCCGAACCAGATGCTGGTCATCGGGTTGTTGATGTACTTCGGCATGCTGCTGTTGCGCGTGTGGTCACCACGAGTAGATCGGGTGATGCGCATGACGTCGTCAAGCAATCAGCGTGTAACGGAGGGAGAGCGAGCATGACCGCGATGCCCGATTCTGGCTATGTGCTAGCCGCGCTCTTTGCGATGGGCGCAGTGACAGTTGCGTTGCGCGCACTGCCGTTTGCGTTCGTGCGGACCCTGAAGGGCTCTCCCCTGTTCGAATTCCTCGGCACGACCATGCCTGTTGGAGTCATGATGGCGCTGGTGGTTTACACCGTCTTTGGACGGTTGGGGCTCAGCGGTGAGGGTGGCGACCCCGGCGCTGCCTGGGCCGTGCCTGTAGCGCTGGTCGTCACCATCTTCCTGCACTGGTGGCGGCGCAACACCGTGATCTCGATATTCGTAGGCACGGCGCTGTATATGGCCCTCGTGAACCTTGTCGCGTGAGGTGCGCTGCGTAAGCGCTGTGTGAGACGGTGCCAGCGGCTAGCGGTCAGTGGCTAGAACTGCGCCGGTACCTGGCCTGTGAAGTTCGGCAGCCCCGGAATCTGCGGCAGCTGCGGGGATTCCGGCAAGTTCAGTAGTTCGCCGAGATTCGGGCTCTCGGACAGATTCGGGACGCCTGGGATGTTGGGCAGGCTCGGGCTGTCGGGCAGACCAGGCAGTGGTGGAGTGCCCACCGTGCCACCGAACGCATTCTGAACATCGCTGGTGTGAGCTTCCTTGGTGCCGTAGGTGTTAGCAGCGACGCTGAAGTCAGGACCAATGGACGCCGAGGCGTGAACGCTCTGGCGGTCATCGGACCAACCCCACTTTGTGCCAATAACACCAGGCAGCGTGGCGGTGCCGTAATCCTGACGGTAGCCATCCGCTGCCACAGGTGACGCGGTGCTCATAGCAACCAGCACCGGGTCGGAAGGGTTCTCGCGCTTCTTGGCCTCCAGGAACTTCACGGTGTCAGCGCTGGAAGTCGTGGAATTGCCCCAGTGGCCCGCACCGTGGGTGTTGCTGAGGCCGTACTCACGCGCCGTGGCGTTAATGGAGTCCGGGTAACGGCCGTAGAGCTCGCTGGCAATGTTGTCATCGGAGTAGCGAATCATCTGTGTGGCCTTCGCCTTGTCCGCTTCGGTGCCGTGCTTGAAGACGTAGTCGGCAATGTAGAGCTTGACAATCGACAGCCCCGGACGAGCTTCATTCTCGTTGGCCGTACCGTAGTGAGCGCCGGTCGGGGTGTGGGTAAAGCTGATCTGGGTGCGCCCCGGAGCATTAATAGTGCCCTGTGGAGTCAGTTTCGGCTGCGGAGCCGCAGCGACGTTTCCAGCTGCCAGCGGAAGGCTGGTGACAGCGATGACACCGGTAAGACCCATGCGAATCGCGCGGGAAGGCCGTGGAGTAAGACGATGACGAGCGTTCATAACAAAAAACCAATCTACACGCGCAGGTGGCCGACGCGCTGCCAAGCTGGATCGTAAGCGGTGTCGACAACGTGCTCTCCGTCGGTCCACGTCTGCGCAACAGCTCGCAGACCCGCCTCCGCATCAGATGCCGGGTCAATAAAGAAGTGCAGCAGAGCCATACCGTCGGACTGCTCAGTTGCGACAAAAATACCCTTGTCCTCAGCGATGGCTTCAGCGGCAGCGGTATTGAACTCGGAGAGGGATTCCTTCGACTCGTCCGTCGGCAAGCCCTTGTCGTCAATGTGAGCGAGCATGAGCTGAATCAGCACATGCTGCGTCATAGTCGGGCTCACCAGCTGCGTAATCGGAGCGCGAGTAGCGACGACGAGCGGCTGGCCGTTGGCTTCGGCATCAATGGTGAGCCACTCCGGGCACTCTTCCGCGAGCTGCTCGACGACACCGCCCAGCTCCGGTAGCGGGATAGCATCTTCCGGCTCCTCGCCAGCGAAGGCGAAACCGCGCAGCCATAGGCCGAAGTCCTCCTCCCCCAGAGCCAGCTGCAGCAGTGTGAAACCTAGCTGAGCTACCAAGCGCTCACCGTCCTCCAACTGAGCAATTGCCGGGAACAGCGGGTGGAATAGGCGAACGTCCACTGCCCCATGACCACTGCTAACAGCCACGCGGGCGTCTGCCGGATCGACCTCGGCGGGAGCATCGGCCTCGAGAGCACCCTGTGCAACCAACGTAGCTGCGACATCCCCCAGCGACAGCTTCATCGCCGGATCCGCCTGGCGGAGGTCGGTGAAAGACCACACCGCGCCGTCGTCAGGCGCGGCCTCCAGCCAACGGCGAGCGACCGGGCGCAGCTCCGGATCGCCGGCAGCGCTCACAGTCAGAAGATGGCGAGAATACGGAGCGCCAGCCTCAAACCCCCAGATGAGCCGGTCATTAATAGCGGCGATGCGGCCGCCGACCTCCTTCTGGACATCAATAATGTCCACATCGGCGGCGTTCGGGGCACCATCGATACCGAGCTGGACACTAAACATCGAGTCGAGCGCATCGGCGCCAAAAGAGTTCCACCACGACCAGAACTCATTGATCGCGGTCTCTTCTGCGGCGCGCTGTTCCGGGGAGAACGGAGCCGGATTCTCGTTAGCCATGCTGAATCTCACACTTTCGTTTGCTCGTTTAAAACCGAACCTTATGTTGTGCGCCCCAGTATATGTGCCAAGCCGGATTCGCCCCTCGGGTCCATGCGCTAGACCGCGTTAAGCGGGTTGTGGCTCCGGCTCAGCTTCTGCTTCCTTGCCCCAGCGAGCGGCGTAGACCGCACAGATCATCAGCTGAATCTGGTGGAAAATCATCAGCGGCAAAATGTAGAGGCTGGCATCGGCACCGAAGATAACGGCAGCCATGGGCAGACCGGTGGCCAGGGACTTCTTCGAACCGCAGAACTGAATCGCAATGCGGTCCTTGCGGTCGAAGCCCATCTTATTTGCGATGAATCCGGACAACCGCAAAACGAATTCCACCAGCACGACCGAAAGCACACACAGGATGACAATGTCCCCTGCCGGCACCTTCGACCAGATGCCCTGCACCATGCCCTCGGAGAAGGCTGCGTAAACGACCATTGCGATGGATAGGCGGTCAACGTTCTTAGTCGTCTTCGCGGCGGCAAACTTCAGGGTCCAACGGCGAGTGAGCTGGCCGATTGCGAATGGCAGCAGCAACTGCAGCGAAATATCCAAGAACACCGACGAATCCACATGAATGCCGCCACCGGTGGCCATCAACAGCATCACCAGCACCGGTGTGACCACAATGCCCAGCAGGTTAGATGCCGAGGCACTGACGATGGCGCCGGCGACATTGCCCTTGGCGATGGACGTGAAGTTCACACTCGACTGCACCGTCGACGGTGCCAGCGTCATGTACAAAATGCCCAGGTAGAGGCCAGGAGAAAGAATCCAATCCAGGGGTTTCATCAGCAGGCCGAGGATTGGGAACAGCACGAATGTGAAAGCCAGAATGGTTATGTGCAGCCGCCAATGCTTAACACCGGCCAACGCATCCTGCGGGCTCAGGCGCGCGCCATAGAGGAAGAACAAGAAGCCAATGGCGATCTTTGTGGCCCAGCTGAAAACCTCAGCGGTAGTGCCGCTTGCAGGAAAAATAATCGCCAGTATCGCTGCAGCAACGATACCGACGATGAGGGGATCTGGACGCCAATTCACAATTCGTTGCCACATGGACAAATAGCTTAGTGGGCAACCAGATGTTGTCTTACTATTTTGCAGAAGCTTTTCTCTGCAATAATTTTTTTACTTCTTCTGCTCAGCTGCCTTGCGCAGCGCATCCTTGTCCACAGGCTTGAAAGTGACATTCGCGGATGAGCCCTTGTCCGTGCACAACCCTTCCAGACCACAGGAGCTGCAGCCACCGGAGACACCGCAGTCTGCTGCCGGGTTGTCGGAGCAGCAGGCATCATCAGTCGCAGTGTCGGCGGCATCAGTGGCGGCGGAGTCACAGCCACAGCCGCTGTCACCGTCACCGCACCCACAACCGGAGCCGGACTCGGCGGAGACCTTGGCGTCGTAAAGCGCGATGGTGTGCGAGCCGATAGCCGCACCAATGCCGAGCATGGCGATACCGGCGAGCAGAGCGACGGCGTACCACAGCCACATCCAACCAGAGGCCTCCGGGCGTATGGCGAGGAAGCCGAGCATGGCGGCGCCGAGGAAAGCGACAGCGGACACAGCCCACGGTGGGCCGGCAACGCGGTGCGTAATATCCCAGTTTTCCTGGGACTTTCGAGCCTCAGGCGCACGAATTCCGATCCAGTTATTACCCGGTAGCTTCGCCGACCATGCCAAACCAGCGACAACGGCTATGCAAACAGCCAGAACCAGGGTAATTACAGGGATGACAATCATGCTTCCAATTTATATAGGTGGTTGAGCACGTGCCAAACGCACCTATTAGACTGTGAGACCATGACCAACAGCGAAAAGTCCTCGTCCTCGGCAGAAGCCACCGACTACCGCTACTCCCCCGAGCTGGCGACTCAGCTAGAGGGAAAGTGGCAGGCGTATTGGAAAGATAACGGCACCTTCTACGCCCCCAACCCGGTGGGCGATTTGGCAGCTGCCGACGGCTCGACTCCGCCGAAGGACAAGCTTTTCGTCCAGGACATGTTCCCGTACCCGTCCGGTGTCGGTCTGCACGTAGGCCACCCGCTGGGATACATCGCCACCGATGTCTTCGCGCGCTTCCACCGCATGCAGGGCGCAAACGTGTTGCACACCCTGGGCTACGACGCCTTCGGTCTGCCGGCGGAGCAGTTCGCAATCCAGACCGGTACGCACCCGCGCGTGACGACGGAAGCGAATATCGCCAACATGGAGCGCCAGCTGGGCCGCCTGGGACTTGGCCATGACCGCCGCCGTGTTTTCGCGACCACTGACCAGGACTACTACAAGTGGACGCAGTGGATTTTCCTGCAGATTTACAACGCCTGGTTCGATGAGGATCAGAAGAAGGCCCGTCGCATCGATGAGCTGATTCCGCTGCTGGAGTCGGGCGAGATGACTACCAAGGATGGTCGCGTCTACGCTGAGCTCAGCGAGACCGAGCAGCGCGAAGCAGTCGACGAATTCCGTCTGGTTTACCAGTCGAATTCGATGGTCAACTGGTGTCCGGGCCTCGGCACTGTGCTGTCCAACGAAGAAGTGACCGCCGAGGGTCGTTCGGAGCGCGGTAACTTCCCGGTGTTCCGCAAGCGGCTGGGCCAGTGGATGATGCGCATCACCGCATACGCTGACCGCCTGGTCGACGACCTGGAGTTGCTGGACTGGCCGGACAAGGTCAAGTCCATGCAGCGCAACTGGATTGGCCGCTCCCGCGGTGCCGAGGTCGACTTCACAGCCGAGGTCGGCCCGAAGGTCTCCACCAAGATCAGGGTCTTCACCACTCGTCCGGACACTCTCTTCGGAGCCTCTTACATGGTGCTCGCTCCTGAGCACGAGCTGGTGGATCAGCTGGTTGAAGCCGGCAGCGGTTCCTACGAGGGCGTGGATGAGCGCTGGACCTTCGGCAAGGAAACCCCAGCCGAGGCCGTCGCCGCTTACCGCGCCGCAATTGCCTCCAAGTCCGACCTGGAACGCCAGGAGAACAAGGAAAAGACCGGTGTCTTCCTGGGCGCTTACGCCACCAACCCGGTGAGCGGTGAGCAGGTGCCGGTATTCATTTCCGACTACGTCCTGATTGGCTACGGCACCGGTGCCATCATGGCTGTCCCGGCCCACGATGAGCGCGACTACGAGTTCGCCACTGCCTTCGGTCTGCCAATCCGCGAGGTCGTCGCAGGTGGTGACATTGCAAAGGAGGCGTACGTCGGTAACGGTACGTGCGTGAACTCCGCCAATGATTCCGGCCTGGACATCAATGGCCTGGACAAGGACACCGCCATCGCCACCGTCATTGAGTGGTTGGAGAAGGAAGGTGCTGGTCACGAGAAGGTCCAGTACAAGCTGCGCGACTGGCTGTTCGCCCGCCAGCGCTACTGGGGCGAGCCCTTCCCCATCGTCTACGACGAGGACGGTCACGCCCACGCGCTGCCCGAGTCCATGCTTCCGGTCGAGCTGCCAGAGGTCGAGGACTACAAGCCGGTCACCTTCGACCCGGACGACGCCGACACCGAGCCAAAGGCTCCACTGGACAAGGCCACTGACTGGGTCAATGTCGAGCTCGATCTCGGCGATGGCAAGAAGAAGTACCGCCGTGACACCAATGTCATGCCGAACTGGGCAGGTTCCTCCTGGTACCAGCTGCGCTACATCGACCCGAACAACGCTGAGGAGTTCGTTGACCTGGAAAACGAGCGCTACTGGACCGGCCCTCGCCCGGAGACTCACGGTAAGGACGACCCAGGCGGCGTCGACCTCTACGTCGGTGGCGTCGAGCACGCAGTGCTGCACCTGCTCTACTCCCGCTTCTGGCACAAGGTCCTCTTCGACCTCGGCTACGTGACCTCCAAGGAGCCGTACCGCCGTCTGTTCAACCAGGGCTACATCCAGGCTTACGCCTACACCGATGCCCGTGGTGTCTACCAGCCGGCCGATCAGGTTGTTGAGCGCGATGATAAGTTCCTCATCCCAGGCGGCGCCGAAGACGGCTCTGACCTGGAAGTTTTCCAGGAGTACGGCAAGATGGGCAAGTCCCTGAAGAACGCTGTCTCCCCCGACGAGGTCTGCGACAACTACGGCGCTGACACCCTGCGCGTCTACGAGATGGCCATGGGTCCGCTGGACACCTCCCGCCCGTGGGCGACGAAGGATCTGGTCGGCTCGCAGCGCTTCCTCCAGCGCGCTTGGCGCCTGGTGGTCAATGAGGACTCCGGTGAGCTCGCCGTCACGGACGCAGCGCTTTCCGACGACGACCTCAAGGCCCTCAACCGCACCGTGGAAGGGGTTACCTCCGATTACGCAGAGCTGCGTGACAACACGGCCGTCGCAAAGCTCATTGAGTACGTCAACTACCTGACTAAGACCTACGGTTCGGCCGGTGCACCGCGCGCCGCCGTGGAGCCGCTGGCCCTCATGCTTGGCCCTGTGGCGCCGCATATTGCGGAGGAACTGTGGAGCCGTCTCGGCCACACCGAGTCCCTGGCACACGGCCCCTGGCCGGCAGTTGACGAGAAGTGGCTGGTCGACGACACCGTTGAGCTGCCAGTTCAGATTAACGGCAAGGTTCGCGCTCGCATTGACGTGGCTACCGATGCTTCCCGCGAGGACATCGAGGCCGCCGCGCGTGCCGACGAAAAGGTTGTCGCAGCTGTGGAAAACGCCGGTGGCAATATCGTGAAGGTCATTGTCGTTCCGGGCAAGATGGTCAACCTGGTTGTGAAGAAGTAACCAGGGAGGCTAATGCGTACAAGAAAGTGTCTGGGTTTATGACAGTTTGAGGCCTAAAATCGACTCAAATTTGTCATAAACCCAGACACTTTCTCGCTTGAGACTTTCTCGCAAAAGCCTCAAGGGGTGGCTCCGAAGCTGGCCGCCTCTTACCCCTACTTAACGCCCAGAATCAGGACACCGAATGTGGAGAGCATCCACATCAAAGTGAAGGGCATGAGCACCCAGCACATAGCGAGCCACGCGCGCCAGTTGCGGAAGTTTTTCCACTCCACGTAGGTCTGCCAAAAGCCCAAAAGGCAGCCGACCAGGGAGATTACGCCCGGGACAACGGGGAAAAGGATCTCCCAAGTGCGGGAGCAGAGGAAGCTGGACTTACCCGCATCGCAGGTGGGGCCACCGACAATGGCGCCGGCGATGCCAATAATGAGGCCCGCGAGCAGCGTCGTAAGAATCACACCCGCGGTGTAGATGTAGGCGCGCTTGCCGGAATACATCTTGCGCTCAAGCTCGTCGAAGATTTCATCCTCATTGCGCTCTGGTGTACTGCGCTTCGGTGAATTATCCACCATCTGCTCCCCTCGCCTCTAAATGCCGTCTGATGTGCCTGCCATACTAGGCCGGAGTAATCAGCATTGGCACCGGGCTGTGGCGAACGATGTGGTTAGTCGACGAGCCGATGAAAATTCGCCCGAATGGGCCAAGAGTAGACGAACCCAAAACGAGCAAGTCTCCCTTTTTCCATTTGATGGACTGAATGGCCTCTTCCCAACCGTTGCCGGAGGCTACTTCCGCATCAATGGAAAGGTCTGGGTAACGGGTATGCGCGCGGTCCATACCGCGGTCGAGCAGCCCCATAGCCTGCTCGCGCCACTCAATCATCAGGTCAGAGGAGGGGCCGTAGCCGTTCTCCGTCGGGTACATGGTCGCACCACGCGGCGTAAACGAGACCAAACGCAGGGGAACTTCCCAGCGATATGCCAGGTCAGCAGCCTTATTCAATGCGTGGTGCGACTGTGGGGTGTCAATGTAGCAAATGCTGACACGGGTCACACCGTGCTTAGAAAGCTTCGCGCCGGGGATCGCCAATCCCAGCGGGATTGGCGAGTAATGCAGCAGCGCATCAGAGGTTGATCCCGCAGTAAAGCGACTGCGGTTCTTGGCGGTCCAGTCCTTGGTATTGCTTCGGCGGGTGCCAAGCAAAACCACATCGGCTTCGAATTCTTCGGCTTCGTTGCAGATAGTTGTGGATTCGCTGGAGGATTCGATGATCCGTACGGCATCGTCGTCAAGCATGCCCTTGCGCAGGCCAGCGAGCTTAAGCTCATCCTTGATGATTTTTTCAAGAGACTCGGTTTCGTGGGAAACCCAGGAGTCATTGGTGCTCAACCGAGCCAGTGAGGTCAGCGGCCAGCCGCGCGACAGTGCGCTGACAACGCGAATCTGCACCTTCGTGGTGCGAGCTAACCAAGCGGCGTAAGCAAGCGTTTCGGTGCCGTACTCGCCTGGACGCCACGCAATCATGATACGAAGCGGGCGGGAAGCCATCGCTAATCCTCCTGTGATTACTCAGAAATATCCAAGTGGTGCTTCTGGGTAATAGCCTACGTGGATAGGCGGGCATATTTAAAACGGCACCGAGGACGTGTAAAAGCTATGTATCCTGCCTGTGGGCTTAAAGCGGGCAGGGCTAGCTGGAAAAGAGACTAGACGCTTGGGTTTGTCTTTGGGTGCTCCGGGTAGTTTTCGAGGATCTTGGACAGAATCGTCTCAAGACCAGCACCAAATTCCAGCTCTTCCTGGGTCAGCGTGCTGAACATCTCCGCCATCTGCTGATTGCGCTCTTCAGAAACACGGTGCAGCTCTTCACGGCCACGGTCGGTCAGTTCAACGCGGACGCCACGGCGGTCTTTGCTGTCGCGGACGCGCTCCACCATGCCGGCGACCTCCAAGTGGTGCACGGCGTTGGAGGCGGTGGGCATGCGGATGGCCTCGGCCTCAGCCAACTGGCTGATACGGCAGGCGCCCAGTGCCTCCAGGGTCATCATGATGGACAGCTGCGCGCGGCTGAGCTGGGACTCCGAGGAGCGGCGGCTGTAGAGCAGCTCAGCGCGAGTCAGGAGAGGGCGAATGCGCTTAGCGAGCGACAGAGGAGTAACGGCATCAGGATTGCCAATCGAGCCCGAAGATAATGTCATAGCGACGATGTTATATGCGAACAGTGCTAGTTGCCAATACGAAATTTATTTGGGGTGCTATTTATTTTTCTACAACTGGTGATTTCGGCGATGAAATCACCAGGAATTTTCCACCAAACATCTAAAACCCCAGTACAAAACATTAAACCTATCTGCGTATAAGGTTTTTCGGTGCTGGCAGAAACCCCCTAAAGTGTCACTTCTTCTGTACTTAGAACGTTGGGTTGGAGGTAGCCATACGGCTACTTTCGCGAATGCTTTTGGCTTGTGATATGTCTCGCAGATTCATCCTCGCGGGTGTATTGCTGTCTGCTTTACGACGACTGCAGCGCACGCATCCATGGCGGGGACGAGATGGGCGCAGCAGCGAGTAGGGCGAGAAGGCGTGGAAGAGACGCGGGGAGGATAGGGGAGAGAGAAGCACAAAAGCGCCAGCGGCTACCGCATGGGTAACCGGCTGGCACTTTTCAAGGCACATGCTCTCGGAGCTGCTCGCTTGTACTTTTGAGTGCTTGTACCTTTTAGTCTTCGCCCTTGATGAATGCTTCGAGCTGTGCTCGCGCAACATCGTCGGCAAGCTGCTTCGGCGGGGACTTCATCAGGTAGGAAGAAGCGGCGTAGACCGGGCCGCCGATGCCGCGATCCTTGGCGATCTTGGCAGCGCGAACAGCATCGATGATGATGCCAGCGGAGTTCGGGGAGTCCCAGACCTCGAGCTTGTACTCAAGGTTCAGCGGCACCTCGCCGAAGGCCTTGCCCTCGAGTCGGACGTAGGCCCACTTGCGGTCATCCAGCCAGTCCACCCAGTCCGACGGGCCGATGTGGACGTTGCGGTCGTCGATCTTGCCGGCCAGCGGACCGGTGAGATTGGAGGTGACGGCCTGGGTCTTGGAGATCTTCTTGGACTCGAGGCGGTCGCGCTCGAGCATGTTCTTGAAGTCCATGTTGCCGCCGACGTTGAGCTGCAGGGTGCGCTCGAGGCGAACACCGCGGTCCTCAAATAGCTTGGCCATGACGCGGTGGGTGATGGTTGCGCCGACCTGGCTCTTGATGTCGTCGCCGACAATCGGAACCCCTGCGTCTTCGAACTTCTTGGCCCACTCAGGGTCGGAAGCGATGAAGACCGGCAGGGCATTGACGAAAGCTACACCAGCGTCAATGGCGCACTGTGCGTAGAACTTGTCAGCCTGTTCTGAACCGACCGGCAGGTAGGAGACCAGTACATCGACCTTGGCATCCTTCAGCGCCTGAACAACGTCGACCGGTTCAGCCGGGGATTCGTCGATGGTGTCCGCGTAGTACTTGCCAACGCCATCCAGGGTCGGGCCGCGCTGAACCTCAACGCCGAGAGTCGGGACATCGGCAATCTTGATGGTGCAGTTTTCGGAGGAAACAATGGCCTCGGAGAGGTCCTTGCCGACCTTCTTGTCGTCAACGTCGAAAGCTGCGACGAACTCGACATCGGAGACGTGGTAGTCGCCGAAGACGACGTGCATGAGGCCAGGAATGGTCTCATCGGGCTTTGCATCGCGGTAGAACTCGACACCCTGCACCAGGGAAGAGGCGCAGTTGCCGACGCCGACGATAGCGACGCGAATTGAACTCATTTAGTAATTCTCCTTGAAACTATGTGCTCGGAGGCTTTGACCTCGCGCCGGGAACTCACACCGGGAACTCGCATCAAGACCTAGCATCAGAACCCCGCACCAGGGCCTTGCGCCAGCGGTGCGGCCGTGAGTGGGTGCGCGCATTGAGGTAACGAGCGTGACGTTATACCTTTATGCGTTGTTTGCCGATGCCCGAACCGTGAGGGGGCATGTGTTTACCGATAAAGCGGGGGTGAAACCAGCCCGCACGAGCCTGCTAATCTGTCTTCGTGATGACATGGCAGGGCGAGATTGATCACTCCTTGTTCAAGAAGCAGTTATTGGAGCAGTGGCGTGTAGGGGAGATTTCACGGAAATCACTCTGTGATGCCGATGCTCGGCTGGTCGCTGCCGCGCGTTTTCACGGCAGAAAGTCCCAGGAAGAGTGCCCAGTATGTCGCAAATTCGACCTCCGACTCGTATTCTGGGTGTTCGGAGAAAACTTGGGCCGTCGTTCCGGCTCTGCTTGTACTGAAAACGAATTATCCGCAATAGTTAATGAATATGGTTCGTGCACCGTCAAAGAAGTTGAGGTGTGCCCCGACTGCAAGTGGAGTTTCCTGACCCGGACACTTCAGGCAGCTCGAGAAGAGTCAGAAAACTAGGGAGAGCACCCGTGAGCAATGATCGACCCGATAGCCCAGGCGGTCCTAACAGCCCTCACGAGGGCCAGGGTTCTAATTCATCAGGCGAGTGGTGGGATCAGCCGGATGCTGATTCCTTCAATACGCACGCACGCTCCGATGACGCATCGCTTGACGACGATTCCAGCGACAGCATTGATGCTGTTTCGGTCGGTGGCAATGACGAGGGTCTGGCTACCGGTTCAGAGATGACGTCGGCAAGCGAGCCGGACCCGGAGAAGGGGCAGTACGCCCCAGATGACCTTGAACCAGATGACCATGAAGAGGAAAGCTCGATGGCGCAAGAAGAACAGCCGACTGATAATAAGCGGCGAATTTTAGCGTGGCTCGGTCTAGCCGTGGCGCTGGTCGTGCTGTTGCCGGTAGTTGTGTTCGGTGTTGCTTATGCGACAACGGACGTGCCGGAGCCAGAGGAGTTGGCCAATAGCCAGATTGCGGTGATTTATGACCGTTCTGGTGAAAAGGAAATCACGCGCATCGTCCCGGAGGGCGGTAACCGAAGCAACATCACTATCGACAAGGTGCCGGATGCTGTACGCAATGCAGTGCTGGCAGCTGAGGATCGTGATTTCTATACCAACCCGGGTTTTTCCTTGACTGGTTATGCCCGTGCGGCTCTGGGAGTCGTGACTGGTAATTCCAGTGCCGGTGGCGGCTCGACCATTACGCAGCAGTACGTCAAGAATGCTGTGGTGGGCAACGAGCGCACGCTGACCCGTAAGGCCAAGGAGCTGGTCATGTCGGCGAAGATGGCGCGGGAGTGGACTAAGGACGAAATCCTTGAGGCCTACCTCAACACGATTTACTTTGGTCGTAACGCATACGGTATCGCGGCAGCGTCGAAGGCCTACTTCGGTAAGGAAGTCGGTGAGCTGAATGCCGAAGAGGGTGCTGTGCTGGCAGCCTCGATTCAGCGTCCATCTGCACTGGATCCGTGGACTAACCGCCCGGAGGCTGAGCAGCGTTGGAACTACGTCCTCGATGGCCTGGTGGAGATGAACATCGTCTCGCCGCAGGACCGCGCGGGAATGCAGTACCCGGAGACCATCGATCCGGCGTTGGCGCCGAAGCAGGCTCCGGAGCCCGGCCCGGCTGCCATGATTAAGAATCAGGTTCTGGCTGAGTTGGAGCGCGAAGGTATCTCCGAGCAGGAGGTCAACACTGGCGGTCTACGCATTACGACGACCATTGACCCGACGGTGCAGCAGGCTGCCCTGGATGCGATGGAAAACTACGTCGATCAGTCAACGGGTTTGCGTGCCGCCATCGTTTCGGTGGAGCCGAAGACCGGTGCTGTCCGCGCCTACTACGGTGGCGACGATCCGACTGGTTGGGACTACGCAAACAGCGGTCTGCAGACCGGCTCTACTTTCAAGATTTTTGCGCTGGCAGCAGCTCTCGATCAAGGTATTCCACTGACCGCGCAGTACTCTTCGGCACCTGTGCAGTCCGGTAACGTCACTCTGCACAACGACGGCGGTGCCGGCGGTGGCGTGCTTCCGCTTTATGAGTCCCTGAAGCAGTCGCTGAACACCCCGTTTATTCGCCTGCAGCGCGACCTGAAGAATGGTCCGGATGACACCGCCAAAATGGCTCATCGTCTGGGCGTGGCTGAGTCCATCCCGGGTATTGAAAAGACTCTGATGGACGACAACGGTCACTCGCAGGACGGTATCGCCCTGGGTCAGTACCTCTCACGTCCGCTGGATATGGCCGTTGGTCTGGCTACCCTGACTAACGATGGCGTCTATCAGCAGACTCACTTCGTAGAGAAGGTCGAAAACTCCAAGGGCGAGATTGTTTACGAGTCCAACGCTGACAAGGGCGACCGTCGAGTTTCCAAGGCAGTGGCCACCAATATGATATCGGCCATGGAGCCTATTGCCGGTTACAGCAACAAGCCCTTGAGTGGTGGTCGCCCGTCGGCCGCCAAGACCGGTACTACGCAGTTGGGTGACACCGGCCAGAACAAGGATGCGTGGATGATCGGTTCGACACCGCAGCTGTCGACTGCAGTGTGGGTTGGCAACGTCGATGGTTCGGCGCTCTACAACTCCTATGGTGGCATCATGTACGGCTCGCAAACCCCGGGTGATCTGTGGAAGTACACCATGGATAACGCACTGTCTAACGAGGACTTTGAGTACTTCACCAAGCCGGAGCCAATCGGTGGTGTCGCAGGTGCGCCGCAGTACCAGGCGCCGTCGACCTCTGACTCTGGCTATGACCAGGGCTATGCCCCGGAGACCACAGAAGAGGAGTCGGCCGAGGAGTCGACCTCTGAGTCCTCCGAGGAGCAGCCTGCACCGCTTCCGGTTCCGGGTGGCGATGGCGGAGGCGGTGGCGGCGGAATCGCTGACCTACTGCCCATCCCGATTCCGGGAGGCGGTGGTTTCGGCGGTGGCAATGAAGGCGGCGGAGACCCCGGTAACCCTGGAGGTGGACAGTAAGTGGACACGTGGGTGATTTTCACCATCGTCTGCGTCGCGATTGGCTTCCTGATGTTCGGCACGGCCTTTTGGGGCTTCATGCAGAAGTGGAAACCGGCAATCATTTGGGCTCTGTGCCTGGCAGCTTTCCTATTCGCGACAGTCATTCCGGTGATTATTGCGTTGGCACATGCTTCCTCGACATCAATGTAGGACGCAGGCCAGGTAGTCAGTTGCTAGAGCGTTAACTGCCCACCAAGCACGCGACAACTTCACAATTCAAAGAGGCGCACGCAGTAGCTCTGTGTGCGTCTCTTTCTATTCGGCGCCCTGACACCGCTTGCCAGTACTGCTTGCCGATGGCGCCTGCGATTAGGACATATACCTCTGCCTGCGGTACCCTGGCAGGGTTGCTTGACGCAACGATCCTCCTGCTGCATAGCGGTTGGCATGAAAGACAGTGCCAGCGCACCACGCTGTGTAGCCGAAATACAAGAACTAGACCATAGGAGGTGATGAGGTCCGTGCGTCACTACGAAGTAATGATTATTATCGATCCGTCTCAGGATGAGCGCACCGTAGGCCCGTCCCTGGAGAAGTACCTCGACGTTGTCCGCAAGGAGAACGGCAAGGTGGAGAAGGTGGACATCTGGGGTAAGCGCCACCTCGCCTACCCGATCGAGAAGAAGGAAGACGGCATCTACGTTGTCGTCGACCTCACCTGCGAGTCCGCAACCGTGCTGGAACTCGACCGTCGTCTGAATCTGAACGACAGCATCCTGCGCACCAAGGTGCTGCGGGTTGATCGTTAATCTGCGTCATATTTGCGTAGCCAGAGTGCTCGAATGGGGCACACCGGTAATGCGAAAGCCGTAGGATAGCGGGCGAAAGCCCCATCATCAGCTCGACAGAATACAACCGAGGAGAAGAAGCATGGCTCAGGGAGACGTACAAATCACGGTGGTTGGCAACCTGGTTGCTGACCCGGAGCTTAAGTACACCCAGAACGGCACCGCCGTCGCGAACTTCCGCGTCGCGTCGACTCCGCGGGTGTACCGAGATGGCCAGTGGGTTGACGGCGAGGGCATGTTCCTCACCTGCAGCCTGTGGCGTGAGGCAGCGGAGAACGCTGTCGAAAGTCTCTCCAAGGGCATGCGCGTCATCGTCCAGGGTCGTCTGCGCCAGCGCAGTTACGAGACCCGCGAGGGCGAGCGTCGTACCGTCTTTGAGGTTGAGGTCGATGAGGTGGGCCCGTCCCTGAAGTTCGCTCGAGCTCAGGTCACGCGCACTCCACGCAACGGCGGTGGAAACTTTGGCGGCGGCAACCGCAGCCAGGGCGGAAATGCCGGTGGTGGTTTCGGCGGTGGCTTTGGTGGAAACCAGGGCAACCAGGGTGGACAGGGCGATCGCGGTTTTGGTGGCGGAGCTCCTGCGGAAGATCCGTGGAACTCAGCTCCTCCGGCCGGTGGCGGCTTCGGCGGCGATGAGCCTCCGTTCTAAGCTCCTTCCAGCCACGGCACTACGTGACTAGTTTGCAGCAGATTTAGCATCCACAATTCTCATAATCTTTTAAAGACATATCCAGCGAAAGGCAGGGATCATGAAGCTGATCCTCACCGCCGACGTTGACAAGCTCGGTGTCGCAGGCGACATCGTTGAGGTCAAGGCCGGCTACGGACGTAACTACCTGCTTCCTCGCGGACTGGCAATTGTTGCCACCCGCGGCGCAGAAAAGCAGATCGAGGGCATTCGTCGTGCCCAGGAGGCTCGCGCTATCCGCGACCTCGACCATGCACGTGAAGTCAAGCAGAAGATTGATTCGCTCGACAACGTCTCCGTTGCTGTGAAGGCTTCGGAAAATGGCAAGCTGTTCGGTTCTGTCACCAAGGGTGACATCGCCGATGCAGTTCGTAAGGCTTCCGGTCAGGCTATCGACAAGCGCGCAGTCGTGCTTGCTCCGAGCCAGATCAAGTCCCTTGGTAAGCACACCGTTGACATCGCGCTGCACCCGCAGATTACCGCGCATGTTTCCGTACAGGTCGTCGCCGCGTAAGTTCGCGGTTTAGAGTTTTTACTTTGACGGCGGCTGACGAGCACCGCGTTTAAAGACTGCGCGGGCTCTGAGGCCCAATGACAACAGCACACGTGAAGCTCTGATCTTTCGTAGTGAAAGGTCAGGGCTTTTCGTGGTTTAAGGCTGGTTTAAAGCCTTTTATGCAGGTGCTGGAAAGAGCGTCTACGACTTGTCCACAGGCTAACAATGATTTCTGTGGATAAACCTGTGGGTAACTTGCCTGGCTGCCGTGGATAACTCTTCTGGAGTGCACGAGATTTTTATTAATTCATCGTTAATAATCTCCGCATGAGCAGCATCGATGCTAAAGGGGTAACAGAGGATTACATTTGTGCAGGATTAAGGCAAATACGCACTGACCTGCGTAGATAGAATATTTTCGGGTTGAAACTCCGCTACCCCCGTTAACATTCAAGCGGCGGTTTAGGGTTACGGACCGTTCACCTGGACTTTTCTTGATTGTGCACATGTTCTCCCCAGGCTTATCCACAGGTGCTGTGGATAACTTCGGGGATAACCCCTGTCGAGGATTGTTTTCTGGGGCCTTAAAGGGTACTTTTACAGGTCCGTCAATCCGCTCGAGCAGGTATAACTGCGGTAGGTAGTCAGGTGTCCAATGCTGGCGGGCGGAACAGGCATATTGAGTGTGACGGTCAGTCAGCAACAGGGTTGAAAAGGCACCTAAGTGGTCCAGAAGGGGAGGAGCTGCTCACGATGAGTCAGCCTGTAGGTGATGGTGGTCATTCAGGAGCAGGGGACGAGGCGTCGTCCTACTCGGTGAATTCCCACGATGATTCCTTCGATGACGTTCCGCTGCCCCCGGAACCGCCGGTAGAGGATGCGCCACCGGAGGAGTATTCCTTCTCTCAGAGCTCGGGCAACGGATCGTCGGCAAGCGGATCTGGGGCGCGGGACTGGGAGCGAGACCGTGGTCGTGGCGCTCGTGCGAGTGCGGTCGCGGGCGCGACTTTTGAGCGCACCCCGCCGCACAATATCGAGGCGGAGCAGAGTGTGCTCGGCGCGATGCTGCTGAACTCAGAGGTCGTTGCGGATGTGTACGAGCAGCTGACACCGGAGGATTTCTACCGACCGGCGCACCAGACGATTTACTCGGCGATTTTGCACCTCTACGGTGAGTCCTCGGAAATTGACCCCATTTTGCTGGCAGGTCGTCTGGATCGAACTGGAGACCTGGAGCGCATCGGTGGTCCGCTGTACCTGCACACCTTGGCCTCCCTGGTGCCAACGGCGGCGAATGCGCAGTTCTATGCCCGCATTGTTGCGGAGAAGGCGACAATCCGTCGCCTGGTAGAGGCCGGCACGAAGATCGCCCAGATTGGCTATGCGGGCGCGGAGGACACGGAGCCGGAGCAGCTGGTGGATGAGGCGCAGCAGCTCATTTTCAGCGTTGGACGTGAGAACACGAAGAATGACTACGTTCCCATCGCCGATGTCCTGGATGACACGCTGGAGGAACTGGATCTTATTACCCAAAACGGCGGTCTGGCGCAGGGTGTGCCGACGGGGATTACCAACCTGGACAAGCTGACAAATGGCCTTCACCCAGGTCAGATGGTGATTATTGCGGCCCGTCCGGGTGTGGGTAAGTCCACGCTTGCAATGGACTTCATGCGTTCGGCCTCGATTCGCAACGGCATGACCAGCGCAATTTTCTCGTTGGAAATGTCGCGCAATGAAATCATGATGCGCATCATGTCCGCAGAGGCGAAGATCAACATGGCATCTTTGCGCTCCGGTGACCTGGATGAGCGGGACTGGACAAAGCTGGTCGAGGTCGGCGACAAGATTCGTGATGCTCCGCTGTTTATTGATGACTCGCCGAACCTGACCATGATGGAAATTCGCGCGAAGGCACGTCAGCTGAAGCAGAAGCACGATCTGAAGATGATCGTGGTCGACTACCTGCAGCTGATGAGCTCGGGTAAAAAAGTCGAGTCCAGGCAGCAAGAGGTCTCGGAGTTCTCCCGTCAGCTCAAGTTGTTGGCGAAGGAGCTCGAGGTACCGCTGATTGCAATTTCGCAGCTGAATCGTGGTCCGGAAGCTCGCACAGATAAGAAGCCACAGGTCTCGGACCTGCGTGAGTCGGGTTCGCTGGAGCAGGATGCCGATATCGTCATGCTGATTTACCGGCCGGACTCGCAGGAGGCTGACCATGAACGTGCTGGTGAGGCGGATATTATCGTCGCAAAGCACCGTGGTGGACCGACCGGAAGCATTGCTGTGGCCCACCAGCTGCATTACTCCAGGTTCGCCAACCTGGCGGAGGAGCCCAGCGGTTCTCTCTAGGTGCCTGGCCTAGCCACCCAGAATTAGTGCAATCCGGGTGGCTAGGTAAGGTGAGTGACAGTCAATAGGGCGAGTTTTCGTGCGTTGATGGTTTTGAAGGTTTTGAGGGTTACGCGGAGTCGTCGGGAAGCGGGGAAGCACTATGTCACCAACTGCCGCTCCCGTGGCAGCGGAGGCCAAAGCGAAAAGGCAGAAGAGTGCGCCGAAACAGCGCGTCGGTTGGGTAGATGCGGCTAAGGGGCTGTGCATTCTTTTAGTTGTGCTTGGCCATGCCATCACAGAGCTGCAAGCGCACGGTTACTACACGGCGCAGTGGGCGGGGATTAACTTCTTCCTCGGACCAATCCGTATGCCGCTGTTTTTCCTGCTATCTGGGCTGTTCGCCGGCAAGGCACTTAAGGAGTCGTGGCATAAGTTAGCCAATCGCCGAATCTGGGTGATGGTCTATCTCTACGTGATTTGGGTTCCACTGCGTGACTTCGTGCTTTTCCTCATGCCGTATACGCACGTGGATGCCGATGGCATAGTATCTCCGCCGCCGATCACGGACCACAGCGCGTGGGGGCCGCGAATTTACAACACGCTTCACGCGATCATCGAACCAACTTCCTACCTTTGGTTCCTGTGGGCGCTGGCGCTGTTCGCAATTCTCACACGAGCATTTCGCTGGGTACATCCGGTGATTCAGCTCATCGTTACAGGCCTCATTAGTGCATGGGCACCTTTTGCCTCGTCCAGCTGGTCGTGGGACTTTGTCACCAAGATGCTGTTCTTCTACGTGCTGGGCATGTACGGTGCGCCCTGGATTTTCCGGATGGCACAGCGTCGCAGCGGCCTCTCACTGCTAGTGACGCTGACGGCGTTCCTGTCGGTGGCGATCTGGGTGCAGGCGACCTACTCGAGCTTTAACGAAGGCAACGTCGGCTTCACCCGCGTGTACCTGTCCACCACTGGCGCACTGGCTGCAATCAATATTATGGCGATGCTGCAGAACACTCGCCTAGTTGTGCCCTTTGAAAAGGTTGGCGGCCGAACGCTGCCTATCTTCCTCATGCACATTCCAATGTTGGTTGTGGTCATGATTATTTGTGACCTCATTCTGCCGAAGGACCCACATTTGGTCATCATGACGCCGCTGGTGACTATCATTGCGGCGATGCTGTGTCTTGGTCTGCACAGGTTGCTGCTTGCCATCGGTGCCGGGTGGCTCTTTGTCCGTCCTGCGTGGGTAGTGCGCATGACTACGCCGGGGCAGCGTGCCCTTCAGCGCAGTCAGAATCCTTCTTCCCTGCCTGAAGGCGAGGCTCCGCGGCAGCCTAAGAGCGAACCTGCTTCCTAATTCAGCTCAACAAGGCGGTAGCGTGGAACCGGGAGCCGATCAGGCGGCAGAAGTGACACAGAGAATAGCCATGAAGAAATGAGAAAGCCATGCGTCTAGCAACGTTGCGATATCAGGGTGCAACCCGCGCCGCTGTTCTCGGCGACGGGGTAGCGGTCCTTTTTGATGACCACTGTCTCGGAGATGTGTTAGCGCGGCCAACGTGGCGTCGTGAAGCGGAAGAACTCTTGGCGGAGGCGGGGAACAACCCTGACAACGTCATGGCGGAGAGCGCGTGGGCGTTCGCACCGCTGATTACGCGGCCGGGCAAGATTGTCTGCGTCGGCCTGAACTATGCCGCGCACATCGACGAGATGGGGCACCAGCGCCCCGAGGTGCCGACGTTATTCGCAAAGTTTGCCGATGCCGTCGCTGGCGCGAAGGATGATATCCGAGTGCCGGAGGCCTGCGCGGAGAAGCTCGATTACGAAGGCGAGCTCGCGGTTATCGTCGGTGAGACCTGCTTGCGGGTGTCGGAGGAGCAGGCGCAGGACGCTATCGCTGGGTACGCGATTATGAATGACTTCACCCAGCGCGATTTCCAGTATGCCACCGCGCAGTGGCTACAGGGGAAGACGTTGCAGCGCGCCAGTGCTTTCGGGCCGTGGATGCTCACGGCTGATGCTTTCGATGCGGACTCCGCGCGGGTGCGCACATACGTCGACGGAGAGCTGCGCCAGGATGCACCGATTGCGGACCTTGTTTTCTCCCCGGCAAAGTTGATCGCCTACATCTCACAGTTCGTGCAGCTGAACCCGGGCGATGTCATCTCCACGGGAACGCCGGCGGGTGTTGGCCACGGCATGAGCCCGCAGACCTACCTTCAGGATGGCCAGGAAATGGTCATCACCATCGATGGCCTGGGTAAACAGGCCAACACTGTCCGCATCAACCACTAGCACGCGCCGCTTTACGACGTTCCCGCGAACCCGGCGGGAATGAAACGACCCCCGCGTGCGTTGTGGGAGACTAACGGGTAAAAACCTACGTAAAGAACGTGAAGTTAGAACACGACGTTAAAGAGTAAGAGGAGTTAGACCCATGGCAACTGTTGATATTACGAACGAGACTTTCGCTGAGACTATTCAGAACAACGACATTGTGCTCGTTGATGCCTGGGCATCCTGGTGCGGTCCGTGCCGCCAGTTCGCCCCGATTTATGAGAAGGCTTCGGAGAAGCACTCAGAGGTAGTGTTCGCAAAGCTGGACACCGATGCCAACCAGGAGGTTTCGGCGGCCCTGGGCATTCAGTCGATTCCGACGCTGTTTGTTTTCCGCGAGGGAATCCTGCTGTTCCAGCACTCTGGTGTGCTGCCGGAGGCCGCCCTGAGCGATCTGGTTGGCCAGGCTTCGGAGCTGAACATGGATGATGTCCGTGCGCAAATTGCCGAGCAGGCCGCACAGGATAGCGCTACCGAGTAAACTCTGCGGTTCAGCCCGCATACTGTGCGTTTTCCGACTTGGAGCACTTCCGCGTAAGCCCCCGCGCCTGAACTAGCCCTCAAGCGCGCGGGGGCTTTTTGTATCTAGTCCGCGCGCTGGCCACGAATGAGCCAGCCAATACCAAAGCCAGCGAGTGCTGCTACTAGCGCCCACAGGGCTGGAGCGACTTTGTTTGAGTCCTCCTCAATCGACAGTGGTGCGCTGGTGCGGGCGTGCTTTGTCTCCTTCTCACCTGTTGGCAGAACCTGCCCGTCTGGGAACACGTGCTTGACAGCTTCGGTGAGTTCGTTGGCGGTCAGGTTTTTGCCCAGAACCGCGATAGCGTAACGGTCATCGTCGCCAAGGAATCCGGCAGTGGTGTGCTGCTCTTCGTACCAACCGGACTTGTTGGCAATCGTTTCCTTCGGTAGCGCTGCACGCAGACCGAAGTTCTGGTCTGCATCGCCGTAGGAGTAGCGCGGCAGTGAGTACATCAGCTGACGCATGTATTTGGTCTCCGTGTCGCTCAGCCCGCCTTCTTCGCTCAGCATCCGGTCAAAGTAGGCAACCATGTCGGCTGGCGTACTGGTGGTGGCTCCCCACATAGGTGAGCCGACAGTCTTATCCGAGAGGCCGTAGCGCTGTCGGACATTGTCAACGATGCGTACACCGCCGTAGGAATCCCACAGCTCGTCAGTTGCTTCGTTGTTGGAGTATCGAATCATGTCGTCGCGCAGCATGGCGTCGGGGTTGCCCTCAACCGGCATATCACCCTGGCCAGCGACAATCTCGCCCTTCTTCGGCTGCGTGTAGTTGGAATAGGCCACAACGTCGGCGACGAATACCTTCATCAGGCTGGCGAGGCGAAAAACATCATCACAGTGTGAGTTGCAGATGAACTCACCGGTCTGGCGATCCAGAATGCCCATGCCGAGCATGCCGCCCTTAGCGTCGAACTTCTCAGTCACTTCGTCGAGACGAGTTTGCACGCCAAGGCCCCACTGGGTCTTCGCCCCTGGCACAAGTGGGGGAAACTCCTTCGGCTCACTTTTCACAGTGCTTTCCGACGGCTCCGTCGAGGACGTTTCCGATGTCGGTGAAGAGGTTTTCTCGGTCGACTTCTCAGCCGACTGTTCCGCCGACTTCTCTGCGGTTCGCCCTGTGCTCTTCTCGGGAGCCTTTTCAGTTGGCTTTTCGGTGGTCTTCTTGGTTTTTGCGTCGGAGGGCTTAGCCGGCTCCGTTGACGATGGAGCTGCTACGACTACCTGCGAAAATGCACCGGTATCGGTGGAGTCAGCAGTTGCGGTGACTGTCGCGTTAGCCAGCGGCGCAGTTGCTGACAGAGTAATTACCGCGGCGAGACTCGCGGCCAGTCCGCGGTACGTGCGTTGAGGGCAATGAACCATGTTTAGAGAGTTTACAACTCTGGGGGAGTCTTGCTTGTCGGTAACCAGCTCTTTCCGTTTGCCGAGAGAGAGCGAGCTAGCTCACGTACAATTTTTTAAGAGATGGAATCTTCTCGGTTCCGATTAGTTATTCCGCATATGTTGAGGAAGGTTGGATTTGCATGGCTAATCCATTTGCCAAGGGCTGGAAGTACATGATGTCTTCGTTCGATAAGAAGATCGAGGACAATGCGGATCCTAAGGTTCAGATTGCACAGGCAGCTGAGGCCGAGCGTCAGCGCCATCAGGAGATTCAGCGTCAGGCTGCGGCTATCATCGGCAACCGCAATCAGCTGGAAATGCAGCTGGGGCGGTTGACCTCTGAGCGTGACAAGATTACCGAGAACACCCGGCAGGCACTCGCCAATGCGGATCAAGCTCGTGCCAAGGGCGATGAGGCCACTGCACAGAAGATGGAAAGCACTGCTGAGGTGTTTGCCACCCAGCTGGTGAATGTTGAAAAGGAGCTGGAAAATACTACGCAGCTCCACCAGCAGGCCGTATCTGCTGCTGAGGAGGCACAGCGTCAGGCGCAGCAGTCGCAGGCTCGCTACGAGCAGATTAAGCAGGATATCCGCAAGCTGGAGTCGCAGGCCGATCAGGCCAAGATGCAAGAGACCGCGTCGAAGACTCTCCAGAGCATGCAGGGTATTTCCGAGGATCCGAATGTGCCGACTTTGGATTCGGTCCGTGAGAAGATTGAAGGCCGCTACGCCAATGCGTTGGGCGCTCAGGAGCTCGCGGAATCCTCACAGGCAGGTCGTATGGCTGAGATCGAGACTTCGACTCGCGATGCCGCTGCTGACATGCGTCTGGCCGAAATTCGTGCCCAGATGAATAATGAAAACGCTGCTCTCGAATCCGGTTCTGCCGCGAAGGATAACGCCGGCGAGCTGGAGGCCGCCGAGTCCGCCGAGTCCGTTGAGGCCGTTGAGGACACCACAACGGACGCAGACGAAGCGAAGTAGCGTTCACCAGTTGCCAACAATCGTCAACAAGAAAGTGTCGGGGTTTATGTCAGTTTGAGCGGGAAAAACCACCCTAAACTGACATAAACCCCGACACTTTCTCGCACCAGCAGCGCCAGCAGCGACAGTAGCGCCAGCAGTGCTGAAGCCACCGAAACTGCCGAATCCGTGAGGCGCGCTATTACTCCAATTCGCCGTTCTTCCGCGCGAGCAGCACTCCGCGGATACCGGCGTGGAAACCATCGCGCAGATTGACGCGCTGCGTCTCCGTCAGCGTGTATTCGTGCAGGGTTTCGCACGCAAACTGCAGCAGCGGACGATCAATGTCCGGTGGCAGCCCACCACCAGAGAGCAAGTGGGCACTATCGCGCGCCTGCTCGTTTGCAATATTCTCGTACCACCAGTTCGCGTACTGCTGTCCCACATCGAACGGCGTCTGAAAACCCGCGGATGCCCACACCTCGTTCGGCAGGGGCACGTATCGACTACGCAGCTTCCTCCTTGGCGCCATCATCGAAGGATTCGGCCGCGGGCTTGGTTTCGGCGTACTCGTGTTGGCACCGTCTTCGCTTGTCGACGACTCCGTCGCCGACTCCCCACTGCCGGTTGCAGTCGACGACGCGGAATCGGAGGCAGACGCGCCTGCATGCTCGGCTCCGGTGTTGTTCACAGTGTCGTTACCAGCCCCACTGCCAGTGTTGACTGTCGCGCCGGGCATGGTCGCTGGAGAAGGCTGTGCTGGCTGCGTTGGCTGCGCTGGTGAGGCAGCCGAAACGCCCGAAGCAGCGGAATCCACCCGTGTAGCTTCCGAACCGCCGGTGCGCTCTACCTCAGCGCGGTGCTCAGCCTGCGCCGGGATTTCCCGGGCACCCATCTTGGCCGCGTGCTCGACCTCGTTGAACTTCGGCGAGTCGGCCTTGGCCGTCGGCGTGGCTGCGGCATTGTCTTCGCTGCGACAGTCGGAGTCGCTGTCAGCCGTGGGGGATGGCACAACGCGCTGGTCCTGCGGAACCTCCGGAGTGCCGGCCTCCGGCGAAGCAGCGTCACCGTCGGCGGCGGAGGGAGTGTTCTCCGTGCCGTCGTCAAGCGAGCCCTCGCCCGGAGGAGTGATGCGCGTATCCGGCACGCAGGTAGCGCCGAGATCTTCGATTGGTTCGGCATCGCCCAGCGGCTTATTCGTGCGGACGACCGGCGGGATTGGGCCTTCGAGGACATTGAGCTGCATGGCGTCGGCGAAGTCCTCGCGGGGATCGAGGATTGTCGTCGAATCGCAGGCATGGCGAAGTGCACCGGACATGGAGTCCCAGCCGAAGCCGTAGAGATGCACACGCACACCGGCAGCCGAAGCCTCAGCGACGCCGGGCAGCATGTCCGCATCGCCCGAGACCAGCACGATATCGGAAACTTGGTTGCGCAGGCCGGCGACAACCATGTCTGCGACGAGCCGAGTATCGACGGCCTTCTGCGTCCGTCGGTCACCCCATTCAATGAGTTGACCTGCGCGCAGCTGCACACCATCGATCGTGCGCAGTGAGCGCTGGTAACGATGCGGCCCCGACTCCGGGATGCCGTCGTACCAAAGTTGCCGCTGAACTGGCTGGTTCAGCTGCTGGTTAATCATTCGGTCAAGGACACTAACTACTTCTCTAAGGTCGATTTCTAATTGCCCGCGGGCTCCGGTTTCCCACGAGTTGTAAAAGCTCGCCAATAAATATGACGTATCGACGAACACCAATGTGCGTTCAAGCATGGCTCCTAATTCCTGATTCTTTATTAACTAAATAAGCAAACCGGTTACATCGACAAGGATGCCCGAATAATTCATTCTATGCGCTAAACATGTTTAACTTCAGGGACTATTCTTAATAAGCCGCATCACTTTGACCGCTCTTCGCGGGTTGGCAGGAGTGCGAGTCGACGAGAAGGCACCGATCAATTTAGGTATTGACGTGCAAAGAAATCGCCCCGCGAAGAGTACGACCACACAGGAGAAGGGGAGTTACAAACAGGTATGAGACGCTGGTTCGGCCTATTGGTTCTCATTACTGTGTTGGGACAAGCGGTTTTCAACGGCGGTCGCGTGCTGCTTTCTTGGCGAGTCCTCGATTTTGGCGGTTCCGCCGCCACCGTCGGCTGGTTCACTGCCGCATTTTCACTTGTACCTCTTATTATTGCGCTTCCCGCCGGCAAGCTTGTCGACAGTCATCGCGCCACCGAAGTCATGTACTCCGGTCTCGTCGCCACCGTCATCGCGGCAGCAGTAATGGCGCTCTCGCCGAACCTACCTATTCTTCTGCTCGGCTACGTGGCCCTGGGTTTTGCCCACATGACCACGCTCATCGCCGCTCAAGGCATGGTTTCGCACCTGCGTGGCGGCGTCGCCGGGCTCGATAGCCTCTTTGCTTATTTCACGCTCGGAATTTCCGTCGGGCAGTTCCTCGGCATTGTCGGTGCAGGTCTGCTCACTCCCAACCACGACGGCAGCACTATGACCGCTACAACTTTCGCGCTCTGGGTGATGACGGGAATCGGCGCGGTCGCCCTGGTCATCGGCTGGCCGGTCGCAACTGCTTATCGACGGCACGAAGCGAATGCAGCCGCCGAAGTGCAAGCTGCTAGCTCAACTGAGCAATCCCCGGCGTCGACTGTTAGCGACCGCAGCCGGATGGACGAGAGGCGGCCGGGGCAGGCCGAAGCCAGCGGCGCATCGGTCTTAAGCATCCTGCGTATCGACGGCATGTCCAGCGCCATGGCTGTATCAATTGCGGTCATCGTAGCCATTGACCTGTTGACGGCATATGTGCCGGTGCTGGGACGCGAACTGGGCTTTAGTGTTGCCGAGGTGACGGTAATCCTTGGTGCGCGTAGTGGCCTCGCGATTATTTCCCGAGCCCTCATGCCGACTGTTTTGCACCGAGCTAATCGCAATCGAGTCCTTATCATTGCAGTTTGTGCCGGTGTCCTGCCGCTTTTGGCAATGCCGTGGCTACAGAGTGCGTGGCTGATGGTTGTCGCGGTTGGTATCTGTGGCTTGGCGTGGGGTTTTGTCATGCCCATGTCAATGACGTGGGTGAGCTCCCTGGTGGATGCCGAGGTGCGCGCTCAGGCGCTATCCATCCGACTGATGGGTAACCGCTTGGCGCAGGTCATCCTGCCGCCGGTTGCTGGTTTGGGTGCTACCGCGATGGGTGCAGGCAGCGTGTTTCTGGGTGCGGGTGCGCTGATGGGGGTCGCGTCTGCCACTGCTTGGCGACGACTCGCAGGTGACAAGGCGGCTCTGACTAAGTAATTGGTCAATTGCTGAGTTGCTGAAAAGTAGCGCCCGAGCCGTAGGAAGGCTCAAATCTGGCATACAGAGTTAACTAAAGTGATTCGTTTTCCAGGTTCTACCAGCGGATTCGCTTAAATAGGGGCATGTGTGTAATGTATTCGGAGGTCAGCGTGGCC
>NZ_KV796524.1:0-106321 GCF_001809225.1 Corynebacterium sp. HMSC077G07 | reverse complement strand
ATCTCGGTGGGCGCCGTATGTGTGGCATCATCCCGGGGCGAGCGCACATGGCACGGTTGAAGCTGGGGTACCGGGAGGCTGTGGCGCTGACTGATTCTGTGCTGTGCCCGGTAGGAACGCGCGTGCGCGGTCACGAGTTCCACAAGACAGCCCTAACCGATGACACCGCAAGTGTCGCTGCTGCGGCCGGGTGGCAACCAGCCTGGGGTTGGCGTGGATATCAAGGCGAAACAGTTCGCGACGGCTTCGTTTCCGAGTCTGGGCGGATTCATGCCGGTTACCTGCATGTTCATCCGGCGGGTGCGCCGGGGAACGTCAGTCGCTTTGTCGCTTCGTGCGCCGGGTAAAGTGTTAGCTATGAGTTTGCTTCTCAAAGACTACGGTGTGTTGGTGATTGGCGGTTCCACGGCTGCAGAGCGCGTGATTCCTCGGCTGTTGGACTCTGGCGCTGATGTCACTGTGTGTGAAGGTGGGGAAGTAACAACTGCGATTGAGGCCTGGGCTGCAGACGGCCGTATTACTTTGACCCGCACCGGTTTTACCGAGGCGATGAGCTGGGGCAAGGCTCTCATGGTCTGCTGTGACGAGGCGTTGTTGCGTGAGGTGACTCTAGAGGGACACCGCCGAGGTATTCTCGTCGACGATGAAACCGGGGCTTCCAGCCCGCTTACTCCTGTGGCGCTGACCGGCCGTCGCGCGTCGCGCGCTGGGGACCTCGCTGGTCAGGTCGCACTCGTAGGCGGTGGCCCGGGCGACCCCGGTCTGATTACCGTTGAGGGGCGTCGCTTGCTCCGGCTTGCCGACGTTGTCGTTGCAGACCACCTCGGTCCACTGTCGCTGCTCGGTGACTTGGAGCCGGATGTCGAGATTATTGATGCCGGCAAGCTTCCTTACGGCCGCGCCATGGCTCAGGAGCGCATCAATGAACTGCTAGTTCATCGTGCCCGTGAGGGCTACTTTGTGGTCCGGCTCAAGGGTGGCGATCCGTACATCTTCGGCCGCGGTTTTGAAGAGCTTCAGGAGCTGCAGAAGGCTGGGGTACCGGTTCGCGTTGTGCCGGGTATTACTTCAGCACTGGCGGTACCGGGGACGATTGGCATCCCAGTTACTATGCGTGGCGTCAACCATGAATTCACTGTTGTGTCCGGTCACGTCCCACCGGGGCACAGGAAATCGCTGGTCAATTGGGATGCGCTGGGCCGGATGCACGGCACTATTGCCATCATTATGGGAGTTAAGAACGGGCCAAAGATTGCCGAGGCTCTGATGAAGGCCGGCCGCAGCCCGAAGACTCCGGCTGCGGTCATCCAGGACGGCACGCTGCCGAATCAGAGGTCGCTACGCTGCACACTCGGCGAGCTTGGCGAGAAAATGGTCGAAGAGGCAATCAAGCCGCCCGCGGTTATCGTCATCGGTGAAGTCGCCGGTCTGGATGAGGGCGATGAGTAAGAACAACAAGTCGAGGAAGCGTGAGCCAGAGCAGCAAAAGGCAGGGCTTGTTACCCGACTGCTTGCCGACGATCAGCTGCGTAGCGCCATCTGGATGGGCGCTGCGACCTTCCTGGTGTTCTACCTCGGAGCCATGATCATCTTCCGCCTCCTTCTCCTCGGCGGAGAAGGCTCGCGATACGACAGCATTTTCATCGCTGTCATCGCGCTCATTGCCGCCATTGTGGCAGGCCGGAAGCGCTACAACGACGACATTTAGTTTTCCGGGACGCGGAAGATGAGGGTGTCGTCGTCAAGCGAGACGTCGTATCCTGCGGCGCGTGCGATGTCGACGGCCTCTGTGGGGGAGGTCGGTGCCGTGTCGGAAAGGGCGATGGCGCGGGCAAATAGGCCCTTGTAGTGCTTGTTGAAGTGGCTGACGATTTTGCCCTCGGCGGTGAGCACGGTCATCGTTGTCGCGGTCTTGACTTTGCCCAAATTGGCGTAGGTGCCGGAACGAAGGTCGATGAGGAAGTCGACATCCTTGAGAGCCTCGGTGATGGCGGTGCCCCATCGGCGCTTCATCGTCGGAGCTGCGTCGGCAGGCTGATCCGCGAAGGGGAGCTTGACCGTGCCAGAGAGACGGTAGTGGGGGATGAGGTCGTCTCCGCCAATGACACCGAAGAGTGCTGACCCGATGGCGAGTCGAGCACGGCCGGTTTCCGGCAAATCGCTGGGGGAGAGTGCGTCGTAGAGCACCCCGGTATAACGCTCGAGAGCCGGCATGGTCGGCGACTCTAGGAGCGCGGCATTAGCTGTGACTTCGTCAGCAAGCCGTGGTCCCAGCTTCAGTGTTTCCATCGCAGCTTCCCTGTTCGCACTTAACTCCACGAGATCGGCTGCAATGCGCTCGCGGATGGGGTTGAGGGAGCCGAAGCTCAGCGAGGAAAAGTCCACTGCGGGATGGCTGCCACCAGTGGCTTTGGTTTCAGATGGGGGTAGGACTACGAGCATGGGCACCATAGTAATGCCCCGCATGTTGCGAAGAATGATCGACGGGTAAAATCAGCATTCATGATTACGCGAATGTCCCAGCTGTTCCTGCGCACACTGCGCGAGGATCCAGCTGACGCCGAGGTCCCTAGCCACAAGCTGCTCGTCCGTGCCGGCTACATCCGGCGAACTGCCCCTGGTGTGTACTCCTGGCTGCCACTGGGCTTGAAGGTTCTGCGCAACGTAGAGAAGGTTGTGCGCGAGGAGATGGAAGGCATTGGCGCACAGGAGCTGGCATTCCCTGCACTGCTCCCGCGTGAACCGTACGAGGCGACGAATCGGTGGACCGAATACGGCCCCGAGCTGTTCCGTCTGAAGGATCGCAAGGGCGCGGACTACCTGCTGGGGCCGACGCACGAAGAGATGTTCGCGCTGGCTGTCAAGGATCTTTTAAGCTCCTACAAGGATTTCCCGACGACGCTGTTTCAGATTCAGACCAAGTACCGCGACGAGGCTCGCCCGCGTGCAGGTATTCTGCGTGGCCGCGAGTTCGTGATGAAGGACTCTTATTCCTTCGACATGGACGACGAGGGGCTGGAGAATTCTTATCAGCAGCACCGCGGTGCCTACCAGCGAATTTTTGACCGGTTGGGCATTAAGTACGAAATCTGCCACGCCACCTCCGGTGCTATGGGCGGTTCGGCCTCCGAGGAGTTCCTGGCTGTTAGCGAAAGTGGCGAAGACTCCTTCGTAGTCTCCACCGACGGTGAGTACGCCGCCAATGTGGAAGCCGTGAAGATTCCGGCAGTCGAACCGCAGCCGATTGAGGGACAACCGGAGGCGAAGGTTTACGAGTCTCCGAACTGCACCACAATCGCAGCGCTTGTTGATTGGGCCAATGGTGCGGACCTCGGACGCGAGGTCACTGCTGCCGATACTTTGAAGTGCGTTCTCGTCGCCGTCGACCCGAAGAAGGTCGATAAGGAGGGCAACGCCCTGCCGGAACAGCTCACCGCAATCCTGGTTCCCGGTGACCGTGAGGTCGATGAAAAGCGTCTTGAAGTCGCATTTGAACCGGGTGAGGCGCGCTTGCTGGAGGACAAGGACTTCGCAGCCAATGACTTCCTGATCAAGGGCTACGTCGGCCCGCAGGGGCTCGCCGATCGCGGTGTGAAGGTCCTTGCTGACCCCCGCGTGGCGGAGGGCACTAATTGGATTACAGGAGCCAACGAGGAAGGCAAGCACATCGTCGATGTGGTCGCTGGTCGCGACTTCCAGATTGACGGTATTTGCGATGTCGCAGAGGTGCGTGACGGCGACCCGGCTCCGGAGGGGCATGGCACGCTAAAGATCGAGCGCGGAATCGAGATCGGTCACATTTTCCAGTTGGGCCGCAAGTACACCAACGCCTTTGAAATCGACATCCTCGATGTCAACGGTAAGCGTGCTCGTCCGACGATGGGGTCCTACGGCATTGGCGTATCCCGCCTGGTCGCTGTCCTCGCAGAACAGCAGTTGGATGAAAAAGGCCTCAAGTGGCCAGTTGCCGCAGCACCGTACAAGGTTCACATCGCTGTGGCCGGCAAGAACGCCGAAGCAGCTGAGGCCGCTGAACAGCTGGCGGAAGACCTCAGCCAGCAGGGCATTGAGGTGCTTTTCGACGACCGTCCGAAGGTCAGCCCCGGTGTGAAGTTCAAGGACGCCGAGCTGCTGGGTATGCCGTTTGTGGTCATCTTTGGCCGTGGCTACGCGGACGGCAAGGTGGAGCTGCGTAACCGCCTGACCAACGAGACCGACGAGGTCGCCGCTGACGGCATTGCAGCTCACGTCGCGGAGCTGGTTCGCAAGGCTTAGAGCCCGGGCAACGGCTCCAAGTTGTTGCCACCTAGCGCTGCCGCTCCGGCGGCAGCCACGCCAGCTGCCTGCAGTGCGAACATACGCATCCGAGGGTTATTAGCAGCGAGCAATACGTCTTCCCACGCCTGGGCACAATAGCGCTCCAATGCAATCATGTAATCGACGGGTGCCGTATCTGGCGAAGGAGCGCCTTCCGGCATATAGCCAGGTGCGCTCTCCGGCACCTCAACGTCGGAATCCTCCAAAATTAGTCGGGTACGATCGCGCAAAATACGGTGGCGCTCGCCACGAGCCAAAAGAGCAGTAGTGGTATCGCCTCCGACACGTGGTGCGGCTACGCCGACACCGTAGATCATCATGTATTCGGCTTGCAGTGCCTTAGTCATCTGTTCTTCGGCACCCGAGATTTCATCCCTGTCACTGGGAATCAATGGGACAAGCTCCTCCCACTCAGCGCCCGCAACACGCAGAGCGAGGACGATACCGCCATCGACAGCCGTGGCGAGGCGCGCAGTGTGCTCCTCCCGCAATGCAGTGCGTGAATCCAGGGCATTCGTCAGTACGGGATTGTTTCGCGAGTCCGTGAGCAGTAATTTCGCATCGGAACCGGTAACCAGGGATCCTGGGACTGCTACGTCCGAGCCACATTCATCGACAGGTTTACCGTCCTTGTGGGTACCGCAGGCGCGTGTGATTTCCTTATCCAGTTCGGTTACCTGCGCGGAGCGCACAGCTGCGAGGTTAGGATTGGCGTCGCTAAGCGACTGTGCATCGCGCGCCGCCAGCGCATGGAGAACCTCAATGGCGTAATCGGGGCGCGGTGCCACCAGATGCGAGCACGCGGAAAGCGCAGGAAGTGATCCCACGGCGAGGGCAGCAGCGAGGAAGCCACGGCGCGAGAGAGTACGAGTGCGATGCGATGCGGAAGCAAAACTGGGGGCGGGAGGTTCAACAATCACCTCACTATGGTGCCACGGCGGGCGGCACTTTGTGTCAACGCGGTGCGGGAAAGTGCCCAGGTGCGCAATTCCTAGTACTTGACCTGTAGACTCTACGACTATGGCGATACCCGCACCCGAGAAAATTGAACAGTTTGTGAGCCCGGCGCTCGCACAAATCGGCCTGGATGTGGAAGATGTCAAGGTCGTTCGCGCCGGCGCAAAGTCACAGGTCATTGTGTTGGTTGACGCAGATGAGCGTCCTGACCTCGATGTTCTGGAACAAGCCACGCATGAAGTATCTTCGGCTCTGGATGCCGCGGAGGCACGTGGTGAAGCGGACTTCGGCGCTCAGGGCTACACCTTGGAAGTTTCCACTCCTGGTATTGACGCACCGCTGACTCAGCCTCGGCACTGGCGTCGTAACCGTGGTCGTATTGCGGAGATTTCGCTTGCCGACGGTTCCGCGATTGCAGCCCGCATTGGTGCGCTGTCGCCGGATGAAGAATCCATCATTCTCGTTACCTCTAAGGGGCCAAAGGGACG
Organism: Corynebacterium sp. HMSC077G07; assembly: GCF_001809225.1. NCBI lineage: Bacteria > Bacillati > Actinomycetota > Actinomycetes > Mycobacteriales > Corynebacteriaceae > Corynebacterium > Corynebacterium sp. HMSC077G07. The sequence goes on along the minus strand of NZ_KV796524.1, from coordinate 100,559 downwards.
TTTGAAGGCTGTTGGCCAGCGTGTCCAATTAACCAATGTGGCCCGTGCAGTGGTACAAGTTGAATTCTCTAATCCGCCCGCAGCCGAGAAGGATTTTGCGGGACTAGACTATGACGATGCCTTGACCAGGCTGGAGGATAACAAGTGAAGATTGAACTAGCTGCCCTGCGAACCTTGGAAAAGGAAAAGGGTATTCCTGTCGACGAAATGCTGGGACTGGTCGCCCGAGCATTGCGTGAAAGCTACCGTAACACCACCGCACCGGCACAGTATGCGCGCGTCGAAATCGACCGTGAGACCGGTGACGTCATAGTCTTTGCCCAGGAGCGAGACGACGAGGGCAATCTCATCTCCGAATGGGACGACACTCCGGAGGACTTCGAGCGTACCGCTGCATTCGCTGTTCGTCAGACCATCCTTTCGCGTCTGCGGGATGCGGAGAGCGATAAGGTTCTCGACGAATACGCAGACCTGTCTAATCAGGTCATTTCCGGCGTGGTCCAGCGCGATGTCTATGCCAATGAAAAGGGCATTGTCGTCGTCCACATCGGTTCGGAGGCCAACGGCCGAGACGGTATTCTGATGCCGGCTGAGCAGCTGCCAGGTGAGGAACTCAAGCACGGTGACCGCATCAAGTGCTACGTCGTCGGTGTGAACAAGACACCGCGCGGTGTTGCGATTCACCTGTCACGCACGCATCCGGAGCTCATTCGTAAGCTCTTCGAACTTGAAGTTCCGGAAGTTGCCGATGGGGCAGTGGAATTGATTTCCATTGCGCGCGAGGCCGGTCACCGCACCAAGGTTGCTGTACGCCCCACGGTCAAGGGCCTCAACGCTAAGGGCGCCTGCATTGGGCCCCGCGGTCAGCGTGTGAACTCGATTATGAATGAGCTCAAGGGCGAGAAGATTGACATCATCGACTACGACGAGGATCCGGCGAAGTTCGTTGGTAACTCGCTGGCGCCCGCCAAGGTAGTTAGTGTCAAGATTCTGGACATGGACGAGCGCCGTGCACACGTTGTGGTGCCCGACTACCAGCTCTCTCTTGCTATCGGCAAGGAGGGACAGAATGCCCGTCTGGCGGCTCGTCTGACCGGCTGGCGAATCGATATCCACTCCGACGCGGAGTAGACACAACGTCAGCGTCCCAGCGGTTGCGAAAGTGGCGGGAAAGTGCCTAGGGGGTTGGCACTTTTCCGCCTTTTCGGGTTATGCTGGGAGGTGGCCAAACGACAAGGCGTGATTTTCCTATGCGAATTTTCGCGCTGAATTTCTTAGCAGGAAGGTGGGTGCGTCAGGAGTATGACGACTTCGCGGGTGCTAAACCCGAATTCGACAACTCATACGCCTGCACCCACACGTACCTGTATTGCAACTAAGCAGCGCCACAATTGCTCGGAGCTGCTACGCATTGTCGCCACCACCCGTTCAGATGGCTCAGTAGCCGTCGTTGCTGATCCGCATCGTCGGATGCAGGGGCGAGGTGCCTGGATCACCCCAACACTAAAGGCTTGGGAGATCGCCGACAAGCGCCGTGCATTTGGCCGCGCACTGAAGGTATCTACGCAGGTAGATGCGTTTCCGGTTAAACAGTTTATCGCCACGCACTACGAAGCGGCGGAGGGTTTCGCCCCCGCTGACGATGTGCGTGTCGCTAAGCAGGGAGGCAGGAAAAATGACAACAGAAAGACCTGAACACTGATGAGCACACGATGAAGCATCAGCGATGAACGGCAATAGATAAGAGGGAGCCCTGCAGGCGCTCTCGGTGCGCGGACAAATCCGCCATCGGGCGCTGCTCGGCCCCCACTAGTGAGGAGAGCAGTGTCCGGAAAGCTACGTGTCCATGAGCTCGCTAAGCAGCTCGGGGTCACCAGCAAAGAACTACTCGCCGAGCTGAAGGCTCAGGGCGAGTTTGTTAAGACCGCTTCTTCGACGGTGGAACCACCCGTCGTCAGGAAGATGAAGAAGGTCTACGAAGAGAAGAATGCTGGCGCAGGTGCTGACGCGTCTGCCCAGGCCCCAACTACCAAGGCTGCTGCTAAGTCGGGTGCCAAGCCAGCTGCAAAACCAGGCGCTAAGCCTGCTGCACCAGCGGCGGCAAAGCCGGGTGCCAAGCCAGCAGCTAAGCCAGGCGCTAAGCCTGCTGCACCAGCGGCGGCAAAGCCGGGTGCCAAGCCAGCTGCACCGTCCCGTTCGCCGAAGCCGGGACAAGAAATGCCACGCCCGCCGAAGCCTGCTGGCCCGAAGCCAGGGCCGAAGCCAGGCGCACGCGCACCGCGTGTGGCGAACAACCCATTCTCGACCGGCGGATCCTCCCGTCCGGCACCGCGGCCGTCCAACATGCCGCGTCCGCAGGGTGGAAACGGCCGTCCGGGCCCGAAACCGGGAGCACGCCAGGGTGGCCCTCGTCCGCAGGGTGGAAACGGCCGTCCGGGCCCGAAACCGGGAGCACGCCAGGGTGGCCCTCGCCCGCAGGGTGGACAGGGCCGCGGTAATAAGCCGAGCGGCAATCGTCCGACTCCGGCAATGATGCCTTCGCACCCGAACCCGGGGCAGATGCCTGCAAAGGCAAGCCGCGGTGGCGGTGGCGGTGGCTTCGGCGGCCGTGGTCGCGGCCCGGGTGGCCCGGGTGGCGGACCGCGCGGTGGTCGCGGCGGACGTCGCGGTGGAACTGCAGGTGCATTCGGGCGACCAGGAGGCGCCCCGCGTCGCGGACGTAAGTCGAAGCGTCAGAAGCGCAACGAGTACGAGGCAATGCAGGCACCATCCGTGGTAGGCGGCGTTAAGCTGCCCAACGGTAAGGGCACGACCATTCGCCTCGCACGTGGTGCATCCCTGTCTGACTTCGCTGAGAAGATTAACGCCGATGCAGCATCGCTGGTCCAGGCGTTGTTCAACCTCGGCGAAATGGTGACGGCAACTGCATCGGTCTCCGACGAGACCCTGCAGCTGCTCGGCGACGAGATGGATTACAAGGTCCAGGTCGTCTCGCCTGAGGATGAGGACCGCGAGCTCCTCGAGTCCTTCGACCTCCAGTTCGGTGAGGACGAGGGCGACGATGAGGACCTGGAGCAGCGCCCGCCAGTGGTAACTGTGATGGGTCACGTCGACCACGGTAAGACGCGCCTGTTGGACACGATTCGTAAGGCCAACGTCGGTGGCCACGAGTCCGGTGGTATTACCCAGCACATCGGTGCCTACCAGGTGCCGGTGGAGCTCGACGGTGAGAAGCGCAAGGTTACCTTCTTGGATACCCCGGGTCACGAGGCGTTTACCGCCATGCGTGCTCGTGGTGCCAAGTCGACCGATATCGCGATTCTGGTTGTTGCAGCTGATGACGGCGTCATGCCGCAGACGGTTGAGGCTATTAACCACGCCAAGGCCGCTGATGTGCCGATTGTCGTTGCAGTCAACAAGATCGATAAAGAAACTGCAGATCCGCAGAAGATTCGTGGTCAGCTGACTGAATACGGTCTCACTGACGAAGAGTGGGGCGGCGACACTATGTTCGTCGATATCTCCGCTAAGCAAGGTCTCAACATCGATCAGCTTCTCGAAGCAGTGCTGTTGACTGCCGATGCTTCGCTGGATCTGCGCGCCAATCCGGATATGGACGCTCAGGGTGTCGCCATTGAGGCTCATCTTGACCGTGGCCGTGGTCCGGTGGCAACCGTTATCGTTCAGCGCGGTACGTTGCGCGTCGGTGATTCCATCGTTGTCGGTGACGCATATGGTCGTGTTCGCCGCATGGTCGATGAGTACGGCAACGACGTCGATGAGGCTGGTCCTTCCCGTCCGGTTCAGGTGCTCGGCCTGACCTCCGTACCGGGTGCTGGTGACAACCTCCTGGTTGTTGACGAGGATCGTACGGCCCGCCAGATTGCAGACCGCCGCGACGCACGTCGTCGTAATGCGCTGCAAGCACGTCGTCGCAAGCGCGTCTCCCTGGAGAACTTGGACGAGATTCTGAAGGAGACCAACACCCTCAACCTGATCCTGAAGGGCGACAACGCCGGTACCGTCGAGGCACTGGAAGAAGCCCTGCTCAAGATCGAGGTCGACGACGAGGTCGCTCTGAACATCATCGACCGTGGTGTCGGTGCTGTCACGCAGACCAACGTCACGCTGGCTGCTGCGTCTGACGCCGTCATCATCGGCTTCAACGTTCGCTCCGAGGGCAAGGCCACCGAGGTTGCCAATGCTGAGGGCGTTGACATCCGCTACTACACGGTGATCTACCGTGCTATCGAGGATGTCGAGGCTGCTCTGAAGGGCATGCTCAAGCCGGTCTACGAGGAGAAGGAGATTGGTCGTGCAGAGATTCGCGCCATCTTCAAGTCCTCCGCAGTTGGCCTCATCGCCGGCTGTATGGTCGAGTCCGGAAAGGTCCGCCGCAACGCGAAGGCTCGCCTGGTTCGTGACGGCAACGTCATTACGGATTCGGCGACTATCGAGTCGCTGAAGCGAGAGAAGGACGATGCCACCGAGGTCGCAGCCGGTTACGAGTGCGGTATGGTGCTGTCCTACCCGGACATCCAGGTCGACGACGTTATCGAGGTCTACGAGATGGTCGAGGTTCCGCGCACGTAGCGACGTAAGCTAAACACTGCGTGAACTTTGATAAGGCGCTCCCTTCGGGGAGCGCCTTTTTGCGTATCGTGATCGTTATGGGCTTCAAAACTAATCTCTTTGCACTCTCAGATGAACTGCCGCGAACGAATATTTTGAATTATCCTCCTGCGAGCGCAGAGGAGACTCTTGCGCAATTGGACAAGATTTGGCCAGGGAAATTCGCCTTTGATTCCGAAGAAACCATTGAGGATGGTCATAATTGGTACTTCCACGCGGTAGCGTTTGGGCCAACGCTGCTTTTCGGGACCGACGACGTATACGACCTTATTGAGGACCCAGCGTTGGCGAACGATCCTCGCGAGAGTTGGTCACTGTGCATCAATAGTGTTGTCGATTTCTGCCACTACAAGACTCCTACCAGGGAATTAGCAGCAAGCTGCGAAGACTATGATTTTGACATGCAGCGGTTTTTCAGCTCTGGACGACTGTTGGATTTCGAGGTACCGTTCGCTAACGGTGAACACGTCGAGGTACTACATCCGACGGATGTGGCTGAATGGGAACAAACCCATGGCAGCGCGGCGCCCAAGGATAAAAATGGTGAGGTAAGTTACCTTTTCCATCCGCTGGATTTAGGCAATGCTGCGGTTAAATGGATTTTCGGCATCGAGGGAGAAACACCATTGCAGGACAGTGTGATGGATTCACTGCCTGACTGCTCTCATGTTAATGGGTTACCTATGTACAACTTCGTGGAGCGCCGTTAAGAGCGTACGGGTAGGCTGCGTTTCAGCTGCGCAATTCCGTAGTAGCGACTCCCCATGCCGTCGATGACATCGATGGTGGTGGCAGTGTTGTCGTGATGATTAATGGGTTAGTAACAAAGGGCGAGCGTGCGGCGAAGCAATTGACTGCACTCGGTAAACGGGTGTGGGCGAAGTCGCGAAACATGCGGTTCGAAGTTGAGTAGTGTTTTGCGTGTTAGTATTAGCAGTCCTTTGTATTGAACCGTTTTGCCGGATCCCAAATGGGTCTTTGTCAGCGAAGGGGCACTTCAGGCCCCACGCTAAATGGGGTCTAGCTACGAATCGTTACGCACAGGTAGAGATAGATAGGGAGTAGCCAAAAATGGCAGATCCAGCACGCGCGCGCAGGCTGTCCAAGCGTATTCAGGAGATTGTCGCTAGCGCAATTGAGCGTGAGATTAAGGACCGGCGGCTGGAGTTTGTGACTATCACCGACTGCCGCGTCACCGGCGATTTGCACGACGCCACAGTTTTCTACACTGTGCGCGGACGTACGCTCGACGAGGAACCGGACTACGAGTCGGCAGCAGCAGCGCTGGAAAAGGCGAAGGGGCAGCTACGTTCCCTGGTCGGTCGTGGCACCGGTGTGCGCTACACACCGACGCTGGCTTTTGAGGTTGACACGGTGCCGGAGATTTCCGCGCACCTTGAGGAGCTGCTCGATAAGACTCGCGCGCGCGACGCGGAATTGGCTGAGCAGGCTAGAAACGCAAAGCCCGCAGGCGATGCCAACCCATACCGCGACGAGGAGTAAAACTCTCCACCGGCCACATCTATCGATGAAAGGGGCACCCACGTGACCACTTCTCCGCAGGCTCAGGAGCAGGCAGCTCACCAGCTTTCCCAGGCGATTAATCGCCGCATGTCCAAGCCGATTCAGCAGATGCAGGATATGCTTGCCGACGCCAAGAAGGTCGGCGTCATTGCCCATGTTCACCCCGATGCGGATGCGATTGGTGCTGCATCTGCGATGGTCATGGCACTTGTACAGCGTGGCATTTCGGCTGTAGCCAGCTACGGTGAGAGCGATTTGCCAGCCAAGTCGCTGCTGACCATCCCCGGATGGGAGCGATTTGTCGAGTACACGGACTTGGATGAAGACATTGACACGTGGGTGACTGTCGACTGCGCAAGCCCGGGGCGCCTCGGTGCGCTGGAAGATCGCGTGATGGCCTCCGACCGCGTTATCAATGTTGACCATCACGCGACCAACACTCGCTTTGGGTCCGTCAACATGGTTGACGAACGCGCAGAGTCCTCGACCATGGTGCTCCTGGACTTCTTTGGTGTCTGGGGTATCAAGCTGACCACGCCGATGGCTCATGCTCTCTATGCAGGGCTGTTGACGGACACCGCATCGTTCCAGTTCGGCCATTCCCGCATGCACACTGCAGCGGCGCGCCTGCTGGATAAGGGGCTCAATCCGCGCACGATTGGTGCACAGCTGCTGGAAGAACATCCGTTTGCCTACCTTCCATTCCTGGGCAAGGTGCTTTCCACCGCGACATTGGTGCCCGAGTGGGGCGACGGCGCTGGCCTAATCCACGTCGTCATTGAGCACGACCAGACCGCCGAAGTTGGCCACGATGAGATTGAATCGGTCGTGGACATTGTTCGTACGACTAATGCGGCCGACGTCTGTGCTGTACTTAAGGAGTATGAGCCAGGCCAGTGGGCAGTCTCGCTGCGTTCTCGCGAGCTTGTCGATGTCTCCCAGGTCGCCCTGGAAATTGGCGGCGGTGGCCACGAGCGTGCCGCCGGTCTGACTCGGGAGTGCAGCAAGGATGAGCTGCTGCAGGCCATCCTGGACACCAGCGATGTCGCAGTCCAGGCACGCCGAGGCACGAGCGAGGCCTAGGGGATTGTCGGACTCGCGAGAAACTCAGGAGCACACTGAGATTGAGCACACTGACATAGAGCGAACCGGGCACAGTGCGAAGTCAGATGTCAGCCTTCGCGCAATCGTTTCGCTTGCGCTGCCAGCGTTGGGTGTTCTTGCCGCGCCCGCACTCTATGTGCTGCTGGATACGGCTGTCATCGGTCGGCTTGGAGCTGTTCAGCTTGCGGCGCTTGCCGCTGGTTCGACGGTTTTTTCTGTGGTAACTACGCAGCTTACTTTCTTGGCTTACGGCACGACCGCCCGATCAGCGCGAGCCTTTGGCAGGGGCAACGTGGACGAGGCGGTTGAAGAGGGACTGCAAGCGACGTGGGTCGCCATCTTTGTGGGCCTTAGCCTCTTTGCCATCATCGTGGGGTTGGCACCAGTATTTACCGGTTGGTTAGCTCCTCATCCGGAGGTCGCTCATGATGCCGGGCAGTGGTTGCGAGTTGCTGCCTTCGCCATTCCGCTGACGTTGATTGCGCAGGCTGGAAATGGTTGGTTGCGCGGTATCCAAAACACCCGCGCGCCGCTGCTATTTGTGCTCTCAGGCCTTGTTCCGGCCGCCATTGTGATTGTGCCGCTGGTCCGCGCCTTCGGTCTCGAGGGCTCTGCGCTGGCCGTTCTCTTCGGCGAATTGATTACCGGCGGACTGTTCCTCCGCAGTCTTTTCAAAGAGTGCTCTAGCCGCAAGCTTTCCATGCGCCCGAATGGCGCCATTATCAAAAGCCAGCTGGTCCTCGGCCGCGATCTCATCGTTCGCTCCTTGTCCTTCCAGGTAGCGTTCCTCTCCGCCGCAGCGGTTGCTGGCCGCGTTGGGCCGACCACGCTCGGTGGGCACCAGGTCATGCTGCAACTGTGGAACCTGATTTCGTTGGTGCTCGACTCGCTAGCGATTGCTGCACAGACGCTCGTCGGTGCAGCGTTGGGCGGTAGCTCCACGGCCGTTGCCCGCTGGACTGGCAAGCGCGTGACTGTCTGGTCAAGCGTCATTGCCCTCGGCCTAGCGGCTGTTTTCGCAGTAGGTAATGCCAGTATCGTCCGCATTTTTACCGACGCCACAGGCGTGATTGACGCAGTCACCGCTGGACCATGGTGGATTCTCGTCGCAATGATTCCTATTGGCGGTGTCGTCTTCGCGCTCGATGGCGTGTTGCTCGGCGCCGGCGACGCAGCCTTCCTCCGTAACGCCACCGTTAGCGCGGTCCTGTGCGGATTCCTCCCACCGGTCTGGCTGGCGCAGGCATTTGGCTGGGGGCTGACCGGCGTGTGGTGCGGTCTCTTGGCCTTCATGATTCTGCGACTCATCTTTGTCGCTACCCGTTTCCGTGGAGAGAAATGGTACGGCATCAGCTCATGAGTGTGCTTGCCGACGTCCAGGAGTACCTGGCCAGGCATTTGCCCGCCGGTAGCCGGCTGGTTATTGACTCCAATGCCGAGCGTCCGTTTAGTGATGCGGAATTGCAGCAGCTCCGTACTGCTGAGTTGAGGCTGTCTGATAGTGCAGCACCTGCTCGAATCCGTGATTTCACCCGAGGGCGCCTCGCTGCGCATGAGGCGGTGCAACGGCTAGGAGAGTCTGCCCCACATGGGATTGGCATGTCGGCCACCGGAGCGCCGCTGTGGCCACAAGGGATCGTGGGGTCAATTAGCCACTGCGGCAGGGCCGTGGCAGCCGTGTCCGCGAGCGCTGAACAGCTGCAGGGGATTGGCATCGATGTCGAGGTCGAGCAGACTCTAGAGTTAGGAATCATCGATGCAGTCTTGCTCACTGACGAAGCACGCCTTGACCCGCTGGTGCAATTTAGCGCCAAGGAATCAATGTACAAACTCTGGGAGCCGATAGTCGGGCAGTGGCTGGACTTCGACGAAGTCTCCGTGCAACCGAGGAAGAAACGGATAGCAGCGCGAGGTTTTTCCCGAGGACTCACAGGGGGACCTTTACAGCTAACGTTTCACCGTGAGATTCCCGGCGCCTTCCGCGGAGTAAAGGGCTTCTGGGCTCGCGGTGCAGGCATCGTTGCAACCGCGGTGTGGCTCGAGCAGTCTTAAAATCCTTGAGAGGTAGTCATAGCGTGGCCGGGCGCACCACGAAGACCGTCTTAGCCCGTTTGCCAGATTCTGTGAGTAGCGCCGGAACCTTTCCCGTTGGTGACACCGCCGCATAGACTCCAGGTTTTCCGATCGGCTCCAGCCACTTGCCCTGAGCCAAATCAGCCGCCTGCTGTTCAGTAATTTCGCGGGTATCAAAGCAACGCAGGCAGGCCTCGTCCAGACTCATCGGCAGCAAGGAAGCGGCGCGCTCCGGGACTGGGCGTCGCATCTCCGCAATTTCTGGATGGGCGGTGTCGAACTGCTCGGCCTTCGCCGTGAGCTCGTCGATAGTCAACGCCTCATCAATAGTGAAAACGCCGGCGGCAGTACGCCGCAGAGCAGTGAGATGACCACCGACTCTCAGTGCATCCCCCAAGTCACGAGCTAGGGCGCGGATGAAAGTGCCGGCAGAGCAGTCGACCTCCACGTCGATATCGATGCACTCCCCGGGGCGCGAAGGATCGGAGTCGTGGCGGATGTCCAGAGCCTCATAGCGGGTGATTGTCACTGGGCGCGCAGGGATATCGACCTTCTCACCACGGCGGATGCGCTCGTAGGCGCGGACACCGTCAATCTTCACCGCTGATACCGCCGCGGGTTTTTGCATGATTGTGCCGGTGAACTTCGCAATTTCCGCTCGAACCATTTCATCAGTCACCGATGCCGCCGAGGATTCGGAGAGCAACTCGCCCTCGGCGTCGTCGGTAAGCGTGGCAGCGCCGAGTCGAATGGTGGCTTGGTAGGACTTCGTGTCGGCGTGGACATGTGGCAGGAAACGGGTGCCGCGGCCGATGCCGAGGACGAGCACACCGGTGGCCATTGGGTCGAGGGTACCGGAGTGGCCGACCTTCTTGGTGCGGAAGATGCGACGGAGTTTGCCCACTACATCGTGGCTTGTCCAGCCTTGGGGCTTGTCGACGATGACAATGCCGGAGTCTGCAATCGGATCGAAGTCGGTCATAGACGCAATCCTATGTTGCGCTATATGCGGTGTGTTAAACGGTGACCAGTTACACTGGCTCTCTGTGGAGATTTGGTATGGCTTGGACAATGCACCCGAAGACCTGGGGGACACGGTCGTAACCATCGGAGTGTTCGATGGTATTCATCTTGGGCATAAGCGCCTGATAGCTGCTGCGGTCAGTGACGCTCGCGCTCGTGGCGTGAAATCGCTGTTGATGACTTTCGACCCCAATCCCGTAGCGCTGTTTGCCCCGGATAAGGTGCCGCCGGCGCTGTCCACCGTTTCCCGTCGTGCCGAGCTGGCAGAGGCGGAGGGAATCGATGCCATGCTCGTCGTGCCTTTCGACAAGAACTTCTCCAGTATCCCCGCTGAAGATTTTGTACGCACCGTTGTCCGCGACAAACTGAATGCACAGGCCGTCTTCGTTGGCCAGAACTTCACCTATGGGCAGAAGGCCGCAGGTACCGCCGAGACTATGCCGGAGCACGGCCGTAAGTGTGGGGTCGACGTCACCATCGTCGACCTCCTCGACGTCACTGCCGCGGACTCGACCGAACGTGTTTCGTCGACACGTATTCGCGGTTTGCTTGCCGACGGTGCGGTGTCCGCAGCTGCCTCGTGTCTCGGGTACTTCTACCGTGTCGATGGTGATGTTATTCCAGGTCAGGGGCGTGGGGGAGCGCAGCTGGGCTTTCCGACCGCCAATATTGACTTCGCTGAGGGCCTAGCAATCCCGGCTGATGGTGTCTACGCGGCATGGTTCACGGTTCAGCCGACGGCAGCCCGCCCGGAGCCGGACCCGAAGGGCGATATCGAGTTTGGGGTGCGCTACCCAGCGGCCGTGTCGGTGGGCACTAATGTGACCTTTGGAGACACTGATCGAACGGTCGAGGCCTACGTGATTGACCGTCATGCGGACCTCTACGGCACCGCCGGGCAGGTTGAGTTTGTCGACCGGATTCGCGGAATGGAGAAGTTCGACTCGGTCGAGGAGCTCATTGACCGGATGAACCAGGACGTGGCAGACACCGAGGCCATTTTGGCTAAGACCGATTAGCTGTTAAAGTAGAACGTCGGCTGTGACTGCGGTCCACAAGCAGTTGCGGGGAACCAGCTGCCAGACGCTGTTTGGTTCCGGAAGAGCCGAGAATGTGGACTGAAAAAACGACCATAATTTGATTCAAGGAGTTAGATTTACATGGCTTTGAACACTGCAGAAAAGGCTGAGATTCTCAAGGAGTTCGGCCTGCACGAGACCGACACCGGTTCCCCGGAGGCTCAGGTTGCACTGCTGACCGCACGTATTCGTCAGCTGACCGAGCACCTGAAGTTCCACAAGCACGATCACCATTCTCGTCGTGGTCTGCTGCTGCTGGTCGGTCGCCGCAAGGGCCTGCTGCAGTACCTGCAGGACAACGACGTTGAGCGCTACCGTAAGCTGATCGAGCGCCTGGGTCTGCGTCGCTAAGGTTCTCCCTAATGTCTTGTTTGTCAGAGCTTCATTGGTGTAAGTTGCTCTGTTAATTCAAGGCTTTTAAGCTTTTTAGACTCGCCGTTTGGGTTTCCATTGGATGGAAGCTCACGGCGGGTCTTTTTTGTTCACTTGTCGTTGTGGTATTCACTCATCGATGCGCTGTAGCGTGGCCACAAGTGAATCCCTCATCGACATGTGGAGGGGGTGATCGAAAGCGTGCGCATAAGTGCCGGGGCCCCATCGATAAGACACGGTAATTCGTCGATAAGACACGGTAAACCATCGATGAGTCAAGAAAAGTCATCGATAAGTGCCCCCGCCCCGCAAACTCCTAGAACCCCGCGTAGGTGCAAGAACCCAGATGCAGTGAGAGATCTCCGATCCGTCCAATACGAGAACTTTCCGCGTTAGCTGGTAGAATGCGTGACGCAAACGAAGTTCATTCGATCTTTTACAGGCGACATCGATGATCGCCGCTATTTCTAGGAGTAAGAAACCTATGGCCAACAGCAAGGCTGTTGAATTTTTCTTTGATGAGGATTTCGGTATTACCGAGGCCGTTGCCACCATCGACAATGGTGATTTCGGCACCCGCACCATTCGCTTTGAAACGGGCCAGCTGGCTCGTCAGGCCGATGGTTCGGTGACCACCTACTTGGACGAGGAGACCATGCTCCTGTCCACCGTCACCGCTTCCAACCAGCCCCGCGAGGGCTTTGATTTCTTTCCGCTGACCGTCGACGTTGAAGAGCGTATGTACGCCGCGGGCAAGATTCCGGGTTCGTTCTTCCGCCGTGAGGGCCGCCCGTCCACCGACGCCATCCTGGCATGTCGTCTGATTGACCGTCCGCTGCGTCCGACCTTCGTCAAGGGCCTTCGCAACGAGGTACAGGTTGTCGTCACCGTCATGTCCTGGGATCCGAAGGACCGTTATGACGTTGTCGCAATCAACGGCGCGTCAGCTGCAACTCAGCTTTCCGGGCTGCCGGTTTCCGGCGCTGTCGGTGGCGTCCGCATCGCGCTCGTTGCTGATGACAAGCACCCAGAGGGTGCATGGGTCGCTTTCCCGACCGAGGAGCAGCACGAGCAGGCTCTGTTCGAGATGGTCGTCGCTGGCCGTATCGTCACCCGCAAGCGTCGCGGCAAGAACGTCGAAGATGTCGCCATCATGATGGTGGAGGCCGGAGCAGGGGAGACCGTCGTCAAGCGTATTGCTGACGGTGCACCGGCGCCGACCGAGGACATCGTCGCCGCTGGCCTCGAGGCAGCAAAGCCGCACATCAAGGTTCTGTGTGAGGCACAGAAGGGTCTGGCTGAGCGCGCAGCGAAGGAAACGCAGGAGTTCCCGCTGTTCCCGGCATACAGCGATGAGATTTTTGACGCAGTCGAGAAGAAGTCCGCTAAGAAGCTGGTCAAGCTGCTCACCATCCCGGGTAAGCAGGAACGAGATGACGCCACCAATGAGTACATGGAGGACGTCGAGGGGCAGCTGCTGGAGCGCTTCGTCTCCGATGATGTCGACGAGCAAGCTGCATCTAAGCAGATTCGCGCTGCATACAACGCAGTGATGAAGCAGATTGTCCGTGAGAAGATTCTGGCTGAGGGCTTCCGCATCGATGGTCGTGGTGTCACCGACATTCGTGACCTGGGCGTTGAGGTCGGTCTGATTCCGCGTGCCCACGGCTCTTCGCTGTTTGAGCGCGGCGAGACCCAGATTCTGGGTGTCACCACTTTGGACATGCTGAAGATGGAGCAGCAGATTGACTCGCTGACTCCTGTTACCTCCAAGCGCTACATCCACCACTACAACTTCCCGCCGTACTCCACCGGCGAGACCGGTCGTGTTGGCTCTCCGAAGCGCCGCGAGATTGGTCACGGGGCACTGGCTGAGCGCGCTCTGCTGCCGGTCGTGCCGTCCCGCGAGGAATTCCCGTACACCATTCGCCAGGTCTCCGAGGCTCTTGGATCCAATGGTTCGACCTCCATGGGCTCGGTCTGTGCTTCGACTCTGTCGCTGTACAACGCCGGTGTGCCGCTGAAGGCTCCGGTTGCCGGTATCGCCATGGGCCTGGTTTCCGGCGAGGTTGACGGTGAAAACCGCTTCGTCGCACTGACCGATATTCTCGGTGCCGAAGACGCATTCGGTGACATGGACTTCAAGGTCGCTGGTACTGCGGACTTCATTACCGCACTGCAGCTGGACACCAAGCTCGACGGTATTCCGTCGAAGGTTCTGGCCGATGCTCTGTCCCAGGCTCGTGATGCACGTCTGGCCATCCTGTCCACCATGGCTGAGGTCATCGAGTCTCCGGACGAGATGAGTGGTCTCGCTCCGAAGATCACCACCGTTAAGGTTCCGGCTTCGAAGATCGGTGAGCTCATCGGTCCGAAGGGCAAGACCATCAACGGCATCACCGAGGAAACCGGTGCTGATATCTCTATCGAGGACGACGGCACCGTATTTGTCTCGGCAACTTCCGGTAAGGCCGCGGACGCTGCAATCGAGCAGATTAATGCGATTGCTAACCCGCAGTTGCCGAAGGTCGGCGAACGCTACCTGGGCACTGTCGTGAAGACTGTCGCTTTCGGTGCTTTCGTCTCCCTGACTCCGGGCCGTGACGGTCTGATTCACATCTCCAAGCTCGGTGGCGACAAGCGCATCGAGAAGGTCGAGGATGTCATCAATGTCGGCGACAAGATTCAGGTCGAAATCGCTGATATCGACAACCGCGGCAAGATCTCGCTGGTTCCGGTCGAAGACAACTAATGCTTGACGACGGAGGATGTGCTGTAGGTAGCCTCCGACAACGCGAGTAGCGAGGGCGCGGTTAGGTCACAAATTGACCTAACCGCGCTTTTGTTTTGGGTTAATCTCGGGTTTCGAACGGATTAATTTTCGAACCCACGTGGAAGGTGATTTGCGCATGCAACTTGTCGCGCACGATCATGAATTCATTGACATTGCGGCCGGTGACTATGTCGCAAGTATTTCCCAGTTCGGTGGTGGTCCGAGATCACTGGAGTACTGTGGCCTGCCACTGCTGACTGACTATCCCAAAGGGTTCAATCCACCGTTGTCCGCAGGTACGCTCCTGGCTCCGTGGCCGAACAGGGTCGCTGACGGAGTATTCATCTTTGATGGGGAAGTACATCGGCTAGATATTTCGGAGCCGTCCCGGGCGAATGCTATTCACGGGTTTGTTGCAGATCGCGTTTGGTCTGTGGTCGATTCTGATGACAGCAGCGTCACCTTGGGCGTGGAAGTTGAGCCGCAGCCGGGCTGGCCTTGGGAACTCGGTCTGACCGTGCGTTGGCAAGTCACAGCCTCAGATGGCCTATCGGCGGAGTTCACAGTGCATAATCGCAGCGATAGGGAGTGCCCGTTTGGTCTGGGCTGGCATCCCTATTTAAGCGCGTTGGGCGCTGACTTCGGCAGTTGCACACTGCGGTTGCCCGTTGATAAAAACCTGCCACTGGAGCCAATTCGAAACTTGCCCGCCGGCCCAGCGGTGCCAGCCGAGACGGTGGTTCCCAGCCTTCGAGAGGGAGTATCCCTGGATGGACTGTGGCTGGATCACTGCTTCTTTGCTGCCGAGGAGACAGCGGGGAGTGACTCACCGCGCCGTCGTGAAGCGCATTTGGTTGGGCCAAATGGCAAGGGTGCTGTGCTCTGGGCCGATGATGAATTCAGGTTTTTCCAGGTCTATGTTGCGGACGCCGGACGACGAGAAGGATTTCCTGGGCACGGGAATGCGATTGCGGTGGAGCCAATGACATGTCCGCCGGATGCGCTACGCTCCGGTACCGGTTTGCTGCGAGTTCAGGCTGGAGAGACAACAACTCTTGCCATGGGACTGCGCGCGGAAACGGGCGGAAAATAGTTTTCCCAGCGCAGAAGAGTGCAGCCCCCTCAATGGAAATCCCGGGCCGGGAGCAAGCCGCCTAGTTTAGGCGGTATTACCCCCCCGGTCTTGGGGGGGCTACTGCAATGCAATCTTCTTCCGCTGCGGCTTGAGCAGCGTGGTGAGGAAGATTAGCACCACGGCAAATCCCGCGGCGGTAAACATCGCAATGCTATAGCCACGAATCAAGTCGTCGGCGGCAGGAGCTGCTGCACCAGTGCCGGACAGGCCAGTGGCAATAACAGCTGACAGCGCCACAAACAGTGCGGTACCGACAGCGCCGGCAACCTGCTGTAGCGTGTTCATGATTGCTGAGCCATCCGGGTAGAGGCGCTTCGGAAGATCACCAAGACCGAATGTGAACAGCGGAGTAAACAGCAGCCCCAGGCCAATCTCAAGGACGATGTGGCAGGCGACAATCCACCATAGCGGAGTCGATGCTGAGATGAAGCCGAGCCCGAAAAGACCGAGGGCAAGGACAATGGAGCCGGGAATTGCCAGTGGGCGCGGACCATAGCTGTCAAAGAGCCGGCCGACAGCCGGTCCCATAAGGCCCATAACCAGTGGACCAGGCATCACAATCAAACCAATAGTCTTGACGTCGACACCTCGCAGATTGAGGTAGAGCGGCAAAATGATGATCACACCGAACATCAGCATGAAACCAATGGTCAGAATGATTGTGGACAGCCTAAAGCTCTTTGTGCGGAAGGTTCGAAGATCCAGCAGAGCTCGGTTGTGCGGTGCCAAACGGCGCTGGCGCATGATGAAGAACACCAACAGCACGATGCCGACTGCGCACAGGATTCCGTCGATAAGCGAAAACTCTGCGCCCACGCGGCTCAGCGCGTACACCAGCGGACCGAATGCGCCGGCACTGAGGAACACCGAGAGGATATCGATGGACTTCGCGGAGTTTTCCTCAATATTGGGAACGAGAATGACACCCACTACCAGCACAATTAGGCCGAGCGGCAACATCGTGTCGAAAAGCGCATGCCAATTGTTATTGGCAATCTCCAGAATGAGACCGGAGATGGTCGGTCCGATAGCAGGCGCGACAGCGATGACCACGCTCATTCGTCCCATCATGCGCCCGCGCTCATGCTCCGGTACTACGTTGAGCACCGTGGTCATCAGCAGCGGCAGCAGCACTGCGGTACCGGACGCTTGGACAATGCGTGCGAGCAGAACGATCGCGAAGTTTGGCGCGAAAGCACCGATGAGAGTGCCCACGACGAATAGTCCTTGACTGACCGCGAAAAGAATGCGGAACGGCACTGCCGAAATGAGAAATCCAGTGACCGGAATGACAACTGCCATGGTCAGTAGGAACGATGTTGTCAGCCAGCCTGCGGTAGCTGCGCTGATTCCGAGGTCCGCCTTGACGACGGGAATTGCGACGCTCATGACCGTCTCGTTCAAGATAGCCATGAATGCCGCAGCTAGTAGCACGTAAATGGCCATATAAGCACTTTTGGGCGCATCGGCCTGTGGTGCCTCCGAACTTGGGCTGAGTTCGGAATCTTCAGATTCAGAAACCAATTGAAGTCTCTTTCTATATATCGGTACAGAAATAGGTAATTGTCGAAGACATGGAATCTTAGCGCAACAAAAACCCCGTCGTAAGTCGACAAAAGGCAAAGCGGACGGGGGCATTGGCACACAAGTTGGCCAACACATTCTAAGGTAAGGGAGAAAGATAAACTCGTTGGGAAAGGACAATAGCTGTGAGCAATATCAAGGTCGGCGTACTTGGCGCCAAGGGCAAGGTAGGGTCCACCATCTGCGAGGCAGTTGAAGCCGCCGACGATTTGGAGCTGGCAGCGGGTCTCGACTCTGGCGATGACCTGAATGAACTTGTCACCGCTGGTGTGCAGACCATTGTTGACTTTACTCAGCCCGACGCTGTGATGGGCAATCTTGAGTTCTGCATTAAGAATGGCATCAACGCCGTCGTGGGTACTACGGGCTTTACCAAGGAGCGCCTCGATCAGGTGCAGCGCTGGCTTGACGACGCCGCCGGTGAGGCCAATGTTCTTATTGCACCGAACTTCGCAATCTCCGCGGTACTGACGACGAAGATGGCGGAGCTAGCCGCTCCGTACTTCGATTCCGCTGAAGTTATCGAAATGCACCACCCTTTTAAGAAGGATGCACCCTCGGGCACCGCTATCCACACTGCTGAGGCTATTGCTCGTGCTCGCAAGGAAGCCGGCATGGGGGAGCAGCCGGACGCCACTGAGCAAACTCTCGATGGTGCTCGCGGTGCTGAGGTCGAGGGCATTCCGGTGCACGCAGTCCGTATGACCGGTTCGGTGGCTCACGAGACCGTTATCTTCGGTGCAGAAGGGCAGTCGCTCACCATCAAGCAGGACTCCTACTCGCGCACCAGCTTCGTACCAGGCGTTCTGCTGGGTGTGCGCAAGATTGAGGATTTTCCGGGCCTGATTGTGGGACTGGAGCCGTTCCTGGGACTTTAATGGCCGGGAGTTAACTGAAAATGTCTGAAAATGTCACTCTCAAGGCGCAGCTAATCGCCGCGACCAACTTCTTCCCGCCGGAGGACATCGACTTTGATAGCGATGCCGATGGTGGGGAAGCATTGATTGAGTTCTCCGGCAGGGCTTGTTATGAAACGTGGGACAAGCCCAATCCACGAACGGCGACGAATAGGGGATATCTGCGACATGTGCTTGAGGTAGGCCACACCTCACTTTTTGAACACGCAAGTGCAAGCATCTATGTTCGTGGGCTGTCGCGCTCGTGTGCACATGAACTCACACGGCACCGCCACTTTTCCTTTTCGCAGTTGTCGCAGCGGTTTGTGCCGGCCAGTTCCAACAATGTTGTGGTTCCTCCCGCAATTGCGGAGGACCCGGATCTGTTGCGAGTTTTCGAAAGCGCGGTTGATCAGTCCCGTTTCGCCTATGGTGAGTTATTAGACGCACTGGAAGAGAAGTGGGCCGACGAGCCCAACGCTATCTTGCGGCGAAAGCAGGCACGCCAGGCAGCCCGGGCGGTTTTGCCCAATGCCACCGAAACTCGAATCGTGGTTACTGGTAATTTCCGGTCTTGGCGCCACTTCATTTCGATGCGTGCGACTGAGCATGCCGATGCTGAAATTCGGGAGTTGGCAGTGGCTTGCCTGCGGGAGCTGCAGCGCTGTGCTCCTGTTGCTTTTGGGGATTTTGAGATTAACACTCTGAAGGATGGGTCGGTCGTCGCGTCGAGTCCTTACGCCTTCGAGGGGTAATCGCACGTACAGTGTGAAGATATAGTCGATTGAGATTTTTAAGAAAAGGTAGTCAACAATGAGCACAGGAATTGCGTCAACTCGCGGTGCTGACATTTTCGGCACCGTCGCCGTAGCTATGGTGACCCCTTTTGATAAGGACGGAAACCTCGATGTCAAGGCGGGTGTGCAGCTCGCTGGTCATCTTGTAGACGGTGGCTGCGATGCACTCATTCTGGCCGGTACTACCGGCGAGTCGCCTACTACGACGGTTGAGGAAAAGCTTGAGCTTCTCCGAGCTGTCCGTGCAGAGATGGGTGACGAGGTTAAGCTCGTGGCCGGTGCCGGCACCAATGACACGGCCGGGTCCATCGAGCTGGCAAAGGCTTCTGTGGAGGCGGGCGCGGATGCGCTGCTCGTCGTCACGCCGTATTACTCCAAGCCGTCCCAGGAGGGGCTGTACCGTCACTTTACGGCAGTGGCTGACGCAACCGAGGCGCCGGTGTGTTTGTATGACATTCCGCCGCGTTCGGTTATTCCGATTGAAGTTGATACCATTTACCGGTTGGCGGAGCACCCGAGAATCCAGGCTGTTAAGGACGCCAAGGGGGATTTGGGAGCTGCCGCCGGCATTATCGCTAATACTGATTTGGCGTGGTACTCCGGTGACGATGTGCTGAACCTTCCGTGGCTGTCTGTTGGCGCCACCGGGTTTATTTCCGTTATTGGACATGCAGCCCCGCAGCTGCTGGCTGAGGTGCGCTCTTGCTTTGACAAGGGAGACCTTGCTGGTGCGCAGGCTGCCCACGCGAAGATGACTCCGCTGTTTGCCGCTCAGGCTGCACTTGGCGGTGTAAGTTTTGCTAAATCCGCTCTGCGTCTGCAGGGCATTGAGATAGGAGATCCACGCTTGCCGCAAATTGCAGCAAATGACCAGCAGCTTGAGGTGCTTGAAGAAGCTATGCGGAAGGCAGGTGTTCTGTAGTGGCTGAAGGACGCAATCGCGCCCGCAAGGTAACTCGTAAGGCCGGTCCGCCTTCCGAGTCTGACGTGGCTGCAGCAGAGCAGTCCAAGAACTCTGCATCCAAGGGCTCCGACAAAGGTCGAGCTAACTCGAACGGCTCGAAGTCCTCGCAGCGTTCCGGTGATCGTAAGAACGCCGGCAACGCTAAGAAGTCCCAAGGTTCGTCGAATTCTTCCAACCGCGGTTCTCGTGGTGGTCGCGGTGGCCGTGGCGGTAACCGCGGAAATAATTCGCGGGGTGGCCGTGGCGGGCGTGGCGGCAACCGTCGTAACGTAGTGCAGTCGATGCAGGGTGCAGACTTGACGCAACGTCTGCCCGCGCCGCCGAAGGCCCCCAAGGACGGTCTGCGTGTGGTCGCGCTGGGTGGTATTTCCGAAATCGGTCGCAATATGACCGTGTTGGAGTACAAAAACCGACTGATTATCGTCGACTGTGGCGTGCTGTTCCCGAGCTCGGATGAGCCGGGTGTTGACCTGATTCTGCCTGACTTCTCCTACATGGAAGACAAGTGGGATCGCGTGGAAGCTCTCGTGGTCACCCACGGTCACGAGGATCACATCGGTGCTATCCCTTGGTTGCTCAAGCAGCGCGCGGACATCCCGATTATTGCTTCCCGCTTTACCTTGGCACTGATTCAGGCCAAGACACAGGAGCACCGTCAGCGCCCGAAGGTCATCGAGGTCAACGACACCAGCCACATTCAGCGTGGTCCGTTCGATCTGCGTTTCTTCAACGTCAACCACTCGATTCCGGAGTGCCTTGGCATCGTCATTAAGACCGGAGCTGGCATGGTTGTCCACACCGGTGACGTGAAGATGGACCAGACCCCGCCGGACGGAAAGCCGACTGACCTGCCGGCGCTGAGCCGCTACGGTGATGAGGGAATCGACCTCTTCTTGTGTGAGTCCACCAACGCCACAATCCCGGGCTTCTCCGGTTCCGAGGCGGAGTTGGCTCCGACCCTGCGTCGTCTGATTATGGACGCAAAGCAGCGCGTTATCGTTGCGGCTTTCGCGTCGAATGTCTACCGCGTTCAGGCTGTTATCGATGCAGCTGTCAAGGCTGGACGAAAGGTCGCGTTCAACGGCCGCTCCATGATTCGCAACATGCGTATCGCGCAGGAGTTGGGTCTGCTGACCGCGCCAGAGAACACCATCGTGGAGATGAACGAGGCCGCTCGCATGGCGCCCCACAAGGTCGTGCTGGTGACTACCGGTACGCAGGGTGAGCCAATGGCTGCGCTGTCTCGCATGGCCCGTCGTGAGCACCGTCAGATTACCGTCCGTGATGGCGACCTGATTATCCTCAGTTCTTCGCTGGTACCGGGTAACGAAGAGGCGGTCTTCGGCGTTATCAACATGTTGGCCCAGATTGGTGCCACGGTTATCACTGGCAAGGATGCCAAGGTTCACACCTCCGGTCACGGGTTTGCTGGCGAGCTGCTGTTCCTCTACAACGCAGCCCGTCCGTCGAATGTCATGCCAATTCACGGTGAGTGGCGCCACATTCGTGCCAACAAGGAACTGGCTGTGTCCACTGGCGTGAAGCCAGAAAACGTTGTCCTCGCTCAGAACGGTGTGGTTGTCGACCTCGTTGACGGCCGCGCTCGTGTAGTTGGCCAGGTTCCGGTCGGTAACCTCTACGTTGATGGCGTCACCATGGGTGACGTCGACGCTGACGTGCTGGCAGACCGTGCTGAAATGCGTGAAGGTGGTCTTATCACCGTCACAGCCGTCATCGATAACCGCACTGGTCGTCCGTTGGAGAAGCCGCGGGCTCAGGCTCGCGGTTACTCGGACGACGCCAAGGAAGTGCTCGCAACCGTCGAGCAGGTCGTTGACGATACTCTCTTTGACCTGGCTGGCAGTGGCGAGAACAATCCATACCGTATGGCTCAGGAAGTTCGTCGCCGCACCGAGCGCGTCATTAACCAGAAATGGCGTCGCAGTCCGATGGTTGTTCCGACCATCGTGCCGATGTCCTCAGAGGCAGCCGAAGAGGTCACCGATGAGGAAATCAAGGAGTCGCGCGAAAGCATCTAAGTTTCTAGAGCGTCGTTTAGCGTAAGAGCCCGCATCCACCTAAAGCCGTGTGGATGCGGGCTTCTCCGTGCCTGGTCTAGTCTGGAGCTATGACTTTTGCTGAACGGGAACGTGAAGACCTAGCTAATCTACTGCTCAGCGTCGGCCCCGACGCACCGACCTTGTGCGAGGGCTGGACAACCCGGGATTTGGCCAACCACCTTTACATTCGCGAAAACCGTCTGGATGCCGCTGGCGGGATGTTCGTCAAGGCGCTTTCGGAACGCCTCGTTGCTGTTACCGCTGAGGTCAATCGAATGCCCTACGTCGAAGTGGTGGGGAAGTGGGGCAGTGGTGCTCCGCGATGGAATCCAATGAACTGGGCAGACCGCTATGTCAACACTGCGGAGAACTTCGTTCACCACGAGGACGTCCGTCGTGCCCAGGAAGGTTGGACCGTTCGTCAGCTGCCACCCTCCGGAGTTTCAGACCTGTGGCGCCTGGTCACTACTGCCGGCCGTATGATGTTGCGCGGTTCGACCTCGACCGTGGTGCTAATGCGCGACGACGGGGTTGCGGTGACCCTAATCGACAACAGTGCTAAGGGTGCTCCGGTTGTGACTGTCCGCGGAAGCGTCGGGGAACTGGTGTTGTGGCTCTATGGCCGTGACGAGGTACGCGTCACCATCGACGGCGATGAATCGGGCATCAAGCGCAACAGCCTTTAAGATCACGTTCTCAGTTCTGGACAGTCGTGGCAGCCCGCCTGTTAAACAATGACACGCGTGTGACTAATGTGAAAACGATCCGGTGTTAGCTGTAAGGTTATGGTCATGTCTGCGACCAGCCGAACCAGAACTGACAATCGTCGTGGATCTTCCCGCTCTGCGGAGACAGATGCCACGCGGCGATACCCCGTGCACAGTGCCACGGAGGAATTCGAGCGCACTCCTAGCGCCATGTCGTTCGTGGGCAATAGCTTGGCCAGCGCCTGGACTGAAACTGCCCGCGGCGTGGCCGGTCTTGCCCGTCGGGTAGGCGGTCGCAAAAATAAGCGAGATGAAGAGGAGAATATGTCGCGGCGCGAAAGTGACGCCGATTTTTCGACGAAGCCCCGTAGGAAGCGTCGTAAAGCAGCTAGTGGCTATGACGATGTAATTGAACCGCCGGCACCGGCCTCCGTGCCAGCTGACGAGTTCGACGCAGACTTCGATGAGGGTGGCGAACCGGGATCGAAGGATGGCCTCGCACTACTCGTGCTGGCGTTGGCGATTGTGCTCGCTGGCTCGACATGGTTCCACCTGGCAGGGCCAGTGGGGGAGTTCATTGAAACGGCAGTGCGCACGCTCATTGGTATCGGCGCTTTTGTACTTCCGGTGCTGCTCGGTGTTGTTTCCGTATTAATGATGCTGGATGCTATGCCGCGCCGTGAACGTCTGACACCTACCATCACTGGAGCTTCGCTGATCGTGGTGGGGCTGCTCGCAATTGTGCATATCGGCTCGGGTCGTCCTGCGGACTGGCAGGGGCGACGTGCAGCTGGTGGCGCAATTGGTGGTTATATCGGTTCGCCGCTAGCAGCCGGGTTTACCTCGTGGGTCGCCGTGGTTTTGTTGCTGGGTATCGTTTTTTACGGCGCTCTGGTGCTCTCTGGCGCGACGGTGCGCCAGCTTATCGATGCCACTAAGGAATACTTCAACTTTTCCGAGTGGTCTTCGCGTCGTGCCGGCGACGAGCCGGAATCGGACGATCCCTACGGCAATGTCGATGACATGCTGGAACGTCGTGCGAGCTGGGATTCCGATACCGCATATGCCGATGAGGACTTTGACCAGCCGACGCAGCTAATTGAGCGTCGCCCAAGCCACAGCAGCCGCACGCAACATTCCTCGTCTCGTTCGACCGGTCGCCCTGCTTACCGAGCGTCCCGCCGTGGCGCGGATAGCCGTATATCCGCACCCGAACCCGCGCCTTACGACGAACCGGATGCTGACGGTAACCTCTACGATCTTTTGGACGAAGAGCCGCAGAGGACTCGACAGGCTCCGCGACCTGCCCGTCAGGTTGAGGATGTCGACTACGATTCGGCAAAGACCACAGTGTTTGATGTCCGGAATGGGGCACAGCACTCCAACCGAGTCTCCCCGGTGGAGCCGGCGTTTCCGGCGGCTGAGTACGTGGAGGAAACTCAGTCGGATGCTGTGCATCGGGACACCGCCGAGACAGAATCGACTATTCCGGCTGTCGGGGGAACGAACTACCACGCTGCCGACGAGGAGTATGACGAGTACTCCGAGTACCCGACGCAGGAGGCTGCTGCAGCTAGCAATAGCGAACGCAATCGTGTTTCCGCTTCCCGAGCTCCGAAACAGCCCGTTCAGCCTGAGGCTGCAGCGCCGGCGAGTGCGCCGCAGAGCGAGTCGTCTGTCGATGATTCGCGGGATGCGGTTTCTGAGGCTACGCGCCGCACTATGGACGCCATTGCCGCTCGTTCTAGCATCGATGCCTCTAAGATTCCGGCTACAACTCCGAAGTCTGAATTGGAAAAGGATGCCGAGGGTACTTCCGGTTCGTCGGCACGCACGCCGGAGTCTGACTACCACCTGCCATCGACTAACTTGTTGATCCCAGGTGAGCGCCCCAAGACACGTACGGCGACGAACGACCGCATGATTGAAGCGATTACTGAGGTATTCGCAGAATTCAAGGTCGACGCTGCGGTGACTGGTTTCTCTCGCGGTCCGACGGTGACTCGCTACGAGGTCGAGCTTGGCCCGGGCGTGAAGGTCTCGAAGATCACGAACCTCCAGTCCAACATTGCCTATGCGGTAGCGACCGACAATGTCCGCCTACTGACTCCGATTCCGGGCAAGTCAGCCGTTGGTATCGAGGTACCGAACAACGACCGTGAGATGGTTCGGCTTGCCGACGTACTCAACGCGCCCAAAACCGTTGCGAACGATGACCCGATGCTGATTGGGCTCGGTAAGGATATTGAGGGCGAGTTCATCTCGCACTCTATCCAGAAGATGCCGCACCTTCTCGTTGCCGGTTCGACCGGTTCGGGTAAGTCCGCGTTCGTAAACTCGATGTTGGTGTCGCTGCTGACGCGTGCAACCCCGGAGGATGTCCGACTGATTCTGGTGGACCCGAAGATGGTCGAGCTGACTCCCTACGAGGGGATTCCTCACCTGATTACGCCAATCATCACTCAGCCGAAGAAGGCCGCGGCGGCTCTGCAGTGGCTGGTTGAAGAGATGGAACAGCGGTACATGGACATGAAGGCCGCCCGCGTCCGTCACATCAAGGACTTCAACCGTAAGGTCAAGTCCGGTGAGATTACGACGCCACTTGGCTCGGAACGCGAGTACCGTCCGTACCCGTACATTGTCTGTGTCGTCGACGAGCTGGCAGACCTGATGATGACCGCACCCCGCGATATCGAAGATGCGATTGTGCGCATCACGCAGAAGGCCCGTGCCGCCGGTATCCACTTGGTGTTGGCTACGCAGCGTCCGTCTGTGGATGTGGTCACCGGTTTGATTAAGACGAACGTGCCATCGCGATTGGCATTCGCTACCTCGTCACTCACGGACTCCCGCGTCATTCTTGACCAGGGCGGTGCTGAAAAGCTCATTGGTATGGGCGATGGCCTGTTCATCCCACAGGGTGCAGGCAAGCCGCGACGTCTACAGGGTGCCTTCGTCACAGACGAGGAGATTCAGGCCGTAGTCGATGCAGCTAAGGCACAGGCCGAGCCGGATTACACCGAGGGTGTCACAGAGGATAAGAGCGCTGAGGCTGAGCGCAACATTGACCCCGATATTGGAGATGATCTGGAAGATCTGCTTCAGGCAGTCGAGCTGGTGGTCACCGCACAGCACGGGTCGACCTCGATGTTGCAGCGCAAGATGCGAGTCGGTTTCGCCAAGGCCGGTCGACTGATGGATCTGATGGAAACTCGCGGAGTGGTTGGACCGTCAGAGGGATCTAAGGCACGTGAGGTGCTGGTCAAACCAGAGGAGCTCGAAACCATTAAGTGGATGATCAAGGGCGCAAACCCGGAGGATGCTCCTAAGGAAGAAGTAAACGTAGTCGACGCTGATCCGAATCAGTCTATGGCGTAGGACGACCCAGCCTTACCGCCGTTTCTGATTGCGTGTATAGTCGGCACACGTGGAGGGGAGTATCCCCGGTAAAAGTGGATGTTTTCCGCTAGCCCGTGACGGTTATCGTCAGCACGGATTGGACGCACAGACTCGTCTTGCGCACATCGAATCCCGGTGCCGTCACTTTTGCCACTATGGCAGAAGCAGGAGAGACCTCCGGTTCATGTTCGCACGACCGGAGGTCTTTTTTTAATATGCATGTCCCCGCATTGGTATGGATTATCACCATTGTGGTCGTCATGGGTTTTATCGCCTTTGACTTCTATGCACACGTTCGCACGCCGCATAACCCAACTATGAAGGAAGCCGGCATCTGGACCGCTTTCTACGTAGTCTTGGCATTAATTTTCGGCGGAATGGTGTGGTTGTTATGGGATCACCACCGAGGCATTGAGTTTCTATCGGGCTATATCACCGAAAAGGCGCTCAGCGTAGACAATCTATTTGTCTTTGCACTCATCATCGGCGCATTCAAGATTCCGCGCCAGTACCAACAAAAGGTTTTGCTGTTCGGTATTGCGATGGCGCTGGTATTCAGAGGCCTGTTCATTTGGGCTGGTGCGGCAGTTATTGCCAAGTGGTCTGACGTTTTCTACCTGTTTGCAATCTTCCTGATTTACACGGCTATCAAGACGGTGTACGACGAAGCCGTCGATAAGCCGGAACCCGATCCGTCGGATATGAAGCTGATTCAATGGCTGCGTCGAATCGTCCCAATTTCGGACCATTACAACAAGGACAAGCTGACCGTTAAGGAAAACGGCAAGCGTTACTTGACTCCACTTGCCATCGCGCTGGTGTCCATCGGTTTTATCGATGTGATGTTTGCGTTTGACTCTATCCCGGCTATCTACGGCCTGACGGATGAGGCATATATCGTCTTTACTGCAAATGCCCTTGCTCTCATGGGGTTGCGACAGATGTACTTCCTGCTCGACGGTCTGCTGGATCGCTTGGTGTACCTGGCTTATGGCCTGGGTGTCATCCTGGCCTTTATTGGTGTGAAGTTGCTGTTGCACGCACTGCATGAAAACAACCTGCCGTTTATCAACAGCGGTGAGAACGTGTCGGTGCCTGAAGTATCGACCTGGGCGTCGCTGGCGGTCATCGTCATCGTTCTGGTGGTGACTGTCCTGGCATCGTGGCTCAAGAGCAAGCGTGATGAAAACATGGGTGCGATTGCCCTTCCGCGTGTTCACCACGATGATGATGGAAGCCGCGATGGCCTCGGCTCTCACGCCTCCTCTACTTCTGTCAGTGAGGGGTCAACGTCGGCCGGAAGCGAAACTAACGGTTCACACACCGGTAAGAACGAGCCTGGGCGTTAATCGAACACGATTGTGAGATAAGGTAACAACTGTGACTGCTCCAAGTGCTGATACAAGCCGTGTTTCCAACTGGAACTTGCCCAATTTCCTGACCGTGCTTCGCATCCTCGGAGTACCGGTGTTCCTGTGGGTACTTCTTCAGGAGGGCGGCGAAGCCACCAATTGGCGCTGGTGGTCGTTTGTCGTATTCGCGCTTCTGATGGCGACTGACAAGTTGGACGGGCACCTCGCACGTAGCCGTAACCTCATTACCGACTTTGGCAAGATTGCCGATCCGATTGCCGATAAGGCTCTAATGCTGGCTGCGCTGATTGGTATGAACATCATCGACATTCTGCCGTGGTGGGTGACTGTCATCATCGTGATTCGCGAAGGTGGCATCACCATCTGGCGTATGTTCGCCCTGCGTCAGGGGCGTGTTGTTCCGGCTTCTCGGGGCGGCAAGATAAAGACGGTCCTGCAGTCTGTAGCAGTGGGGCTCTTCCTGATGCCAGTGGACTGGTTGTTCTGGCCGTCCTGGATTGTGATGGTTGCCGCCATTGTCGTCACCGTCGGTACTGGTATCCAGTACATTGTGGATGCGCGAAAGGTCTCGTAGAGAAATTAAGTGGAGGGTAAAGCTGTGAACACAGTCGAACGCCTCGCCCAGAGCGACCGAAACGATGACGCTGTTGACGGCGTTTCGTTTCAACTCGTCCAAGCGCTTGCCTCTCGCGGAGAGACTTTTGCAGCCGCAGAATCACTTACCGCAGGTCTTCTCTGCGCCACCGTCGCCTCCGTACCGGGAGCCTCCGCCGTTCTGCGCGGTGGCGTGGTCACCTACGCCACTGACACGAAGGCGTTGCTTGCCGACGTGCCAAAGGATGTTTTGGCCGCATATGGCCCCGTGTCCGAGTTGACGGCCCGGTATATGGCACTTGGAGTGGCGAATAAGACAGTGGCGGACTGGGGGATTTCGCTAACTGGCGTTGCTGGTCCAGCCATGCAGGATGGGCACCCAGTAGGTGAAGTCTGGTGTGGTCTGAAACCGCCGGGGGTTTCGGACCTTGATGGGGTAACCGCTGTTAGGTTGCCGGTGAATAAAGAGGGTTCGCGCGCGGAGATTCGTCGTCAAGCAGTGGTATTGGCGTTAGAACTGTTGTTGCAGAATCTCGACGGTGAGTAGAATTTTTGAAAATTGGGAACAGGTCGGCCTTCTAAAGCGTTAGAGAAAGTGATGACCAACAATACTGCACTTATGACCATTCGCTACCCAGAGGTAGATAGCGCTGCCGCTTTCGAAGCTTCCATGGATGCCACAGCACCGTCGGCGCGGGTGGCTGTAGGGGAGCAGCCTGGATCGGTTGCAAAGTTAACGGCACAGGATTTGGCGGAACGGGGAGAATCCCGTGAGCCACTCCTGCGAGAGGCACTGGGGGAGACGCTGCGTGATATCCGTTCGCGCAGTGGACAGACGCTGCGTGAGCTTTCTGAAAATGCGGCTATTAGCCCTGGTTATTTGTCTGAGCTTGAGCGTGGACGGAAAGAAGTCTCGTCTGAGCTGCTGGCGTCGGTATGCGCGGCGCTTGGTGTGACGGTGTCGGATTTGATGATGGAAGCGGCCACAGCGATGGCTCTGCATTCGGCGAGCCCAGAATTGGCAGCGATGTAGAAATTGGTTGCGCCGGTGGAATTTCATTCCATTGCTCGGGTACTTAGCACCCGAAGACGCTCGGCTTTAGTTAAGATTGGGTGCGCGATAAGCACAGACCTGCTTTGAGGTAGTTGCAATAAGAAAGGTGTATGGGACGCTATGGCTAATCCATTTGTAAAGCTGTGGAATTACTTGATGGCCGCTTTTGATTCCAAGATTGAGGAAAACGCTGATCCGAAGGTGCAGATTCAGCAGGCTATCGAGGATGCCCAGCGGCAGCACCAGGAACTATCGCAGCAGGCAGCGGCGGTGATTGGTAATCAGCGCCAGCTGGAAATGCGCCTTAACCGTCAGCTCGCTGAGATTGAGAAGCTGCAGGGGAACACTCGTCAGGCATTGCAGCTCGCTGACAAGGCTCGTGCTGAGGGGGATACTGCCAAGGCTACGGAGTATGAGAACGCAGCTGAGGCTTTCGCAGCTCAGTTGGTTACTGCTGAGCAGTCGGTAGAAGATTTGAAGGCTCTGCACGATCAGTCGCTGCAGCAGGCGGCTCAGGCTAAGAAGGCCGTCGAGCGTAATTCCATGCAGCTGCAGCAGAAGGTCGCGGAGCGCGCAAAGCTCCTCAGCCAGCTGGAGCAAGCAAAGATGCAGGAGAAGGTCTCTGAGTCCCTGCAGTCGATGAATCAGATTTCTTCGGGGGCTACACCTAATCTGGATCAGGTTCGTGACAAGATTGAGCGTCGTTACGCTAACGCTCTTGGTCAGGCTGAGCTGGCTCAGAACTCGGTTCAGGGGCGTATGGCTGAGGTAGAGGCCGCAGGCGTTCAGCTTGCTGGGCACTCTCGCCTGGAGCAAATCCGCGCAGAAATGAACGGTGGCAACGAGCTCTCTGGTGGCGAGGCTCAGAAGTCCATCGAGGGAAGCGCTGCCTCCAACGTTGACCCTGCTGTTGCTGAGCGCATGCGCCAGCTGCGTGAGGGCAATTAATTCTCCTACTCACCTTCGCCACGTGCGATTAGCGAATCACCCATTGCCTTCGAGCGATTAATGGTTCGGATGACCACAGGTACGCCGAAGGCAATGATTGAGCCGGCAGCCCCTCGTGCTTTTCGAGCCTCCAGTACCTCGGCAGCGGCCATAACCTGAAGCGGAATCATACGCAGCGTCAGCGATAGTGCGAGCGCGATGGTGTCGACTGGTAGGCCGAAACGGGCGAACGGCTTCATCGCAGTGGTCAAAGTATCCATGATGTCGCTGACGCGGGTCGTCAGCGTTAGCAATATTGCCGCTGCGATTGCGGCGAGAAGCGCGAGGAAGGTCGTCAGCGCTTGCTCACCCCCGGCGCGCCACCACAGGAGAAGCGAAAGCAGCGCCAAAATGATTACGGCTCCACGGAGCTGTCGGAAAGCAACCATCGGTGGCACCTTGGCCACCGCATAAGCGAGGGTGACAATTGCCAGGGCAATCGCCCCGCCTAGCCAGGTATCCACGAGAATCCCGGTGAGCAATAAAAATGCGATGACTATGATTAGTTTGGGGGCCGTCGGGAGCCTGTGCGCAGGCGACTTATGGTTGAGGTAAAGCCCTAACGGGACATCGGCCGGATGAATCATGAGCGGCCTTCTTCCGCACGAGTCATATCGCTGACGTATCGGTCAATAACTTCCTTCGGCGCACCGTCGTCGACGATTTCTCCTGCGCTTACACGGATAACTCGGTCGAAGTCCATAAGAAAATCCAGATCATGAGTGACCACGATAATTTGCTGCTCAAGCTGGGCGAAAATACTCCGAATGTGGAGACGATTGCGCAAGTCGAGGAGCGTAGTGGGCTCATCGGCAATAATGGTCGTGGGATTAAGAATTAACACTGCCGCCAGCGCCAGTAGCTGTTTTTGTCCACCCGAGAGCAAGTGTGGCGAGGCGTCAGCATGATCGGCAAGCCCAAACCGCTCGAGGGCTTCCTGCACCAGCTGGTTGCGCTCATCCTTTGGTAGTTTTCGCTTGCGTAGTGAAAAGGCAATGTCCTCTGCGACTGTAGGCATCACAATTTGATTATCCGCATCAGAAAAGATGAAGCCGACATTCTTGCGAATTGCCTTTGCCTGCTTTGCGACATTCATGCCCTCATACGTGACCGTGCCACCAGTGACCGGGCCCAGGCCGTTAATGAGTCGCACCAGCGTGGACTTACCGCCACCGTTTTCGCCGATAATGCCAATGCGCTTCTCTGTGAGAGTTAGCGTGGTCGGCTTCAGTATCTGGCGTCCCGAATAGGTTGCGGAAGCGCGGTCAAAAGCGATGGTGGGCATAGTGCGACTCGAGACCCTTTCTAATTCTGTGGGGTTAATTGCCCGAGGTGGCTGCTTCCTTAACCAAACGACTTTGCTTACGGTTGGCAGCGTCGGGAAGCAAATCAGGGAAAGCCTGCAGTACTGCAGTAGCAATAAGCGCGGCTACGACAACCTTTGCCACGTCGCCTGGGATAAACGGGACGTTGGTAATCAGTGCGTCGGTGAAGCTAAGTCCCATACGCCAAGCCAATCCGACAGATCCGAAGAAGTACTGTAGTAGAACTCCAACGAGGCCCGCGCCGATGAAGACGCTGATTCGTGAAACTTTCGCCCGTGGTGCTTGCTGGGCAATCGCGCCGATTGCGAAACCTGCAATTAAGTAGCCGACAATGTAGCCCACGGTAGGGCCGGGAAGTGCGGCGAGAAGTGGTTTCCAGCCCGCCATGTTTGGGACGCCCACGAGACCAACAGCCAGGAACAGGGTAGTGGCGAGGCCACCGCGTTTGAATCCGAGAATCATCCCGGCCAGTGCGATGCCCATGTTCTGTAGCACGATTGGCACGCCGAGGCCGCCAACGGGAATGGCAATGCCGCCGAGCACGATGATCAGTGCTGCGAAAGCAGCGATAAGAGTGAGGTCATACACCTTGGAATTATTCACAGCTCTCATCTTAAACCCATGGGTTGAGCACTGTTCAGGCAGGGGAGCGGGGATTAGGTTATGAAAAGAGGGTGGCCAGGTAGGTATCAGTGACAGGTATCTTGTACGTTGGTCTCATGCGATTGGCCGATTTTCACAACTTCGTCAACCACGAATTTGGGCCTCAGCACGGCCCGTGGCTGTTGCATTCCCACGTACTGATGGAATATGGAAAAACTCCCGCGGAATTGCTCGAGGACGGGGTCGAACCTCGGGATATCTGGTGGGCGCTGTGTAGGGAACACGATATTCCCGAAGACCGCTGGTACGGTCCTGACGAATAGGTTCCGGCGTAGACGACGGTGAATGCTTGCCGACGGCTCTTGCGTGTCGTTGCCATTCGAACAGGGTTTCGCATATTATCGAAAGTGCTGATGAAGTCAATCCGTCTGATTCGGTATAACTTCCGGGTGTAACCGGCAGTAGAGGTGTCGCGGACCAATTTGGAACCGGAACGGCTAGTTTCGCGCCTAATTAAGTGTGAGCGAAGTTTCTGTTTTGGATGAAAATCGGGAGACACATTCTCTGAGTACGGCTCCAGAACCCGATACCGTACGCGACAATGACCGCGACAATGACAATGAGGAAGAACAACGAACTATGGCTCGTAAGAAGGCTACGGCTTCGAACCAGGGCAATGATCGCCTGAAGGCGCTCGATGTAGCTCTGGCGAATATTGAGAAGGACTTTGGTAAGGGTGCAGTTATGCGCCTGGGGGACGACAATCGTCCTCCAATTCAGGTTATTCCCTCCGGCAATATCGCTATCGACGTGGCCTTGGGCCTGGGCGGGTTCCCGCGTGGTCGTATCGTAGAAATCTATGGTCCAGAATCCTCGGGTAAGACCACAGTCGCACTGCATGCTATTGCAGAGGCGCAGCGGCAGGGCGGTATTGCCGCATTTATTGATGCGGAGCATGCGCTGGATCCGGTTTATGCGCGCAAGCTTGGAGTAGATACGGACAACCTTCTGGTATCCCAACCAGATACCGGTGAGCAGGCACTTGAGATCACAGATATGTTGGTGCGTTCCGGTGCTATTGACATCATTGTGGTTGACTCGGTGGCCGCGTTGACTCCGAAGGCTGAAATCGACGGTGAAATGGGCGATTCCCACGTTGGTCTGCAGGCGCGGTTGATGAGTCAGGCGCTGCGCAAGATGACGGGTGCGCTGTCCCACACCGGTACCACTGCCATCTTCATTAACCAGCTGCGTGAAAAGATTGGCGTCATGTTCGGCTCTCCTGAGACCACCACGGGTGGTAAAGCACTGAAGTTCTACGCTTCCGTTCGCTGTGACGTACGCCGAATTCAGACGTTGAAGGATGGCCAGGATGCGGTGGGTAACCGCACGCGCTTGAAGGTAGTCAAGAACAAGGTGTCGCCGCCGTTCAAGCAGGCAGAGTTTGACATCATCTACGGCGAGGGCATTTCGCGTGAGGGCTCGTTGATTGACATGGGCGTTGATAACGGCATTGTCAAGAAGTCCGGTTCGTGGTTTACCTACGAGGGCGATCAGTTGGGGCAGGGCAAGGAAAAGGCTCGTATGCACCTGCGCGAGAATCCAGAAATTGCCCAGGAAATCGAAGTCAAGATCAAGAAGAAGCTCGGCGTCGGGGAATTCGCGGAGGTCGAGGACGAGACCGATATCGATGCCCCTGTCGATGTCGTGCCGGACATCGACTTCGATGATTTGGAAGACTAGCTAGCTCGAGGCGTAGTGCCGCGACACACGAAAAGTGAGGACCGTGGAGGATCGTAACGGCCGCGATGTGCGGGAGACTATCGAAAAGCTTGCTCAGCAAATTGCGGAAGCTGACGGTAGTTCGCTCTACGATGCGGGTCGTGAGGAATCCAAGGCCCCGATTCGTGCTAAGGCACTGCGCTTGCTCGATCAGCGAATGCGTTCCCGCAAGGAACTCGTAGAAAGGCTCGAGGCAGTCGAGGAGTTTCCAACCTCGATGATTGAAGAAGTCGTTGATGACCTGACCCGAAGTGGATTGGTCAACGACGAGCTTTTCGCATCCGAATGGGTGCGGCAGCGCTTTGCCAGTCGCGGCAAGTCGAAGATGGTTTTGAACCGGGAGCTGCAGGAAAAGGGCATTGATGTTTCACTTCGTGCAGATGCGTTGGAGCAGATTACGCACAACGCGGAAGAAGAAGTCGCCCGGAAGCTAGCGGCGAAGAAAGCGGCCACTATTAAAACAGTGGCACCTGACTTCAACTCCAAGCAAAAGGATTTACGCAAAGTCGTCGGTGTGCTGGCGCGGCGTGGTTTCCCCTCTGAATTGTCCATGAGCATTGCTCGGGATCAGTTAGAAGAGCGATACCGGGAACTCGAAGAGGACACAGATTAGCGCCGGTGCCACCGCACGCCGGATTAGCACGCCGGCTGCGGACCCGTCAGGTTTAAAGGGGTCGCTGATTGGGGAAATGGGCCATAAACAGCTAACCTAAACTGCCGTGACTACCCCTTCTTTGAACTCTCAGCAGCAGTCTTCGCCTCGCACATATGAGGTACGTACGTTCGGTTGTCAGATGAACGTCCATGACTCGGAACGACTGTCTGGCTTGCTGGAAGAAAACGGTTATGTAGCGGCTGCAGAAGGCGATAATCCTGATCTGGTCGTTTTCAACACCTGTGCCGTTCGAGAGAATGCGGACAATCG
Source organism: Corynebacterium sp. HMSC077G07 (assembly GCF_001809225.1). Classification (NCBI taxonomy): domain Bacteria; kingdom Bacillati; phylum Actinomycetota; class Actinomycetes; order Mycobacteriales; family Corynebacteriaceae; genus Corynebacterium; species Corynebacterium sp. HMSC077G07. The sequence goes on along the minus strand of NZ_KV796524.1, from coordinate 65,794 downwards.
CCTTTATGGCACGTTGGGACAGCTCAAACCAGTCAAGGATGCTCACCCAGGCATGCAGATTGCCGTCGGTGGCTGCTTGGCCCAGAAGGATAAGGACGTCGTCGTAAAGAAGGCCCCATGGGTGGACGTTGTCTTCGGTACGCATAACTTGGGTTCGTTGCCAGCACTGTTGGAACGCGCCGCTCATAATGACCGGGCTGAAGTCGAGATTAAGGACGCACTGGAAGAATTTCCCTCGGTGCTGCCGGCCAAGCGTGAATCCACTTACGCAGGTTGGGTGAGTATCTCCGTAGGCTGCAACAACACGTGCACCTTCTGCATCGTCCCCAGTTTGCGTGGTAAGGAACGCGATCGTCGTCCAGGCGAGATTCTCGCTGAGGTGCAGGCACTCGTGGAGCAGGGCGTTACTGACGTCACCCTCCTTGGACAGAATGTCAACGCCTATGGTGTTAACTTCGCCGACCCTGACATGGAACGCGACCGCTCGGCTTTTTCCAAGTTGCTGCGCGCCTGCGGCCAGATTGAGGGGTTGGAGCGCGTGCGCTTTACGTCTCCGCACCCAGCTGAGTTCACCGATGATGTCATCGACGCCATGGCGGAGACACCGAACGTGGTTCATCAGCTACACATGCCACTACAGTCCGGTTCCGACCGAGTGCTGAAAGACATGCGCCGTTCCTACCGCACCAAGAAATTCCTGGGAATTCTGGAGAAGGTTAGGGAAAAAATGCCGGATGCCGCCATTACCACTGACATTATTGTCGGTTTCCCAGGCGAGACTGAAGAGGACTTCCAGCAAACTCTCGACGTGGTGGAAAAGGCTCGTTTTAGCTCGGCGTTCACCTTCCAATACTCGCCCCGCCCGGGAACTCCGGCGGCAACCATGGCGGATCAGGTTCCACCACAGGTTGTGAAGGAACGCTATGGTCGGCTGCTAGCGCTTCAGGAGCGTATTTCCGAGGAAGAAAACGCTAAGCTAGTCGGCCGGGAAGTCGAGCTGCTGGTCAGCCAGTCCGATGGCCGTAAGAATGCGGAGACTCATCGCATGTCTGGTCGTAGTCGGGATGGCCGCCTGGTGCACTTCAGCCCGTCGGAAAGCGAACCAGGCATCGTCGACCGCAAGATTCGCCCAGGTGATTACGTGACAGTACGCGTGACCGACTCCGCACCGCACTTCCTCATTGCTGACTCCGGTGTGCTCACACACCGCCGCACTAAGGCGGGCGATAATGTAGAGGTCGGCCAGACTCCGACGACCGCGCCGATCGGAGTTGGTCTGGGCTTGCCAAAGATTGGGCGCCCGGAGAAAACGAGTGTAAGTGAGGGATGCGGCTGTGAGTAGTGACAAGGCTTCGCCGGAAAGTGATATGGAATCCACTAGCGAGCAGTCGGTGGAATCCGCGCAGGCGTTGCGGGTTCAGGAGCGCAAGGCCGCTGGCGAGCTGGATCTCGGCCGTGCGGTGATTCCGATGATGGTTGCCGTCATCGGCCTCATTACGAGTTTCTTCCTTCCGCACTCGGGCGTTGTTTTGGGCTTTGATGTGTTGCTGGATACGGATGTTGCGCATCAGTACTTCACGACTCGACCGGAGCGAATTTACTCCATTCTCGTGGTGGTAGGTGTCTTGCTAGCTATTGCCACGCTGATTACGCGGACGACGATTCTCGCATTCGTCACCTGGTTTTTTGCCTGTATTCAGATGGTCTACTCAGTCTTCGCTGGTTGGATGCGTCAGTCTCGTCCACAGGAACTGGCCGGCGAGGGTATTTCCTTCGGCCTGATGCTCGGTATTTTCTGCAGTTTTCTACTGGCCATCTCCGTGACTTTCATCGCTTTCCGACGTAGTAAGGAGCAGCTCGCAATCGCGACGAAACGTCGCAAGCACGCTGACACCGATCCGGTACTGCGCGCGCAGCAGGTTTACCTGCGGGCGGGCCTGACCCCGAATACGACTACGGATGTTGAGGTCGTCGACGACCGCCGTGAACGCGCTCGCCGACGCAATCGTGTCCAGCAGGGCAGTAGCGCGGATAATGTCTCTCAGCAGACCGGCGAAAAGGACGAACAGGTCAGCGACGAGTAGTGAGACTTTTTAACTAGCGCAGTAAGTATGGGGCTCTCTTCCATTCCGGAAGAGAGCCCCTTACTTTTAACCATCGACGCGTTGCCAGCGCGTAGCTGAGCCAGGATTCTGTTGCGGACGCCGGAGAGCGAGAACCTGCTTCCCCGACACACAACTAGCTTCTGTTAGAGCTCCTTGAGAGTCTCCGCGGCCTGCTCTGCCCACTGTCGCCACTGTTCGGCCTGCTCCCGAGCCTTGGCGGCCTGAGAAGCCTTGCCCTTCGCCTCGAGTTCGGCGGCCTTCTGCTCAAACTCCGCTGCGCGGTTGGCGAACTGCTGGACGCGAGCCTGTGCTTCGGGGTCGGTACGGCGCCACTGCGAATCGGCAGCATCGGAGACGCGCTTTTCCAGTGCGCCAATGCGGTTTTCATACTCACGCACACGACCACGCGGCACAAAGCCGATGGCCTCCCATTTCTCCTGCAACTGACGCAGTTCGTTGCGAGCGTGATCGAGGCCCTTGGACGGATCAATGCGGTCTTCGTATTCAGCCAGCAGTGCGTCCTTGGCCGCAGCGTTTTCCTCGAACTCCTTGTCTCGAGCTTCGTTGACCGCGTTGCGAGCACCAAAGAACTCATCCTGGGCGGCCTTGAACTGCGCCCACAGCTTGTCATCGACCTCGCGTGGGGCTCGACCAGCGGCCTTCCACTCAGCCATCAGGTCACGGAAGGCAGCAGCGGTGCCACCCCAATCAGTGGAGGTCTTCAGGGCCTCAGCTCGCTCAATGATGTCCTCCTTAACGCGGCGAGCAGCCGCACGGTTGCGGTCCAGTTCCGCAAAATGGGCACCGCGGCGGCGGTTGAAAGAATCACGCGCGCGAGAGTAACGGCGCCAGAGTTGATCATCAGTTTTGCGGTCGATGCCGCGAATCTGCTTCCACTCCGTGAGAATCTCGCGGATACGGTCGCCGGCGACCTTCCACTCGGTGGAGTTCTCTGCGAGCTCCTCGGCCTCTGCGGCGAGCTCTTCCTTACGTGCGATGGCGTTCTTACGGCGCTCTGCCTTGTCGTGAGCGACTTTCTCCTCTGCGACGTGGGAGGTGGCAATGACCTCTGCAAGGCGCTTATCCAGCGCATCGATATCGCCGAGAACCGTGGCGGTGGCAAGGCTCTCACGCAGTTCAACTGCGTTGTGAGAAATGGTCTTTGCCTCCTGCGGGTGGGAGACTACACGAGATTCCAGTAGCTCGACCTCGGTGGCCAGATCCTCGTAGCGCTTGCCGTAGTGGGCATAACCCTCTTCTACGGTGCCAGCCTGCCAGGAGCCAATATTGCGTTCGCCGGCGCTGGTGACCAGCCAAACAGTGCCGTCTTCGTCAATGCGGCCAAACTTCTTTGGATCATTGTGGACGGCATGTGCCACAGCGGCCGACCCCGCAGGCGCTGGAGTAGCTCCAGGGGCCTTACGATGAGCCGGCATTGAGCCTGGTCGAGGTCCCGGACGTGGACCCGGGCGTGGACCTGGCTTAGGGGAATTGCTGGTACCGGTCATAGTGGGTAAACCTCTTCCAATCTTCATGCAGAACTGCCGCGCGACACGGCTGCCATCAAACACTTACGGTATGTGCTCGAGTATCCCAAAAATTTTGGCACAGCGCGCGTAACACCGCCGGAATAAGGCATCGACTAGCCCCTCACGGTAGCGTTGAGGACGTGAATTCGCGTTTGCCTCGGCTTGTTATCGTTCCGCGTGCGCTCCTCATCGTCGAGGAGCTGGGTGGTTTTGCGCCCACCGCCACGGAATTGCGCCGTCATGCCCGTGAAACCGTCGCGACGCTGTGGACAGATGACGAACCCGGGGAGCCCGGCGCGGTCGCTATTATCACTGGCAGGATGCAGGCGAAGTCCCCGCACCAGACCAGCGCACCCGACAGTTTTTCTCCGTATGGGGTTGATGTCACGGTGTCAGGCGGAACCGAATTACCTGAGCTGCTGGGACGCTGGCTTATCGAAGACTACGCGCGACGGAATTCTGAAGGACCCACTGGCCGCGTCATTCAGGCAACGTGCTTCGACTCTATCGCTGAGGCACTCGCTGCCGGTCACACGCGTCTGCTTGTGCTTGTCGACGGCGCATTCGGCCTTGCGGACGATTCCCCGGTCGGCGTAATTGAAGGTGCAGCGGAGGTTGATGCGCTGTGCAGTCTAATTGCTGGTCAGGACTGCTCAAGCATTAACGTGGAAAATATTGTGTTTCCAGCTCCCGGCGCGTACGCGGCCGAGTTATGGCAGCAGCTGAGTAAAGCTGCTGAAAGCTGGACGGGGTCTGGAATGACCGTCGTAAAGCGTTCTTACTATGACAGGGCGCCTTACGGCATCGGTTACCACGTGGCCAGCTGGCAGTGTGTTGCGAAGTAAGAGCTCGCGTTTTTAGTTTTTGTGCAGGAGTGTGAACTGGGTAGTGACGGCTTTCGAGAGTGAGAGCTTGCCGGTGCCGATTGCGGTGGTAGGGCCGACGGCGTCGGGAAAGTCGGATTTGGGGCTGGTGCTTGCGGAGCAGCTTGGCGGTGAGGTCGTCAATGTTGATTCGATGCAGCTCTATCGAGGAATGGATATCGGAACAGCGAAGCTGTCGGTGGACCAGCGGCGGGGGATTCCGCACCACCAACTCGATGTGCTGAACGTGACGCAGCCGGCGAGTGTGGCGACGTATCAGCGTGAGGCGGTCGCGGATGTTGAGGCCATTCGCGCGCGGGGGAAAGTCCCCATCCTTGTCGGCGGGTCGATGATGTACGTACAGGCGTTGGTGGACGACTGGCAGTTCCCACCTACGGACCCTGAGGTACGTGCGAAGTGGGAGGCAGTGCAAGACGAGATTGGTCCGGCGGCGTTGCACGATCGGTTGGCAGAGATTGATCCGGATGCGGCGGCAATTATTGAGACCAACGACCCGCGGCGCACTGTCCGGGCTTTGGAGGTCATCGAGCTGACAGGTAAACCTTTTGCAGCGTCGAAGCCGTCGATTGATAAGCCACCGCGGTGGAACACTCGCATATTGGGGTTGCGCACGCAGGCGGAATGGCTAAATCCGCGGATAGAACAGCGTACGCGGGGCATGTTTGCCGCTGGCCTGGTGGAAGAAACTGAGAGTTTGATTGCGCAAGGGTTGCGCGAAGGTGTGACCGCTAGTCGCGCGATCGGCTATGCACAGGTGCTGGACTACTTCGATGGGGTTTACGACCTGGATACGGCTTGTGAACGCACGATTACTGGTACGCGCAGGTATGTGCGACGTCAGCGCTCCTGGTTCAACCGTGATCATCGGATCATGTGGCTAGACGCTGCCGGTGACGTGCCGGGACAGGCGTTTTCCGCACTTGGTCTGTAAGAGATTCGGACCTCCCGCTAGCATCAAGGGCATGGTTTCATTTGCCAAAGGCCACGGTACGCAAAACGATTTCTTGATTTTTCCAGATGATTTGGTGTCGATTGATTTGACCGAATCACTGGTCGCAGCAGTATGCGATCGACAGCGAGGTCTTGGCGCTGACGGCGTCCTGCGGGTTGCCCGTGCGGGGAAACTCGTCGATGCCGGTGTTTTGGCGGCATTGCCGGAGGGCGTTAAAGCCGACGATTGGTTTATGGACTACCGCAATAGTGACGGTTCTATTGCCGAGATGTGCGGGAATGGTGTCCGCGTCTTTGCACACTATATTGCCGCGATTCACAGTCCGGACAGTGTCGTCGACGGAACCTTGCGGGTGGGCACTCGAGCAGGGCTGCGCGCTGTTTCGATTGATGAGCTCAGCCGCAGGCACGCGGTCGTTGGGGTGGATATGGGCCAGCCGGAAGTCCTCGGCCTCGCTACTGCGTTCATTGGTTCGGGCAACAATGCCCAGAAATTCGCCGGGATTGGTGTCGACGTGGGAAATCCGCATTTGGCCTGCGTCATGCCTGGCCTAAATGCCGCCGCTCTGGCGGAGCTGGAATTGGAAGCGGCGGGTAGTGTCGTGAAGCCAGTGCGTGCCGACGAAGCCATGTTCCCGAACGGCCTCAATGTGGAAATTGTCACCCCGCTGGATGCCTCTGATTCGGTGTCCATGCGAGTAATTGAACGCGGAGTTGGTGAGACCCGCTCGTGTGGCACCGGTACGGTTGCGGCAGCTATTGCCGCGCTGGCCGATGCCGGCCGGACTGAGGGGGTTGTGACAGTCAAGGTGCCTGGCGGTGTGGTGACTGTGGATGTCCACAAGGCCAGCAATGCGGATGGGGACTTCTCGGCGACCTTGACCGGACCGAGCGTGATTCACACGCTCGGCGATATTGAGCTGGAAGCCCTGTGACTGGTAGCTATTGCTGCAGGAGCACTAGCGGGGTAGTGGAAGCGGTGGGGAATCAGCGGACTAGTGTCCGCCGCAGCCACCGTCGCCACAACCACAGCCGCCATCGCCACAGCCGCCTCCGCAACCTTGAGGCGGAATGATCTCACCGGTCAGTGAGAAAGTACCGGAAACGACCATGCCTGGCTGGGGAGCTTCGTCGCCGCCGGGGACAAGTACGTCCATAGGAGTCGGCAGAGCAAGGTTGAGCACCCAGAACTTCTTGCCGGTTAGCTCATTGACATGCTTGCGGGAGTTATTGATAACACCAGCCAGTTTCACGGTTGCGCTAGGCGATGCCTTCCCGACCTGATCTCCGACAATTGCCTTAGCACCTTCGAAGTCCAATGTTGTCGGGGTTGCCCCGGTGCGCTTCTCGTACTCTTCGATGGATGCGTCGAGGGTGAAATCAGTTGCTAGAGCTGATAGCGCGACATGCTCAAAAGTCTGAGTTCCGGCATCAACAATCATTGGCCCCTGTGACAGCAGGCAGGTAGCGACCTCGATGACCTTGTCAAAGTTATCCGAGGAGGGATCATCCTCGACGATTTCCACGAGCGCCAAGACATCGTCCACGCTGGATACATGGGCAGTGACGGTCGGGCTGCCCGCGAAGCCGGCGTAGGTAGAAAATGGTTCAACACCCAGGATGTGCAGACGCGCACCAGAGGAATCTTCGAAACGGACCAGCTGGCCACCGCGGACCTCGCCGATGACCGACAGATTGTCACTAGCGATCGCGGCTTCCATCGCGTCTCGCCAGCTGGGGTAGTCCATGCCAATGCTTCGCAAGTCAGTAGTCATACTTTTCGATGATACTTCCCATATCTTCATCTGCGAACTAACGAATCGCACGTGAGCACATTGTGCTCTGGGGTACCTAGAAGCATTCCTGCACGCCGCGGCAACTATTCGGATGGGACTAACAATTCTGCCACGCTAAATAGGTAAAGGTTAAGTGTGGCATAAATAACTTTCCTTAGGTGTGCCGGGTTTATTCCATTTAGGCATGCCTAAGAGTAAGCTCATCTCTGTAAACACGATTTGCTTAGCTTAATTCTTATCTATATAAGCGAGGTTTCTCATGCTCGGATTGCGGTCTCGAAAACAGTCGGATGACATTCAGTCGCTTGCCGACGTCCCGGTGGGGGTAACCGTCACTCTGGGAGCGTCGCATGTGGATGAGCGCCTGTGCCGCAGGCTTTCGCAACTGGGGCTTCGCCCTGGAATGAGTGTCACTGTGGGACGGAGTACGAGCGGCGGTGGGCGAATCGTCCATGCTGGCGCAACGCGCTACGCCATCGATGCCAGCACGCTGCACAAGATGTCCGTCGTGGGTTAGGTCCCCTACATCTCTTTTCTCACCTCCCTTCTGAAAGTAAACAATGACAACACCTATGGATTCCTCAACGCGAAAATTCGCATCTACGCCCAGCTGCCATGCTTGCAGTGGCGGAGCGCCAGCAAAGGATGGTGCACCTGTTGTCGCAGTGGTCGGCGCACCGAACTCCGGTAAGTCAACACTGTTCAATAGTTTGACTGGTGCGAAAGCGCAGATGGGCAATTGGCCTGGTACGACCGTAGAGGTCAGCCGCGGCGCGTGGAAGACCGATGCCGCTGAGTACGATGTCATCGATTTCCCGGGTGCTTACTCGCTGGATGCCATGAGCCCGGACGAAGAGCTCACTCGCGAGATGCTCATCGAGAAACCGGAAGAAGAACGCCCGGATCTCGTCGTTGTCGTTGTCGACGCCACGGCACTGGGCCGTGGTCTCTACATGGCCGCGGAATTGGCGGAACAGCCCCAGCGCATCGTTCTGGCTCTGACCAAACTAGATGTTGCCAAGGCCAAGGGCATCGATGTGAATCCGGACGCATTGCAGTCAGCTATGGGGATGCCGGTGGTGGCGCTGGATCCCCGTCGTAAAGCGGGAATGGCGCGGTTGGCCGACGCGGTAGCAGCGGCTCTGGACGGATGTAGTTCGGTGTCGTCACCGATTCGCCAGGTCGATGGTGAATCGATTGAACGCCGGGACGACGCACGCTTTGCCGCGATTGATGCGGCGGTTGCGGCATCTACGGGCGGGGTGGAAGATCGCCAGACTTTCTCCGACCGCATTGATAACGTGGTTCTTCACCCGGTGCTCGGACCGATTGTGTTCCTGGCAGTTATGTGGGCAGTCTTCCAAATCACGACGACGGTAGCAGCACCGTTGCAGGACGGTTTGGAAACCCTTATTACCGGTAATTTCGCAGATTTGGTTACCCGTGGATTAGAAGCGGTGGGATGGGACCATCCGATTGTCACCGGGCTGCTTGTAAACGGCATCATCGGTGGTGTCGGCATGGTGCTGACCTTCGTTCCGCTAATGGCACTCATGTTCCTGTGCCTCGCAGTACTCGAGGATTCAGGGTATATGGCGCGTGCAGCCGTGGTGGCGGACCGTGTCATGCGTGCAATTGGTCTTCCGGGTAAGGCATTTATTCCGCTCATCGTCGGCTTTGGCTGTAATGTGCCAGCAATCTCGGCAACACGTGTGCTGAGTAATCCGCGCCACCGCATTTTGACGGCTCTACTGGTTCCGTTTACCTCCTGCTCGGCGCGCCTGACCGTGTATGTCATGTTGGGTGCGGTGTTCTTTCCGGAACACGCGGGCACAGTCGTCTTCGCTATGTACGTGATCTCGATTCTGCTGATTGTTCTGACCGGCCTTGCACTGCGTAAGACCCTGTGGCGCACCATGCCGTCGGAACCGCTGGTCATTGACCTGCCAACCTACCAGCTTCCGACCGCACGGCTGGCACTATCTGTGATGTGGATGCGTCTGAAGGGATTCCTGCAGACCGCTAGTGGAATCATCGTCAGCACCGTCATCGTCGTATGGCTACTGATGTCTATTCCGGTTGTCTCCGGGCACTCCTTTGCCGATGAAGACCTGGCACCGCAGGACTCCGCATACGGTGCAGTCAGCGAAACTATTGCTCCTGTGTTTAACCCGGCAGGATTCGGTACATGGTCTCTGACAGGTCCGTTGGTGACGGGCTTTGTGGCCAAGGAAGCCGTCATTTCTACCTGGGCACAGACCTATGCAGTGGAGGACGTCACCGACTCCAATTCGAGCGAACAGGCCTCCAGCCCGCTCGCGGAGAATATTCGACGTGACTTTGACAATGCATCCGATGGACACGGATTGGCAGCAGTCTGGGCCTATATGATCTTCCTGCTGGCTTACACACCGTGCGTGGCTACGCTCGCGGCACAACGTCGAGAGATCGGCGTGAAGTGGACGGGCTTCGGTTTGCTAGCGCAGCTGGTCGTTGCATGGGCACTGGCCGTGATTGTTTTCCAAGGGTTGAAGCTGTTCCTGTAAAGCCTCGTTGATTCCTAGTAGCTTCGGCAAAGCTACTAAGTCACACTTGCGAACTAGAAATCAGATCCAACAAGAATCGCGATACGGAAAGGAGCTATCGCCGTGGGACTCTTTAGAGCCAGGAAGAATACGACGGTTACTCGTCGGCCTTCAGAAGCCGTTCAGGATGCAATTGCGCAGGGCATTAGCTCCCGACGCAAGATTTGCGAAATCACTGGCCTGCAGCGAGCAACGGTAGACCTCATCCTTGACCGCATGGAACACACCGGCCAACTGCGCCGGGAATCCCTCGGTGGCATGTGCCCAGGCGGAGGTTGTTCCAACTGTGGAATGTCCGACAGTGGTACGTGTGCTGGTGGTAGTTCTAAGAGTGGTCCGGTCGCACTGGTTCTGACACGCAGGCCACCCTCTGCAGCCTAAGTCTTGAGCTTCGGCTCGGTATTCTCCGCACACAATGCGGAGAATTTGGCTTGTCATGCGACAATAGCAGCTAGTATGACGAATTTTTCCAACAACTTTGATGAGGTCAGCGGCGAAACGTCGCAGCAAGCTCGCACCTCGCACGAGATGGACGATTTTTTCATCGACGCTAATGATGCTGGCGAAAACGCTGATAGTGCCTCCGGGGATGCGTTCGCAACGAACGTCGGCACGCAAAGGGAACCTACCGTCGGTGATTTGGATCTGGAGGCGCGTTCCTCTCTGCGCCGGCTGACCAGGTCAGTAGCACATACTGAGTCTGAAGAAGTGATGGTCGAGTACCGTCAGCTCCGACTGGAACGCGTTGTGCTGCTCGGTGTCTGGACATCCGGGACCCTGCAGGAAGCCGAAGTGGCGATGGAGGAGCTCGCCGCACTGGCAGAGACTGCAGGTTCGGAAGTTTTAGAGATGGTGCTGCAGCGTCGCGATAAGCCGGACCCTGGTACTTACGTGGGATCCGGCAAGCTCAACGAGCTTCGCGATATTGTCGCCTCTACCGGCGCAGATACAGTTATTTGCGACGGTGAGCTGTCTCCCGGCCAGTTGGTGGCGCTGGAGGATCGCCTTGACGCCAAGGTTATTGACCGCACCATGCTGATTCTGGATATCTTTGCTCAGCACGCGAAGTCCAAGGAGGGCAAGGCGCAGGTCTCGCTGGCACAAATGCAGTACCTGTACACGCGTCTGCGCGGCTGGGGCGGCAACCTATCGCGTCAGGCTGGTGGTCGCGCGGGCTCCAACGGCGGCGTGGGTCTGCGTGGTCCGGGTGAAACTAAGATCGAAACCGATCGTCAGCGCCTACGCCAAGATATGGCGCGAATCCGCAAGGAATTAGCTGGCATGAAGACTGCGCGTGAGATTAAACGCGCACGTCGTAAGGCTGGACACCTGCCGCGCGTGGCAATTGTCGGCTACACCAACGCGGGTAAATCTTCGTTGCTCAACGCACTGACAGGCGCTGGTGTGCTGGTGGAAGACGCGCTGTTTGCGACGCTGGATCCGACGACTCGTCGCACCAAGCTTCGCGACGGTCGCACGGTGATTATGACCGATACGGTCGGATTTGTTCGCCACTTGCCGACGCAGCTCATTGAAGCTTTTCGCTCGACCTTGGAAGAGGTGCTCGAAGCCGACGTCATCATGCACGTCGTAGACTCCTCTGACCCATTCCCGCTGGAGCAGATTAAGGCTGTCAACAAAGTCATCAACGAAATCGCGGAGGAAGAAAAGGCCGAGATTCCGCCCGAGCTGTTGGTAGTCAACAAGGTGGACAAGGCCGATGGCATCACTCTGGCGCAACTGCGCCACCAGCTCGATGATGCGGTCTTTGTCTCTGCGCGAACGGGTGAGGGGATCGGTGAACTGGAGACCCGACTCGAGCTTGCACTCAATGAGCTGGAGTCTCACGTCCACATGTTGATCCCCTATGACAAGGGCAATATTGTCTCCATGCTCCACGAAGATGCGACCGTGCTGTCGGAGACATGGACAGAGCAAGGCACCCAGATGGATGTGCGTTTGCCCACTAGCCTCGCGGATGAACTGTCGGCATACCACATCGAACCTGCAGAGAATACTGACTTCTCGGCCGACGCGAATGAGGATAGTAGCAACGACGGCTAGTCGGAATAGGGCGAGCGGAGTTGGAATAGGGAGAGCGACAAAGAGCTCCGGCAGTCCTGGGTTTAATGCTGTATCCGTGGCGTGATCTGCGGTGGGCATCCACTAGCATTACAACCATGAATTCTACTTCTGACGCGGAGACCCAACAGGGAACCTCCGCAAATCCGCCTGCTGAAAACGCCGAACGTGGCCGTCTTTTCGGTTGGGATATTCACGGTGACGGTCGAAAGATTGCACCGGGAGCCGTGGTGGCTCCCAACGAACGCCTCGATTGGCCTCGTACAATTGGCATTGGCGCACAGCACGTCATTGCCATGTTTGGTGCAACTCTTCTGGTGCCGCTATTGACTGGTTTCCCAGTCAATACCACACTGCTGTTCTCGGGTATCGGCACGATTGTCTTCCTGCTAATCACCCGAAACCGCTTGCCCTCTTACCTGGGCTCGTCGTTTGCCTTCATCGCACCACTGACCGCGACACAGGCGCAGGGTATTGGTGTTCAGCTCGGTGTCGTGCTCTGCGCCGGCATCGCGCTCATGCTCGTTGGCTGCGTTGTAAAGTTCGCCGGCAAGCGTGTCCTCGATGCAGTGATGCCACCTGCAGTAACCGGTGCCATCGTCGCTCTCATCGGACTTAACCTGGCGCCTGCCGCCACGGAGAACTTCGCCACTCAGCCGTTGGTCGCATTTGTCACGATGGCATCCATTGTCTTCGCAACCGTCGCTGGCCGCGGTATGGTCAGCCGTCTGGGTGTCCTTATCGGCGTACTAATCGGCTGGGTCTTCGCCGCTGCCACTGGAAATCTCTCGCCCGAGGCTACAGAAACTGTCGGCAATGCCGCCTGGATTGGTCTGCCCGCATTCCACGCGCCGGAGTTCCACTTCAATGCGATGCTGATTGGTCTGCCCGTCATCGTAGTACTCATCGCAGAGAATGTCGGTCACGTCAAGGCTGTTGCTGCCATGACCGGCCGAAACCTCGATGACATCGCTGGCGATGCTCTTATTGCAGACGGTCTAGCCACCACCATCGCCGGTTCAGCTGGTGGTTCTGGTACCACTACCTACGCTGAAAATATCGGTGTTATGGCCGCTACCCGTGTCTATTCGACCGCAGCTTACTGGGTGGCAGCTTTCACCGCCATTGCACTGGCTTTCATTCCAAAGTTCGGCGCACTCATCTTGACCATTCCTACCGGCGTGCTCGGTGGGGCAACGATGGTGCTCTACGGCCTGATCGGTTTGCTCGGTGTGCGCATCTGGATGGACGAAAAGGTCGACTTCAACAACCCGGTTAATCTCACCGCTGCCGCCACCGCGCTGATCGCGGGTATCGGCAACCTCACCCTCGACATTGGTTCGCTGACGCTGGAGGGTATTGCTTGGGGGTCGGTCGGCATTATTATCGGCTATCCAATTTTGAACTGGCTCTACAATCGCATCGGCGAGAACCGCTCGTAGGCCACCCGTCCAGGGCAGAATCTCGCACGAATGCTTAACGACGGACCCCGTGACCGTTGCCACGATGTTTCGTCGTTAAGCTCTTTTGCTTTTTAATCGCTCAGGTCTTGGGCGATGAGTTCGGCGATTTTCTCTACCGCAACCGCGTTACTACTGGTCACAGTGACTTCATCGCCGAATTCGGCACCGAGTGCCATGAGCATCAACGAGGATGAAGCATCGGCCGGTTCGTTGTCGGGCTCGTCTGAGTCAAGGAGCTCGACCAGAATTTCTTCCTGAAAACGGGAGGCACGCTCAGCGATGACCGTTGCAGGGCGGGCATGAATACCCACCTTGGAGCCGACGTGGACATGTTGAGTAACCATGCGAGCGGCATCCTGCCTTTCTGCTTCTCGATTTCCTCGATGCCATTTCTGAGCTTAATAGGTTGCCCGGATGGGTTGGGGAATGTTTGCTGAAAATCGTAGAAATGCTCGTTGGGATAAACCAGCCGGTGCGGTAAAAACTACGCTTCCGCTGAAACGTCCGCTTCTAGGTTTTGATTATCGGTGCTGACTTGCCGCGGCCACAGGCTTTTAGCTGCCACAACGAGAATTGCTGCCACTATGCTGCCCAAGACGATTGCAGTAAGCCATGCGACAGGGTTGTCGATTGCAAACAGCACAAAAATACCTCCGTGCGGAACACGTGTGGCCGCACCCAAAGCCATTGAGGTGCCACCGGTGACGGCACCGCCAATCACAATCGACGGAATCACACGTAGCGGATCTGCGGCGGCGAAGGGAATTACTCCCTCTGAAATGAAGGCCGCACCGAGCACCCAGCCCGCTTTGCCGTTTTGACGCTCCGCCGAACTGAACAGCTTTGGTCGGAGCACAACTGCCAGAGATGTAGCCAATGGAGGTACCATGCCCGCCGCCATCACAGCGGCCATGACCTTCCATGATGCGGGATCTGCTGAGGCGATGTTTGCGACGGCAAAAAGATAAGCAGCCTTGTTGATCATTCCGCCCATATCCACGCACATCATTGCGCCGAGAAGACCACCGAACAGGAACGCCGCCGTCGTATCCAGTGATTGCAGCCACTGCTGCAGAGCCGTCATCAGCCACGCCAGCGGCATCCCGAGCAGCAGGTACATGGTGAGCCCAACGGACATAGCGCCGAGCATAGGAATCACGACAACCGGCATCAGCGGTCGCAGCCAGTCCGGGACTTTCATCCTCAACAGTAGGGCTACAACTAGTCCCGCCAGGATGCCTGTCACCAGGCCCCCAAGGAAGCCGGCGCCAACCGTGACCGCGATGGCACCGCCAATAAAGCCTGGTGCAATGCCGGCTCTGCCAGCCATGCCAAAGGCGATATAAGCACTCATTACAGCCACAATGACCTGCATGCCGTGGTTGCCAATGGCAAAAAGCGCCGAGCCGAGATACAGCCACAGCCCACTACGATCAATTAGCACGGTGCCGAGATCTTCTGTCGGCACAGCAATCGGGGCATCGAGTCCGATAATCTCCGGCAGCCGCAAATCCCTAGTCACGGCGTCAGCTACTACACCAACCTGATGACCGCCGACGAGGAATCCCAGCGCAATCAACAACCCCGATGCGGCCACGAACGGCACCATATAGCTGACACCGGTCATAATGGCATCACGAACCCAGTGTCCGAAGGCTTTGTCACCGCCTAACGATGATTTATGTGCCCCCACCTTCGTAGTTGCTTGTACCCTCTCAGATGAAGGGTCTGCGCCTGTAGTACCGGTTTGCGAACCGGCCTCCTTGTCGTGGTCATCCTTAGGTTGCGGCGCCTTTCGGTCGTAGGCGCGAACCCGTGATTGTTCTGCTTTTGCCTTCGCTTGTTTAATAACCGCAGTAGGTTCATTGACTGCCTTACGAATTGGCACTTTGACCTGTGGTTTATCGCTGAAGCGCTTAAGCCCCGTAACCCCAATATCGGCTGCGATTACTAGCACGTCGGCCCGGACAATTGCCTCTGCGGGGGCTTCCTGGGTTCCTGCCGAGCCCTGCGTCTCTACAGTTAGTGTGACATCAGACATGCTTTCTGCCGCGCCAGTAAGCGCTTCGGCTGCCAAATAAGTGTGTGCGATGCCCGTGGGGCAGGCCGTGATGGCGACGATATTGGTCTTCGCCGGAGGTTTTTTCGCTTTCCGACGAGGCGCTTTGGTGACGTGCTCGCTAATGATCCGGGCAGTCTCTTCATCGCTTTCAGCACCGCGAAGAGCTGCGCGAAACCCCTTATCGCGAAGTGCTTTTGCGAGTGCGGCCAGAATATCGACGTGGACATCGCTGTTACTAGATGGGACACCAATGAAAAAGAGCAGGTCCGCCGGCCCATCTGGTGTGGTGAATTCTGTAGCGCTGGTTAAGCGGGCAAACATCAGGGTCGGCTTCGACCAGTCCTCATGGCGGCAGTGGGGGATGGCTATCCCTCCCGACAGACCTGTCGGGGCCTTCTCTTCGCGTTCGAGGGCTGCTGCGACGATGCCGTTGCTGTCGGTGGCGCGGCCGGTCTCTACAGCTTTAGCGATGAGATAGTTAAGGATCTTCTCCTTTTGCGGACCGATATCTAGGTCAAGGAACACTGTCGACTCATCGGCTAGGTCTGATGCAATAGCGGAAAAATCTGCCGAAGAAGACATGGTTTTCTAATGCTCCTTATCTAGGCATCGAAAAGCTAAGTGTCGAGCTGCCATAACCGGCCGGCCTCGGGGTGAACCTGTTCTGGATAGGGGATGGTCGTACCGGGAAGGCTGGTTGCCGCCGCCCCATAAGCTACGGCGGTGGTTAGTGCATCTTGGTAGCTATCACCGCGTTCGCGGGACATAACGTAGCCGGCCAAAGCACAGTCTCCAGCACCGACCGTCGACTGAGCGACTATCGAGGGGGAGGTAGCAGCGAAACAACCGCCTGACTTCACTGAAAGCACCGCCCCTGCTTCGCCGAGAGTGGCCAGGACTTCGGAAACGCCAAGCTCGTTCAGCGCACGAGCAGCCTGCGCTACGGGAAGATAGTTCCCTTCGGCTGCAGCGGCCTCAAGTTCTTCGCCGTCCTGATCAATGATTTGACCAAGTTCGTAGGCGTTCGGCTTCATCAAAAAAGGTCGCACCTTTGGAAATGCGCGAACGACCTCAGTCAGTGGGCCGTCGCTCGTATCCATAGCAACACGAATATTCGGGTTGACCGAATACACCGCCTCGGTGCATTGAACGTAAAAATCCCTGGGGACACCAGGGGGCAATGAACCTGCGAAAACTACCCACGTGGCGTGTTTAGCATGGTGGATAAGTTTCTCCAGGACACGCCTACGGTGCGCTTTCGTCAATGTCATGCCAGGGGAATTGAGCTTGGTGGTCGTCCCATCTGGCTCTGCGAGTGTGAGATTAACGCGGGCTTCGTTAGTCGTGTTGATGGCTTCATGGGGTATGCCAGAGACTTCCAACAGGCGCGTGAATTTTCCGGAGTCCGATGCCGGGTAGAGCGCGAGCGTCTTTTCTCCGGCGTAGTGCAACGCCTTGGACACATTAATTCCCTTGCCACCAGCCATGTCCTCAGCCATTGGTAGGCGGAACACGCCACCTCGCTTGAGCTCCGTATCGAGTCGAGCAAGTCGATCGATTGACGGATTTACAGTCAAGGTCAGGATCATGAAGCAACCACAACCTCGACACCTTGCTCCCTGAGATCGTTGACGAACTGTTCCGGGGCAGAGGAATCTGTAATCACGACGTCGATATCTTCCAATGCTGCAAAGCTGACGAGAAAGTCGCGGCCAAGTTTCGTCGAGTCCGCCATAACGATGACCTTGCGCGCATTCGTAATCATCGCGCGCTTTACCGCCGCTTCCTGCGGATCAGCAGTAGAAAGACCGTGGTCAATTGTCAAGGCATTAGAACCAATGAAAGCGACATCGGCACGCATAACCGCGAGAGTGCGGAGTGCCGTATCGCCAGCAACCGCCTGAGTAATGACGCGAACTTGGCCGCCAAGGAGTTGAAGCTCAATGCGGTTCGATCCTGCGAGTGTGATGGCGTTGGGAAGAGAGTTTGTGACAACCGACCAACGGCGGTTATCAGGGGAGTGGACCATCAGCTCTGCAAGAGCCTCGGTGGTAGTTCCAGCATCGAGAAAAATTCCACCACCAGAGTCAGGCAGAAAATCCGCAGCACAGCGGGCAATAGAGAGCTTCGCGTCCTTTTGCGCGTTCTTTCGAGCGGCAACTGAAAACTCAACAGTCTGAAAAGAACGAGTAGCCACAGCGCCACCGTGTACGCGGTGAACTGCGCCCTCTGCATCCAACTGAGCTAGGTCACGGCGAATCGTCTCTGCTGTGACATCGAAAGCTTCCGCAAGATCAGCGACCGTCACGCGCCCTTCGACTGCTGTCAAAGACGCAATCTTCCGGCGGCGTTCCTCTGCGTACATTCCCCGCTCCTTAGCTGTTAAGAAATTTCAGCTTTACTATCTGTTCCCAGTATGCCCGTTTATGTCTGTTTCGGGCAACGAAAATGTGGGAAATTAGAGGCTGCGTAGGACGCTGACAATCTTGCCGAGGATTTTGGCGTGCTCCGCGGGGAGTGGGTCAAAGGCGCGATTATGGGGCATGAGCCACTTGCCAGCAGCGTCTTCGTGCCATTCCTTGACTGTTGCTTCATCTTCAAACAGGGCTGCAACGAAATCTCCCTGTTCGACCACGTCTTGGGAACGGACTACCACCCAGTCTCCGTCGAGAATGCCCGCGTCAACCATGGAATCACCCACGACCTTGAGTAGGTATAGCTGACCAGAGCCCGTAATCTCCATCGGAAGTGCCATGTGACTTTCCACATGCTGCTCCGCCAAAATAGGGTTGCCAGCCGCAATCTGTCCAACGATAGGAACGAAGATTGGCTCTGGCATGTCCTCTGGCATCTCGGGAGTTTGGGTGGTGCCAGTAGCCTTTGGCCCAGGCTTTACCGGAGTGAAAGTGCCAGCGGAGGACTTCGAATCCCTTACGTTTACCGCGCGGGGTTTGTGTGGGTCGCGGCGGAGAAAGCCCTTCTTCTCCAACTCCTTGAGTTGGTATGCCACCGACGAGGTGGAATTCAAGCCCACAGCATCCCCAATTTCTCGAATGCTCGGTGGGTATCCGCGAAGTACGACGGCATCCGAAATGACGTCAAGAATCCGACGCTGCCGATCGGTGAGTGTTTTAGGGTTCGCTTTCTTCTTTTGAGCCATGGAACATCCCTTCTCAAACTCTTTCGAATGAATCATAACTCAAAACTGTTCGAATCGTCGAGCATCGAACACTGTGCGCCCTTGAATTCTTTAGAAAACGTGTACATTATCCGTGCTCGGAGGCGGTGATGATGTCGAAAATCGAAAATAAATCCGGATAGCAGTAGACAATATTCGAACATGGTGTTATAAATCGAACATGACAAGTTACTCGAACAGTCGTTTGATGAAAGGGTCTAGACGGATTCTCCGCATCCGCCCTTGGACATAGTCTCCACAGCGTCGGGAAACGGTCGTACAACTCTTATTCTCTCCAGGCCGGCAACGGTGGGAGAGTCAACGTTGGAAAGGGAGAAAACATGATGTCTACGGTTTCAACCGCACTTGGTGTTAGCAGCACATCTGATATTGACTTTTCTCAAGTTTCCGAGCTCCCTGCTCGGACGACACGGAAAGCCCCGTTGGTGTGGGGTGAACGTAGTGCGTCTTGCACACAGCACATCGTTCGGCCCGGTCAGCGTGCACGTATTGCACAGCGCAATCGAAATGGGGCTTCATCGGCGCGAATGCGGAGGGACAGGTCGCGGCCCAGTCATGTCTCGGTCAACTACGGGCGTCCGTCTCTATCCGTTAGCAGGGCGCAGCAGTCCAATCGTAGTGATGTATCCGCAGGCACTAACCTGACTCGCCTGATGGCGGTATGGGCTCTAGGGCTTGGTGCTTTCTTCGGAGTTTTCGGCAGCATGGTCTTTGAACAGGGACAAAGTGAGGCGGTCGAAAGCACCTTTACGTCTACGTACGCTTCCTACTCCGCGCAATAATCATTCCAGTTTCCGGTGTTGGGGTGGGACGTAGACTGGAGACCGTGTATTGCCAGTTTTGTCATCATGATCAGACACGAGTCTTGGACTCACGGTTGATAGATAACGGTATGGGGATTCGTCGCCGAAGGGAATGCCTGAATTGCGGCAAACGTTTTTCTACGATTGAACGCTCGCAGCTGATGGTCGTTAAACGGGATGGAATCCCTGAGGAATTCAACCGTGAAAAGGTCATCCAGGGTGTTCGACGTGCGTGCCAGGGGCGCGAAGTATCAGAGTCTCAGCTGAAGAAACTTGCACAAAAAGTGGAGGAGAGCCTCCGCGAGAAAGGCACGCCCCGGGTGGACTCAAACGATATCGGCCTTGCCATCCTTGAGCCGCTCAAAGAACTGGACGAAGTTGGCTATCTCCGCTTCGCTTCGGTGTACAAGTCCTTTTCCTCCGCGGACGATTTCGCGCAAGAGATTGCCAGCATGCGCAAGGGGAAAGGACCGCAGGCTAATGGCAACGAGGTTAAAAAGAACTAACGCAGTTTATCCACACGTTTCTTTATTCGAGTCAGGGATACGCTCTGGGCGGTACCCAGCCGTTGTGCGAAAAGGCTGACGCGCAGCTCTTGAATGAGCCACTGAATATCCCGTACCTCCGCGGAATTCGAACGTGCCTTAGGCAGCTGCTGAAGCTTTGCCGCCAAGTATTCGCGGGCCTCAGTCACCTCATCTTCACGTTCGGCATCACGGTCCGGGTTACGGTTCATTTCCTCAAGCCGAATCTCCATCGCTTGGAGATAACGTGGCAAATGTCGTAGGTGCTGCCAACCGTGCCTTGCCACAGCGCCCTTAGGGAACATGAACTCCAGCTGGCGACGCATATCGTCAATAGCATCGCCTTCCCACTTGTTTAGCTGATTTACCACCGAGACATAACGAGGCATTGCCTGGGCAACGCCGACGACCAATTGGCGCACCTCTGAGGCGACTCCAGAACGAACGTGTTCGAGTAGTTTGTCGAATTCCTTCGGATCGCGGACCGGGCCGCCGGCAGCCATCATACGGTCGCGAATCACTGCGACACGGCAGTCCTCGACAAGCCCATCGGCGCCCCCATGTGGCCATGCGTCCACGCCAACACGTTGCTGGAGTGGAAGCCCCTTAGTCATTTGTGCACCATTTACTGGGCAATCCCGCAATAGCATTGTCAAGTTTGTGGTCGCCAACGTCGCCTCAGCCTGAGCCTTAGTTGGTTTGACCTCAATGGCCACGCCATCCTTGGTGGTCACCAGCGTCGGATACATCGTGACGGACTGACCGTCGACATTACTTTTGACCGTTAATGAGACGGCGCCCAAGTTCTCTGAAGTCCACTTTTTCACAGCTTCGCGTGCTGCAGACTTCGAACGTTTCGACACAGCAGTTGAGACCGTCGAGGCATGCTTGTCTCGAAGCGCAGCAAGATCTCGGCTCTGATCGACGATCTTTCCATGGCGGTCGACCACTGCGTAGTTAAAGCGCAAGTGTGCTGGCAGCTTCGAAGGGGCAAAGTCTGCACCATTGATGCCCGAGCCTCCGAGTCGTCGTAAAGCATCGGCAAAAACATCGACGAAGCGGCCTGAGTACGGAGTCATCGTCTCCAGCGCGCGGCGTGCGAAATCCGGGGCGGGGACAACGGACTTCCGCAGTGCCTTCGGCAGAGTGCGAATGTAGGCTTCCGCGAGCTCAGCGCGAAGACCTGGTACCTGCCAGTCGAAGCCATCTTCACGCAGACCTGCAAGAAGAGGCACGGGGACACGGAGAGTCACACCGTCATCAGGGGCGCCCGGTTCGAATTTATAGGACAGAGAGAAATCGACCGAGCCCTGCTGCCACATTTCGGGGAAGGCGTTGTCGTCGATGTCGCCGGCTTCGGGGTTGAGCAGCTTATTGGGATCAAAGTCCAGTAGATTTGGCTGCTTGGGCTTAGTTTTCTTCCACCAGCGGTCAAAATTGGTGGCCGTGGTGATAGAGGCGGGCAGCTTGGAGTCGTAGAACGCGTAGAGCACGTCGTCATCGACGACAATGCCGCGGGAACGCTGCTTTTCCTCGATCTTCTCGGCTTCGGCAAGTTTGTCTTGATTGTTCTTAAAGAACTCGTGATGTGTGTTCCATTCGCCGTCGACAAGCGCAGAGCGAATGAAGATCGAGCGGGCGGCGTCGGCATTGACTCGGTGATAAGGCATCAAACGGTCAACCACCACGGGCACGCCGTAGAGCGTCGACTTCTGGTAAGCCATCGCTGCACCGCGCTTAGTAGACCAGTGAGGCTTTGAGTACTGGTGCTTGAGCAGATGAGGGGCTACCTTCTCTAGCCACTGCGGCTGAATCGTGCCGACGTTGCGCGCAAAAGTGCGCGAGGTCTCGACGATTTCCGCAGCCATCACCCAGCGAGGCGGCTTCTTTGCCAACGCGGACGAGGGGTGAATGAGGAACTTAGTGTTGCGGGTGCCAGTAAATTCCTTGCCCTCGCCCTCGCGCGTACCAATCATCGATAACAGACCCGGTAACAGTGACTTTGCCACCTCGTCGGGATTGTCGACACCGTTGGTTGAGCTGCGGGCCGAAAGATGCCAGCCCAGCTCGGCCGTTGCCTGGTGGAGCTGACGCACCAAGTCCTGCCACTCGCGAACGCGCAGATAGTGGAGGTACTCGCGCTTGCACATCTTGCGGAATTGGTTACCGCTAAGCTCGCGACGCTTTTCCTCCAGGTACTCCCAGAGCTTCAGTAGGGAGTTGAAGTCGCTGGTGGTGTCCTTAAAACGGGCATGTAGCTGATCTGCCTGAGCTTGGAACTCCAGTGGACGTTCGCGAACATCCTGCAGAGACAAAGCGGCGACAATGACGGTTACCGCCCCAAGAGTGGTGTTCTCGTACCCTTCGACCAGCATGCGGGCAAGACGCGGGTCGACTGGGATACGGGCAATTTGTCGGCCGATGTCCGTCAGCTCGGGGGCATCAGACCCCGACGTGGTGGTAATAGCCTGAAGCTCTGTGAGCAGGTTAATGCCATCGCGGATTGCTTTGTGCTCTGGTGGCTGGACAAAGGGGAAGTCCTCAATCGCGCCAAGCCGCAGTGAAATCATTTGCAGTACAACCGAAGCGAGATTGGTGCGCAGAATCTCCGGATCCGTAAACTCGGGGCGCGAGAGAAAATCCTCTTCGCTGTAGAGACGAATCGCCACACCATCAGCTACACGGCCACAGCGTCCAGAGCGCTGATTCGCGGATGCCTGGCTGATGTCCTCAACTGGCAGGCGCTGCACCTTCGTGCGGGTGGAGTAGCGGGAAATGCGTGCGGTACCAGTATCGACGACATACTCGATACCAGGGACCGTCAGCGACGTTTCCGCAATGTTGGTCGCCAGCACAATGCGACGCCCGGAATGCGGAGTGAAGATCCGATGCTGCTCTGCATTAGATAGCCGACCGAATAGTGGAACGGCTTCTACACCTTTCCAGTGTTTGCCCTCGATGGCTTCGGCAGCTTCTCGGATCTCTCGCTCACCCGAAAAGAACACCAGGATATCGCCGTCGCCAAGCCGCATCAGCTCTTCACACGCAGCGATTACACCATCGATCTGCTCGATGGCGACTTCCTTTTCCTGCCCATTCTTCGCAACAACGGTCCGCACCAGCGGGCGATAGCGGATTTCCACCGGGTAGGTGCGCCCCGACACCTCGATGATGGGCGCAGGGTGCTCGTCGTCAGGCGCGAAATGACGAGCGAACCGTTCCGGATCAATCGTCGCGGAAGTGATAATGATTTTCAGATCTGGACGCTGCGGCAGAATATGCTTTAAATATCCCAGCAGGAAGTCGATGTTGAGGCTGCGCTCGTGCGCCTCATCGATGATGATGGTGTCGTACTCGCGTAGCAGTCGGTCGCGGCCAATTTCGGCCAGCAGGATACCGTCGGTCATCAGTTTGATGCAGGTATCCTTGCTCACGCGATCATCAAAACGCACTGCATAGCCGACGTGCTGTCCAATCTTTTCGCCCAGCTCATGAGCGATGCGCTCCGCGACGGAACGCGCCGCAATACGACGTGGCTGAGTGTGACCAATCTTGCCCCGCACGCCGCGTCCCAGTTCGAGGCATATCTTCGGGATCTGCGTAGTCTTACCAGAGCCAGTCTCACCAGCAATAATGACGACCTGGTTGTTTTCAATTGCCTCTGCAATGTCGTCGCGGCGCGCGGACACCGGCAACTGGGCAGGGTAGGTGATGCGAGGAATCGCTTTACGACGATCTTCTAACCGCTCCAGCGCAAAGTCGAGGTCTGCAGAGATTGCAGACAGCGCCTTCGGCGCGGATGCTCGCTTTAGCCGGCGTCGGAAGGACTGAGCCTCCCGAATCGGCAATTGATCAGCGAGCTGGTAGAGCTCCTTTTTACGCGTGTCCTTAGCAGGTTTGCCAGAGCGCTGTGGCCTGGCGGAATTGCGGTGGCCGGAGTGGTGGTTTCCCGACTGGGCACGTGGAGCTGGTTTATCAGAACGGCTAGGAGTACTCATGGTTGCCTACTAGATTAGCCGCGTCTGGGGAGACAACCCACATCTGTGCTGATTAAGAGGTGCTCGAGATAGTCCGATGGCAGCAGGGAGCGTCCTACTTTGCGGCTGCTAGCTCTTCGGCAACTTCCTTGCAGTCCTCGCGCCCACAGTGCTGTGTCTCGGTGTGCTCCCAGCAATCATCGCAAATAAGCACCTGACGACGGCAGGTATCTTCGTTGATGCAGTTCTGGAAGGTGTTTGTGGGCTTGCCGCAGTGGACGCAGTGCCCGAGCTGTACGTAGTCCTCGTCTTCGATGCCATCGCCAAACTCCATATGCATGCGCTTGTCGAAGACATATAGGGAGCCTTCCCACAGCCCCTTATTGCCAAACTTTTCGCCGTAGCGCACAATACCGCCGTCGATTTGGTAGACCTCTTCGAAACCGCGGTTCTTCATAAG
Source organism: Corynebacterium sp. HMSC077G07 (assembly GCF_001809225.1). Taxonomy (NCBI): domain Bacteria; kingdom Bacillati; phylum Actinomycetota; class Actinomycetes; order Mycobacteriales; family Corynebacteriaceae; genus Corynebacterium; species Corynebacterium sp. HMSC077G07. Next base: position 41,374 of record NZ_KV796524.1, on the reverse strand, counting down.
TGCGGAGAGGATCTCGCAGCGGATGCCGCCGGTGCAGTAGGAGATAACCGGCTTGTCCTTCATCCAGTCGTACTTACCGGATTCCAGTTCGTCGATGAAGTCGTGCGTGGTCTTTACGTCCGGGACGACAGCGTTTTTAAACTTGCCAATCTCGGCTTCCATTGCGTTGCGGCCATCGAAGAAGATGACATCGTCGCCGCGTTCCTCGACCAGTTTATTGACCTCTTCCGGCTTCAAATGTGTGCCGCCGCCAATGACACCATCGACATCGACTTTCAGCTCACCCGGAGCACCGAAAGCGACGATTTCGTCGCGAACCCTGACGGAGAGTTTTGGAAAGTCATCAGCGCCGCCTTCGCTCCACTTGAACTGCATGGAGTGAAAAGCGGGGTACTGCTTGGTTTTCTTGATGTACTTCTTGCAGGCATCGAGATCACCGCCGACGGTGCCATTGATGCCGTGCTCGGACACCAGAATGCGGCCCTTGAGCCCTAACGACTCGCAAAGATCGCGCTGCCATAGCATGATGGCACGCGGATCGGACAGTGGGGCGAACTGGTAGTACAGAAGAATCTTGCTGATGCTCACGGGGACTATTCTAGTCTGCTCTCTCAGTTATCCTATTTTCGGCGTGAGCTGCTGGTATGGCTTAGTGCTTCTGATAGAGAGCCTTCTTCTGGTACTTAGGCTCCGAAGTCACTAGCACACCGAGGTTGCGGAAAATTGTTTCGTCCACGCTGCCCAGAATGGTGGTGGTGTGGACATCGCAGTTTCGAAGGTTCTTCAGCTCGGCGAGGGCTGCGCGGGCATCGTCGCTGGTGGCCGCCGACACGGAAAGGGCGATAAGAACCTCGTCGGTATGTAAGCGGGGGTTGCGGCTGCCCAGGTGATGCGTCTTAAGCGTTTGAATTGGCTCAATGGCAGCTGGGGAGAGCAAGTGCAAGTCCGGGTCGATATTGGCGAGCTTCTTGAGAGCGTTGAGGAGCATTGCTGCTGAGCATCCGAGTAGTTCAGAAGTCTTGCCCGTGATGATTGTGCCGTCGTGCAATTCGATTGCGCTACCCGGTGCCCCGGTAGATTTCTCAACTTCAAGTGCTGGTGCGACGACTCGGCGGGCGGCTGTCGACACGTTGGCCTTGCTCATAATCATGGCAATGCGCTGTGAGACTTCGTCGTCTGCGCTGTTCTTGTGTTCGTCGACAAGAGCCTTGTAGTAACGGCGAACGATTTCCTGGTTGGATGCCTCTCGGCACACTTCGTCATCGTCGATACAGTAACCGGCCATATTGACGCCCATGTCGGTCGGTGACTTGTACGGCGACTCGCCCGCGAGCTTCTCCAACAGAGTGCGCAGCAGTGGGAAGACCTCGACATCACGGTTATAGCTGGTGACCTTGGTGTCATAGGCGGCCAAATGAAAAGGGTCGATGAGATTGATGTCATCGAGATCAGCTGTTGCCGCCTCGTAGGCCAGATTTACCGGGTGTTCGAGTGCCAGGTTCCAGATAGGGAAGGTCTCAAACTTTGCGTAACCGGAACGAATTCCGTGTTTGTGATCGTGATAAATCTGCGATAGACAGGTCGCCAGCTTTCCAGAGCCCGGGCCCGGCGCTGTAACAACGACCAAGTCCCGCGACGTTTGCGCCCATTCATTCAGCCCGAAGCCGGCTTCACTGACAATTTTCTCCGTGTTTGTCGGGTAGCCCTCGATATTGCGATGGCGGATTACGCTCAATCCGAGTCGCTGCAGGCGCTCAATGAAGTTCTTTGCCAGGGTGTTGTCGTCGGAAAGCTGCGTGACGACGACGCTGTCGACTAGAAACCCGCGTTCACGAAAGACATCGACGAGGCGCAGCACATCGTCTTCGTAAGTGATGTCGAGGTCAGCGCGGACCTTGTGGCGCTCCAAATCCTTGGCATTGATGCACACCATGATTTCCAGATCGTCTTTGAGGCGATCGAGCATAGCGATTTTATTGTCAGGCGTGAAGCCGGGGAGCACGCGCGAGGCATGCATGTCATCAAATAGCTTGCCGCCCATTTCGAGATAGAGCTTGCCGCCTTCACCTGCGATGTCTGCGCGCCGCTTCTTAATATGAGCGGATTGCATTTCGATGTACTTTTCGCGGTTAAAACCGACAGCCTGAGCCATGGTGCCCTTTCTGAAGTTGTGTCTGCGAGGAGCGCGCTAAAGCTTGCGAAATTCTACTGTGTCCATGGTAGTGATACTGCCTTGCGAATGTCGTATCGGTTACTGCTGTCGCGGGGGGAATTTTGGGAACTTTGGCTTATTAGGCCACGCGTAGGGGATTGTCTGATTAAAGTCCAACATATTGATATTCAAAAAGAAATATGAAGAGGATGTGACATGCTCGATCCCCAGATGGCATCATCGTCGAATTCGGCAGAACCAACCGCACGCGCCCCGTACCAAGTGGGCAGGCGAGGCTTCCTCGTCGGAGCAACTGCCGTGTCAGCTGCGAGTATGATGCCTGCCGTAAATGGTGCATCAAAGGCAAACGCCGCTCCTGCAAACGGGGCTTCTGCCGCCGCGGGGAATTCGACCACCACTTTGAATGTCGGTCGAGGAATGGCTGACATGACAGGCGAGCCACTCGGCGCTGGCATGAACGGGTATGCGGTCATGGACCAGACCACCTCGGGTCTGCGTCTTCGCCAGATGGCGCGTGCATTCATCTTCGGTGATGACAACGACAACCGTGTCGTCCACGTCACCGCAGATATGGGGCTCATGTTCCAGTCCATCCAGATGGAAGTTCTGCGGCGACTGCGAGCTCTCTTCGGAGACCTCTACCACGAGGGCAACGTGCTTATCTGCGCATCTCATACGCATGTCGCGCCGGGTGGTACATCGGGCCATCTTATGGTCGACCTGACTACTCTCGGTTTCCGTCCCGTCACTTTCGAAGCTGTGGTCGTCGGTGTGGTCAAGGCTATTGAACGTGCACACGCTGATTACCAGCCGTCGACTATCCACCTGACCAAGGGGATTGCCAAGGATGCGGGTGTTAACCGCTCCCTGGAGGCATTCAGGCGTAACCCCGAGGAAGAACAGCGTCTTTTCCCCGACGGAGTCAACCCGGAAAGCCATACACTGCACGTGAGTCGCGGTGGTCGCGAAGTCGGATTCATTAACTGGTATGGAATTCATCCGACCACCTTCGGCCCCGAGCACACCATCATCGACGGCGACAACAAGGGCTATGCAGCATGGAAGGTTGAGGTCGACCGCGGGGTTACCCACCGTGAGCCGGCCGATGCCCCCTTTGTCGCCGCATTTACCATGTCGTGCCCGGGTGACATCAGCCCGAACATGGGGCTCGTGCCAAATTCGGGTCCCGGCAACGGAGACGAAGCAGAGTCCGCCCGCATTCTCGGTCAGCGTCAGATTGACGCTACCCAGGGTCAGACCATTGCACTGCCAGGAGGCGGAATCTCTACCGTCCACAAGTGGGTCAACCTCGGCGATGTCGACATTGACGGCCAATTCACGCCCGACGGCCAGCCGCACCGCACTGGACCTGCAATCCTCGGTGCGGCCTTCGCAGCCAGTAGCCAGGAGGACGGCGGCGGCGAACCAGCCCTAGGTTTCAACGAGGGCCAGCGTGGAGGCACACCGTGGGTACGTCAGCTCAATAACGTCGTACTCCCGAAAAATATCGGGGAGATTCAGGGCGAGAAAGAATGCCTGCTGCCAGTGGGCTACATCGATGGTCTTCTCCAGCAGACCCACATGTTCTCCATCACCCGCATCGGTGGCTTCACCTTGATTACCAACGGCCTTGAACCCACCACGATGTCGGGTTACCGCATGCGTCAGCACGTCGCCGATGTCCTCGGCGTTCCAATCGACACTGTCATCTGCCAGGGCTACACCAACAGCTATGGACACTACGTCGTTACCCCAGAGGAATACGATCAGCAGGACTACGAGGGCGGCGCAACGGCTTTCGGCAAGTACACGCTCAGTGCGATGATCTCCATCTATCACGATCTCGCCCACGCGCTTGCCGACGGCATGGCTGTCGACCCGGGCAGTGCTGCAGGTGATCTCACTGGCATCATCCCGCCGTCGCCAGCAGGAGGAAAGACTATCGATTCCGTACCAATGGGCAAGAATTTTGGTGACGTGCTCGAATCGACTGCAAGCGTCACGGTAGGGCAGCAGGCCGTTGCCCAATTCGTCGCGGCAAATCCGAATAACGACTTGCGACTGGAAGACGGCTACCTACTCATCAAGAATGACCGCGGTGAGATCGTTTCTGACGACTGGGACCAGGCAACTGTCATTGAATTTGCCAAGGACGGTAATTACACCACCGCCAAGGTCACTTGGGAGACCGGAGGAGTCGCGCCGGGCAAGTATGACATCATCGTGCGTGGTAGCGCGTTGGGTGCCGGTGATTCGCTGAACGAGTTCGAGGGAGTCGCCGCGGTGGAGCTCGTGTAAGAACGTCCAATTAAATACGTCCATGCGCACAATGTGACTTATACTTCGGCCTTTAAAAACTCATCAAGGGCTTGTCTCACGTATAGTCCGTTGTGCGCGTTATTTGTATGTATCCGTCAATTTGGCAGGAGCAATTTGCTTCATGAATACCTCAAACGATCCATATAGCAACAACGATTCTTACGGTGACGGCAGCCGGGACAATGAGTCCAATAACTATGACTCCCAGAGTCACGGTTTTCCCAACAATGGTTCGCAGGACTACAACCCTTACGGGTTCGATTCGGACGCACAACATGGCCCGCGTGGACCAGAGGATTCGCCACAGTGGAATCAGACTTACGGCCGTGAACAGGCTTATGGCGAAATTCCTTCTTATGGAACTGGCGAGTCGCGCGATAGTTACGGCGGGCAACCCTATGGTGCGGACTCGAGCTACTGGCAGCACCAGTCCAGCGGGGCTTCTGCAGCCGGTGCACTTGCTCCCGGAGTCAACATGCCAGGTGGCGATGAGCCGCCGGTGAAGCCTGTGGCACAGGGGCCGACGAAGGTCGACATTGGAAGTGCCTTTTCCGCGGCGTTTCGTAGTCTAAACAGCAATTTTGCTTCCTGGCTTGGCATCATGCTGACGTTCTTCGCCGTACTAGTCGCACTGATTGTTGGCGCAGCGGCAATTCTCTTTGCGACTGGTGACTTCGATCCGGACTTTGAGCCGAACTATCCAGGCGATGTTCCGTTTGAGGATCTAGGGTCAATGTTCGCGACTCTCGGCGCGATGGCACTCCTATTTGCCGTGGGCATGTTCGCGATGCAGGCATTTATGCTGCGCGGTGCATTCGAAGCTGTCGACGGCCGAGTGCCGAGCTACGGTACTTTCTTCCGTGTAAACCGGTGGGGATCTCTTATCGGTGCCTACATTGTCACGTTCCTGGTGGGGCTGCTCGCCATGCTTCCGGGGATGGTGCTCTTCATCGCTGGAGTATCCCTGTCTGCCAACGGCAGTGAAGCTGCAGCTGCGATGATTCCCATCGGCTACCTGTTGGTACTTGTGCTGTCCATCTTCATCATGCCAATCACAGCGACTATGCCGCTTCTTGTTTTTGATGGTCGAGCAACAGCACTTGAGGCTCCGGTCGTCGCATGGCGCTTGGTGAAGCCTCAGTATTGGACGATGCTCGTTGCATTCATTCTGACGTCAATTGTTTCTTCCGCAGGTGCAATGCTCTTCTATATCGGTATGTTGTACACAGTCCCGCTTGCTCTCCTCGTGCAAGTACATATCTACCGTCAGCTCATCGGTGGCCGTCGAGTAGTTAATGAAGCCCAGGAGAATCCGGGTTATTACCCGCCACAGCAGTAGCCAAAAACGTACAAGAAAAAGCGCCCAAGGAACCGATAAAAATTGGTTCCTCGGGCGCTATTTCGTCAGCAGGTAATCCTGCGGGGGAGCGTTCGGCTATCAAAAGCCGAACCTAAGCTCTGAATATTTAGCGGGTAGCCTCAGCGAAGACAGCCTGTGCAACACCAGAGACGGTGCCTGCAATCTTCACAGCTTCCCAGACCTGCTCCTTGGTCAGACCAGCATCGCGGACGACCTTTGCGTGAGAAGTCACGCAAGCTTCACAGCCGTTGATGGCAGAAACTGCCAGAGACCACAGCTCGAAGTCTTCCTTCTCGACACCCGGATTGGAGATGATGTTCATGCGCAGGCCGAACTTGACCTGTGCGTAGTCATCACCGAGCATGTGGCGAGTGCGGTAAGCAACGTTGTTCATGCCCATAACGGTGGCCGCACCAAGCGCAGATTCGAAAGCCTCGTCAGACAGGTGCTCCTTGGCTTCCTCAGCGATCTCGGAGAAAACGGTCTCGTTGCGGGTGGCAGCAGCGGATGCAAGCAGGGTACCCCACAGCTGCTGCTCGGAGAGTTCCGTAGAACGGGTGAGAGTGCCAAGGTTCAGCTTCATGTCCTTGGCGTACTCCGGTAGACCGGAACGAAGGTTATCGATGCTCATATGAGTTACTTCAGCTCCTGCTTCAGAACGTCCATCTTGTCGATGTTCTTGGTCGGGTCATTCTTCTGCCAGTTACATGCGCAGACCTCTTCAGACTGAAGAGCGTCGAGAACACGCAGAACCTCGTCAACGTTACGACCGACAGCGTCCGGGGTAACGGAAACGAACTGAATGATGCCGTCCGGGTCAATGATGAAGGTTGCGCGGTCTGCAACACCGTCAGCGTTCTCGACGCCGAGTGCACGCATCAGGTCATGGCGGATGTCGGAGAACATCGGGAACGGGATGTCCAGCAGTTCCTCGTGGGTTGCACGCCAGTTGAAGTGGGAGAACTCGTTGTCGCCAGAGCCACCGAGAATAACGGTGTCACGGTCCTCGAATTCCTCATTCAGCTTGCCGAATGCAGCAATCTCAGTCGGGCAGACAAAGGTGAAGTCCTTCGGGTAGAAGAAGACGACCTTCCACTTACCCTCGTAGGACTCATTGGTTACCTGCTCGAAGTAGTCATCCGGAGAAGAAGCGTTTGCATCACGCAGGTTGCCGCCCTTCAGAGCGGTCAGAGAAAACTCGGGGAACTTGTCGCCAACAGTCAAAATTGCCATGGAATCCTCCTGAATGTATTCCTTTTGGGGTCACACACCATTATGCCTATGGATTCCCGAACCGTCAAGAGGAAAAAGTTAATAAGCTCGTGTAGGCTTATAGGTATGCGTAATAGAGATTATCGGCCCACTTTGCCTCAGTTACGTGCCTTTGTCGCGATTGCCGATACCGGTCACTTCGGTCAAGCCGCTGCCCGCCTCGGCATTTCACAGCCCAGCCTGTCACAAGCGCTTTCCACCCTTGAGCAGGGACTGGGGGTGCAGCTTGTAGAGCGTTCGACTCGCCGAGTGCTGGTGACGCCACTCGGTCGCGGTCTGATTCCATATGCCCGCCAAGCATCTGAAATTGTTGACGAGATCGTTGCTCGCGCCTCTGGCCGTACAGATGATTTGTCCGGACCACTATCCATTGGTGTTATCCCTACGGTTGCTCCATACGTGCTGCCCAACTTCCTCCAGTTGGTTCGTGACGAGCTGCCAGATCTAAAGCCTAGGATCGTCGAAGAGCCGACCGAGCGCCTCATCGAATCACTTCGCTCCGGCACCATTGATGCAGCCATCATGGCACTGCCGTCCGATGTGCCTTCCTTTGAAGAGATCTACCTCTACGACGAAGAGTTCTACATCGTCGTGCCAGAGGATCATCCGCTGGCAGGTAAGGAAGAGGTAAAGCTTGAGGCAATCAGAGACTTGGACTTGCTTCTGCTTGACGACGGTCATTGCCTGCGCGACCAAGTGTTGGATATTTGTCGCAAGGTCGATGCTGTTCACGGCGAGACCTCCAGCTTGGAAACACGGGCGGCTTCTCTATCGACCGTCGTGCAGTGTGTTGCCGGTGGGTTGGGGCAGTCGCTTGTACCGGAATCGGCTGTCAAGATTGAGGCCGACCGTCCCGGCCTGGCTGTTGCGCGATTCGAAGGTCCGGCACGGCCGGGACGCACCATTGGGCTGGTTCACCGCGCATCATCGGTACGCGGCGGCGAGTTCAATCGAATTGCTGAACTGGTACGGCAGGCCTACATAGACGCTGTTGCCTAAAGCTCTCTTGGCGCATGCCGCAGTAGCGTATGAAATAAGCAAAACCGGGCTGGTAGTTCCAGCCCGGTTTTTCGCGTTTATCCCTGAATAATTCGCAGCGATGCCAACCTGACCTCGCCGTATTCATCAGATGCAGCCAAGTCAACGCCCGCTTCAAAGCGCCAGCCGTGGTCGCCCTCAGGGTCATCGAGTATCTGGATCACATGCCATAGGCCCTCACCAGCCTTGCGGTCAATCGAAATCATATCGCCGCCGCGAGCCTTTGCATCGATCCCTAGGTCATCGTATTCATCGAAGTAGTCATCCATCGCGGCAGGCCAATCTGGCGCATCGTCGAGGTAGTTGTCCAGGTCGGCCAGCTCCTCCTCCTTTTCAAAGGCAAAGAGCTGCACGTGGCGAAACATGAGATTGCGCACCATACGGGTAAATGCACGTTCGTTGCCTGTAAGGGGCCGCGACTCGTCGGTGCCAAAAGCCGCTTCCTTGAGAGTTTCCTCGTCCAATGGCTTGTCCGGATCGGCCATCTGCGCCCATTCATCCACCAGGGAGTTATCCACCTGCACAACGAGCTCGCCGAGCCATTCCACAATGTCCCGGAGTTCCTCGTTAGCGGCTTCCGGAGGGAGAGTGTGTCGCAAAGTGCGCCAGGCATCGGTGAGGTAGCGCAGGAAAATACCTTCAGAGCGGGCAATTCCATACTCAGATACCACGTCCGAGAAAGTCATGGCCTTTTCCACCATCTCGCGCACCACAGACTTGGGCGACAGCGAAAACTCACGCACCCACGGGTGACCTTGAGCATAGGTGTCGAATGCGCCCTCCAGCTCGTCGGCAAGCGGCATCGGCCATGTGATGTCTTCGACGATGTTCATACGTTCGGTGTAATCAACACCCTCGGCCTTGAGCGCGGCGATTTCTTCACCGCGTGCCTTTTTCTGCTGCGCGATGAGCAGTGGGCGAGGGTCTTCCAGAATTGACTCAAACACACTGATGACATCGAGTGCGTAGTTCGGGCTGTCCTTATCCAACAGTTCGAGCGCGGCGATGGCGAAAGGCGACAGCGGCTGATTGAGCGCGAAGTCACGCTGCAGCTCCATTGTCAGCTCGGGGCGGCAGTCATCGCCCTCGCCATGCATGACGACGATTCCCGCGTTGACCAAACCGCGGTAGAGCTCAATTGCGGTCAGAATAGCCTCATTTTGCTGGTGGCGGGTGTCGTGATTGGTGCGCAGCAGATGACGCATGTGTTCGTAGGTATCGCCACCACGTGCAATGACGTTGAGCAACATACCGTTGGTAACTGCAAAGCGGCTGGTCAGCGGCTCCGGTGGCTGAGAAACGATTTTGTCGAAGGTCTTCTCCGACCATGTCACTTCGCCCTTGGGAACGGACTTCAGCCGCAACTTCTTCAGTTTGGCCTCATCCTGGCCGGCACGGCGCCGCAGCTTGGCGTTTTCGATTTCGTGTTCAGGTGCTTCGACAACTACGGTGCCCTCGGTGTCGTAGCCAGCACGGCCGGCGCGTCCAGCGATCTGGTGGAACTCGCGTGACTTGAGAATACGGCTACGACGGCCATCGAACTTGGCCAAACCGGTAATCAGCACCGTGCGAATAGGCACGTTAATGCCGACGCCGAGGGTATCCGTGCCACAGATGACCTTCAGCAGACCAGTCTGAGAGAGACGCTCAACCAAACGACGGTACTTCGGCAGCATTCCCGCATGGTGGACGCCAATGCCCTGGCGCACCAACTTGGAAAGAACTCGACCAAAGGCCGTGGTAAACCGGAAATCGCCAATCTCTTCGCGAATCCGCTCCTTCTCCTCCTTCGTCAGCAGCTTCAGACCGGTCAGTGCCTGAGCCTGTTCAGCTGCTTGGCGCTGGGAGAAAAAGACGATGTAGATTGGGGCTTTGCCGGATTCCAGCAACTCCGCCAGCGTGTCATGAACTGGTGTGTAGACATAGTGGAAATCCAGCGGTACCGGGCGCGTCGTACCTGTAACGAGGTTGACGTCGAGTCCCGTGCGTTCCTTCAAATCCGTCTCAAACTTTTGAGTATCGCCGAGAGTGGCGGACATCAACAGGAATTGGCAACGGGAAAGCTCGAGCAAGGGCACTTGCCATGCCCACCCGCGATCGGGATCCGCATAGAAGTGGAATTCATCCATTACCACCTGGTCAATATCGGCGTCGGCCCCGTCGCGCAGGGCGATATTGGCGACAATTTCCGCAGTTGCGCAGATGATGGGTGCACCACCGTTGACGGTGGCATCGCCGGTCATCATACCGACGTTCTCAGCGCCAAAGACCTCGCAGAGGGCAAAGAACTTCTCGCTGACCAAGGCCTTAATAGGCGCTGTGTAAAAGCTGCGCTGGCCACGAGCGAGGGCGCAGAAGTGGGCAGCAATAGCCACCATGGACTTGCCCGAACCTGTCGGAGTGGCAAGGATGACGTGGTCGCCACCAGCGAGACCAATAGCGGCCTCCTCCTGGGCCGGGTAGAGCGTGATGCCCTGATCCCTGGTCCAGGCAATGAACGAGTCCATAATCGCATCGTCGAAAAGGGACTCTGGAACCTCAGCTAGGTCGGGAAGCATTTCAGATAGTGACACGCTTCCCACCCTAGCGGTAACCCCGGATTAGAAGCGGAACCAGGGCTTCCAGCCGCGCCGACGGCGAGGTTGTTCCGGTTCACCGGATTCTTCGCTTTCCGCCTGCTCTTCCCGAGGCTGTTCTGACTCAGGCTGTTCGGCAGTGCCGTCTGCAGAAAACTCCGCAGACCTATCATCCGCCGAGGCCGACTCGGATTCTTCCGAGTGTGCGTCAGTGTCCTCTGATGTAGTTGCCGAGGAATCCGAGCTGGCCGGGGTCTCCGCCTCGTCGTCAAGCGAGGAAGAATCCTCTACTGGGCGCAGCGGTTGAGAAGCGAGGAACCTTTCGAACTCAGCGCCAATCTCGTCGGCCGAAGGCATCTCGCCGTTAGGTCCAAGCAGGGGAGAAGTCTCCAGCTCTTGACGACGTTGAACTTCCTGGTCGTACTGTTCCTCGAGAAGATTGACCAGCTGAGAGACCTCGCCGGAATCATTCGTCTGCGTATTGAGCAGCTCCGCCACCCGCGCGGATTCCTTCTCCAACGCCTCAAGCGGGAGCTCGAGCTTGGCTAGTTTTGCTACCTCCTGCAACAGCCGCAGTGACGCCAGCGGATACTCAGAGGCCGCGACATAGTGTGGCACCTGTGCGGTGAAACCAAAGGCATCACAACCGCGGCTTGCGAGCTCGTACTCAATGTTCAGGCTCGCAGCACCCGGAACTGTGACGCGGTTTCCCCAGGTATGCATATCACCGAGTTTCCGCTTATCTGTGCCATGGGCGATGATGCCCAGTGGTCGGGTGTGCGGAACCGTCATCGGAGCCGAGTACAGCGACACAGTCCGACCGACATCGTAGCGCTCCGCCAACTCTGCAACGGCAGTCGAGAAAGCCTCCCACCGCATGTCTGGCTCAGGGCCAGAAAGCAGCAAGAACGGCTTACCGACGTTGTCGCGAACCACATTGAGTGACAGGTTCAAATCGGATACATCCACAATCTGGTCGTGGTTCATCGTCACAGAGGGACGGCGAGAACGATAATCAATCAGCTCGTCGATAGAAAAGTTCACCAATGGACGGTGCTCGAGAGCATCCAAGAGGAAACTAGCTGATTCCGAGACGGCATTACCGGCATCCGCATAACCGCTAAGTGCAATGACCAGGGTCAGATGGCCCTCGCTTCCCGTTACGTCAGGAACCGGAAAAACTACCTCGTACATATTGCCCTGAGGCTTGTCGGTCGGATCACTCACGTACGACTACCTCCTGCATCACATTTTTCGTCATTTGAAGTAAACAACCACGATACCGCAGAAACTATTCCAGTTATCCACAAGTAGAAAGTAGTCCACAGATGGGCCGATTTTTCCGGTCGCGCACAAGCAAGGCTGTTGCGGATTCGATAACAATGAGAGCCACCAGATGGCGAGAGGATTGTCCGCTGTCGAGCTATTCCAATGGGGGAAAAGGGGTAAGGAATTAATGGGAAACAAACAGAACTTCGGTGCAGGACAAAAGCCTGAAATTGAGCCGAGTGTTTTTCTGACGAACCTGCCGGGAATCGTTGGATTCTATCCGCGGGGGCAGGTAGTGATTGCGGCGTTGTATCGTCAGCAGGTCGAAGATCTCATCGATGGCAAGGTCGAGTTTGATCCGACAGCGCATGCTGGCCCGATGCTGATTAAGGATGTGGCCTCGATGGAGAACAATCCTGACTTGGTGCGGGCAGCCGCGGACTTCCTGCTCGATGAAGGATGCACTCACGCAGATGTGTTTATCATCGACGAATCCTGGGGGATTGAAAAGGACTCCACACCTATTACAGGCTGGCTGCGAGAAGGCGGCCTGCATGAGGTGCGTTTGGCGGGCGTTGCCACTATTGCTGCGGGGGAAGTTGTCACGGACGAGCAGGGAGAGATCGTCGGCATTGTCGGTGACAGTCTGATGACCGACAATGCAAATCTAATCTCTCGGCAGGGAGAGCAGATTTTCAAAAACTATGAGGAGTACCGCAGCTATTTTCGAGGTGGCCAATTCCGCGACAGTAAAGACAGGGCTCTGATTGAACCGCCTCCGGGAACGAGCGACAGCCGTTGAGCAGCCTAGGAAGCTCAAAATTGGTTCGGACAATCCCGCGCTCATCGAGCATTTCGACATGCTAAAAGCCGCCGTGGAAAACGTGGCCGATGGTGTGATGGATGCACATGAGGCGGTTCGCGATGAAACCGCGGGATATGCCATTGCTGCAGCACTGACCAACGTCACCTTGCGCGATATGTCCATGATTTTCATTACTACGCAGTTGGCGCAATCAATGGGAGAAATCTGGCGCGAGGCCGCAATCGTCCACCGCGGCAGCCTGCGTGCTAACGCTTTAGCGTGTTTTGCCATCGCAAAGTTCGCGGCTGGGCTGGAGAACTATGCGCAAACAGCTCTCGATGAGGCAGCGGGGGAGCAACCGAATCATTCACTGACTCAGTTGCTGGAAATTGCGGTCGCCAATCAAATTGTGCCGAGGTGCGTTGGCACAATTCTTGGTGCGGCACAAGAGGTGCTGCGCAGGGTATACAAGGTGAAAATGCCGCGTATTGATTAGCGACCCTGCAAGCTGTGCTGCAGTACCTAGCGGTGCGCCGAGTGGGCTCGGTCGCCGAGGTTCTTGGTGTACTCCCATGCATCGGCGACGATGGTTTCCAGCTCCGTATGATTGGGCTTCCATCCGAGCTCGTCCATGGCGCGCTGAGAAGAGGCAATAAGGGTTGCCGGATCACCGGCTCTACGCGGTGCATCCTCAGCAGGAATCGGGTGACCGGTGACCTTACGGCAGGTCTCAATAACCTGGCGAACCGAAAAGCCGTCGCCAGAACCGAGGTTGAAGATACGGTGGGTTCCCGGCGTGTTGGACTCCAGTGCCAAGACGTGCGCATCGGCGAGGTCTTTGATGTGGATGTAGTCACGAACCGCGGTGCCGTCCGGAGTCGGCCAGTCATTGCCAAAGACCATAATCTTGTCGCGGTGACCGAGCGCAACCTGCAGTACCAGGGGGATGAGGTGAGTTTCCACCTCACGGTTTTCGCCAAAACCGCCCCAGGCACCCGCCACATTGAAGTAACGCAAGCTGGTAGCGCCGATGTTGTATGCCTTGGCGTAAGACGAGATGGCGTAGTCCATGGCCAGCTTGGTGGCACCGTAAGGGTTGGTCGGTGCGGTTGGCATGTCTTCGGTAATTGGTGTCTTCTCTGGCTCACCGTAGGTTGCAGCTGTCGAAGAGAACACCAGGTTATTCGTACCGGTATCACGCATTGCGTCGAGTAGCTTCAGGGTTTGGCCCACATTGTTGTGCCAGTAGTCGGAAGGAACCTCAACAGACTCGCCAACAAGCGATTTCGCAGCGAAATGAACGACGCCGTCGAAGCTGTCGGAGGACAGAACCTCGTAGGCCTTGTCCGCCACATCGCCTTCGACTAGGGTCGCGCCCTCTGGCACCGCATCACGGTTGCCAACAGAGAAGTTGTCCAGAATGGTGACGTCGTGGCCAAGAGAAATCAATACTGCCGAGCACACGCTACCGACGTAGCCGGCACCACCAGTGACGAGGAGTTTCATTTGATAATCACCATGATTGCGTGAGACAGAGTATCCGGAATGTCAAGAGAATGATCACCACGGGCGAGAGTCACGCGGCCGGCGGCAACCTCGGCAAGTGCCTCAGTACCCGGCATAATTCCAGCCTTGTGGAGACGCTTCATGTAGCTCTGCTCGACCTGCAGGATTTCGTTAATCTGGACGATCTCAACGGTGTACTCGCCGGGGTTTAGATCGGACAGTCGGCGAACGTTCTCTAACGACTCTGGTGACTGAGTCCCACCGAGGTCTCCCAAACCGGGAATCGGATTGCCGAATGGGGAGCGTGTGTAAGAGTCAAGCACGTCGAGAAGTTTGCGCTCGACCTCGTCACTCATTACGTGCTCCCAGCGGCAGGCTTCGTCGTGAACCTTGTCCCATTCGAGGCCAATGACATCCGTAAGTAGGCGCTCAGCTAGGCGGTGCTTACGCATGACAGCCGTGGCCAGCCTGCGGCCCTCGTCGGAAAGCTGCAAGCTGCGATCTGGGGCAACTACGAGAAGGCCATCGCGCTCCATGCGCGCAACGGTTTGGCTAACGGTCGGCCCCGACTGCTCAAGGCGTTCGGCAATGCGAGCACGCAAAGGAATGATGCCCTCTTCTTCGAGTTCGAAAATCGTACGTAAGTACATTTCCGTGGTGTCAACCAAATCCCTCACGGTTTTCCTCCGATAACACAGTCTTAAAAGTTTTCACTCAAGTATTAGGATAACCACACTTGCGCAAGAAAGATGTTAGGGCTCGCAAATCTAGTGGCTTTGGTGCTGATTAGGCAGCGAAAAGCTTGGTTCGGTGGGCGCTGCTGAGACGGAAGGGAGCGTACGCGATGTCGAAAGTTCGACGTGCAGACGAAAACGCCGACCGCCAGTGTGGATGAAACTCCGGCACGGGGTCGGCATTGAAGTCCAGCTCTATCTCAGGGCTGAAATTAGGAACCCTATCGATGTCACCGCCATGTGGCGTTAGTTTGCGTACTCACGCAGCTTGTCAGCACGGTCACCCTCGCGGAGCTTGGACATAACTTCCCGCTCAATCTGGCGGACGCGCTCTCGAGACAGGCCAAAGTGGCGGCCAATCTGATCCAGCGTGCGGGGCAGGCCATCGTCGAGACCGTAGCGGAGCTTAATAACTTCCTGCTCTCGAATCTCGAGAGTGGACAGAACCTTGCGGACATCGTGGTGACGCAGGGAAGCGACAACTGCCTCCTCGGCATCAGTTGCCTCTGAGTCCTCGATGAAGTCTCCCAGAGGAGCTTCCTCATCAGTGCCCACCGGCATGTCCAAGCTCACCGGGTCGCGGGACTGACGCAGCAGCATCTCGATCTTGGCCTCTGGAATGCCGGATTCCTCTGCCAATTCCTCATTCGTAGCCTCACGGCCGAGCTGCTGGTAGAGCTCACGTTTGATACGAGAAATCTTGTTGACCTGCTCAACCAAATGGACGGGGAGGCGAATAGTGCGCGACTGATCAGCCATACCGCGGGTAATAGCTTGGCGAATCCACCACGTTGCGTAAGTGGAAAACTTGAAGCCCTTGGTGTAGTCGAACTTTTCCATGGCGCGGATGAGGCCCAAGTTGCCCTCCTGGATTAGATCCAGCAGAGGCATACCGCGGTTGGTGTAGCGCTTCGCCAGCGAGACCACAAGACGGAGATTGGCTTCGAGTAGGTGGGCGCGTGCAGCCTTACCTTCCTTTGCCAAAATCTTGACATCACGCTTCTTTGCGCGGGTCATTTTCGCGCCGGTCTGCAGCAAATGCTCGGCGTATACACCGGCTTCAATGCGCTTAGAAAGTTCCACCTCTTCTTCAGCGCTGAGAAGAGCAGTCTTTCCGATGCCGTTCAAATACACACGAACCAAATCGGCGGACGGATTGGAGTTATTGCCAGTGCGGCGCCCCTTGTCCCGTGGCTGACCTTCCAGTTCGTCATTTTGAATATCGGCACTCTTCATGAATCTGCCTCCTGGATTTTTAAGTGGACTCAATAACTACAACGCACGGAGTTACGGAAATGTTCCCGTGAAAGTTGATGAATGTCAATAGGGTAATTTTGCCATGCAAATATAATGTTTAGAAAAACTGCCGCGACTAGCATTCTACGAGAACTGTAAAGGGTCCATCATTGACGGATGCGACCTCCATCATTGCTCCAAATTGTCCCGTTTCGACCGTCAAGCCACGATTGCGCAAGTTCTCGACAATTTTTTCTATGACGGGTTCGGCTTCTGGGCCCGGAGCCGCGTCTACCCACGACGGCCGCCGTCCCTTCTTTGTCGCCCCCATCAACGTGAATTGGCTAACAACGAGCACCGGGGCGCCAGCGTCGACAGCGCTGAGCTCGCCATCCAGAATGCGCAGCTCCGCGATCTTGCGGGCCATCGTTTCCCAAGCATCGGCAGTGTCCTCGCGGCCAACACCTACGAGCGCCAAAATGGCGCCGGTATCGCCTCCGTCAACGTGGCCAACAACGGAGCCGTCGACAGTGACTGACGCGGATTTAACTAGGGTGAGAACGGCTTTCATTTACTGTTTATCCTCCAAGAGCTCGGTGGGGAGAATCAGACCATGGCGAACCAGGTCAACGACGATGGGAACTAGGGCGTCCTTGATTGCAGGGACTTCGGACTCATCAAAGGCTCCAAACATTGCCATGATGTCGATGACGGAGCCCAGAGCAGCTTCGGGATGCAGCGCACCCAGAATGGTTGCCACGGACTCATCGATTGAGTGTGTCCAGGCGGGGCCGTCGGTGCGTGAGATGCGCGTATCGAACTCAGTGAAGCCCTGGCCGCTGTCGACGTCGGCAAGCGAAACGCGTTCTAAGGCGACGCCAGGGCGCAGAGTAAAGGCAGCTTCGAGGATGGTGTTAGCAGTTTGTGCGCGAAGCCATTCGGCGCGGCCGAGATACTCCTGGGCTTCGGCGCCGAAGGGAGCGGCCAAAGGCTGCGGCATTTCTTCGCACACGGCGGAAGTCGGGCCGGCAATGCGTTGGACTGTGATGTAGCCGAACCCGATGCCTGTCACGCCGCTGTTGCGGAAGTGCTCCAGCCAGGCACGGGAGCGCTCGCAGCCTTCTGGGCTGCGGGGGTCGATGGACTCGTCTCGAAGCCAGGTGCCGATGTATTCCGCCGGCGTGGCGACATCTCGTTGTGTTACCCACACTTCGAGGCCTTCAGCAGGGAGCCAAGAGGCGATGCGCTGTTGCCAACTTTCGCCTTCGATATGGGCCCAAGCACCGAGCAGATGCGCCGTGCCGCCGTCGGTGAGATGGTCGGCCAGACCGCGGATCATAAGTTCGGTGGCACCGTCCAGATTCAATCCTGAGTCACGGTAAACATGTTCCACACTTGGCAGCCCTACGACGAACGGCGGGTTCGCCACAATGCGGTCAAACTTCTTGCCTGCAACCGGTTCAAACCACGAACCTTCGACGGCCTGCGCCTGGTCGAAGCCATTTGCGGCGAAAGTAGCGCGGGCAAAAAACAGCGCCCGGGGGTGAATGTCCGTCGCGACAATCGACTTTGCATCCGGCTGGGCAAGACTCTGGACGCCACAACCGGCACCGAGGTCGAGTACGGATTCCACCGCCGAGGTCGGCGAAATATCGAGGAGGGAGCGGGAAGCCCGCCCTACGCCCAAGACATGATCGGGTCCAGGAACGTGATCGCTCATAGAGGCATCGCGGTCGGAAAAGACAATACGGTCGACTCCCGCAATCTCGACCGGGCGCACATCGATACACACCTGTGCGTTGGTGGCGGTGCCGGCAAGTATGCCGCTGCCCAGTAACTTGGCTGTCAGCTCAGCCCCAAATAGCTGCTGTGCGTCGGCGAAATCGCCCAGGATGAAAAGACGCAACGCGGTCACAGTGTCCGCAGAAACGCCCTCAGTTTCGGTAAGTAGAACATCGACAACGCCGGGCTCACCGCGGTCCAGCGCGGCCAGTCCCTCGGCGCCTAGGACTCGACGCAGTGACTCACTGGAAAACTCAAGGCGCCTGAGCGCGGTGGCAAATTCCTCCGCACAGTCGACAAAATCACGAAGCTGCTGATCAGTCGGTGGGGTGAAGGTGGAGGGGGAAAAGGTCATCGTAGGCACTACCTTCGTCGTAAAGCGGGGCGGAGGGGCTAGTTAGGGGAGCTTGACGACGAATCGTCGTCTTCCGGCATATCGATGACATTTGCGTCATCGAAGGGATTTGAGGTGGTCTCGTTACCGGACTGCGTCGGTGCGTCGGTGTCTTCGGTACTGGCGGCAGAACCGAGCGCGCGCATCTCTGCTTCCTTGAGGGCGCGCTGGCGTTGCTGCTCCTCCCATTTGCGGTTTTGCTCGCGTACAACTCCAGGCTTGTAGACGCGCGGCTTACGCTTGTCAGCGGGTTCTCCAACGCCATTGGCGATGACAACCGCGATCCACGGCATGGGTACGGAGACGACCATGAGAATCGCTGCAATCCACGGCACATCCCACCACAGATAAAAAGCGCCGGAAAGAAGCAGCAGCGGAATGCGAGACCATTGCAGAGCCGCGTAGACGTGGCGGCGGTGGTCATAGTTGCGAATCCGAGAGCCGCGGGCGTCGGTAATCAACGCCGCGTCTTTCTTGCGTCGCCGGGAACTTCCGCGTTTCGGCAGCGCGGAGTCGCGACGGTCATTGATTCGCGCCATGGTTGTCTAGCATACGCCTGTGGCGTGGGGTCGTCTCAACTAGCTATGTCCGTTGCAGCCGCATGCTCGCGTAGTCGTAGCGATGTTGTGGATGGCTGTGGAAGGCAGCAGTCAGCAGCGGCCAGCACCTGGGTCACTGGGCATAATTTGACCGATGGGGCACAATTGGAATCTGTGAGCACTCCATTGAAGACGACAAAGACGATTGAACGCACCGATACCCGCGTCGATGAGTCGACGAGGGACGATACCCCGAAGTTCTTCCATTACGTCAAGAAGGACCAGATCGTGAACTCCGCGGTCAACGGCTCCTACGTCGTTGCTCTGTGCGGTGAAACCTTCCCTGTGAAGAAGTCAGCGAAGCCGGGTTCACCGGTATGCCCTGACTGCGAGCGGATTTACAAGTCCCTGCGTCGCAAGTGAGCGGGCTTCGTAAATGGCAGCAGGAGGCCCTCGACAAATACCTGGCGACTAACCCCAAGGACTTCCTTGCAGTGGCGACACCGGGCGCAGGTAAGACGACCTTCGCCTTGCGTATCGCCAGTGAGTTGCTGTCGCGCCGGATCGTCGAGCGCATCATCGTCGTGGTTCCCACTGAGCACCTGAAAGTGCAGTGGGCTGCTTCCGCTGCTCGTTCGGGGATTGCGTTGGATCCCAAATTCACCAACGCCAAGGGTGTGGTAAACCCCTCCTACCAGGGAATTGTTGTGACCTACGCCCAAGTCGCAGTGCATCCGTTTAAGCACCATGCCGTAGCCACCGCTCGGCCGACATTGGTGATTCTGGACGAGGTGCACCACGGCGGCGATGCCAAGAGCTGGGGCGACGGTATTTCCGAAGCTTACGGCGATGTCGAACGCCGCCTGTGCCTAACTGGTACGCCGTTCCGCTCCGATGACGCAGCGATTCCGTTTGTTCGCTACTCGCCGGACGGCGATGGTTACTCGCGTTCCGTCGCTGATTACACGTACGGCTATTCCAATGCGCTTGCCGACGGCGTTGTCCGCCCGGTGGTCTTTCTGGCTTATTCCGGTGAAGCCCGCTGGCGTGATAGTGCGGGCGATGAGTTTGCTGCGCGTCTGGGCACCGTGATGAGTCCAGAGGAGACCACGCGTGCTTGGCGCACCGCGCTTGACCCAAAGGGCGAGTGGATGCCATCTGTGCTGCGGGCAGCGCACACCCGGCTCTCGCAGATGAGGCAGCATATCCCGGACGCGGGTGGCCTGGTTATCGCCTCCGACGCGGCAACTGCCCGTGCGTACAAACGCATTCTCGAGCAGATTGCCTCTACGCCGGTGGCGTTAGTGCTCTCGGATGAACCGGGCTCGTCGGAACGAATTAAGACTTTCTCCGAGTCCACCGATGAGTGGATGGTGGCCGTGCGCATGGTCTCCGAAGGCGTGGACGTGCCGAGGCTGGCGGTCGGCGTGTACGCGACCAGTTCCTCGACTCCACTATTCTTCGCGCAGGCTATCGGACGATTCGTGCGAAGCCGCATGCCGGGGGAGACCGCTTCGGTCTTCTTGCCGTCGATTCCGGTGCTGCTCGACTTGGCCTCGCAGATGGAGGTGCAGCGCAACCACGTGCTCGGCAAGCCGGATCGGCCTTCGGAAGGCTGGGAGGATGACTTGGTCGCTGAGGCCAATCGCCGCAAGGATGAGCCCGACGAATTGCTGCCGGCCTACGAATCCATTGGCGCGGATGCTGAACTTGACTACCTCATCTACGACGGCTCCTCCTACGGCACCGCAACCGTTGCCGGTTCCGCCGAAGAGGCCGATTATCTGGGTTTGCCAGGGCTTCTCGACGCCGATCAGATGCGACTCTTGCTGCGTCAGCGGCAGGATGAACAGCTTAAAGCCGCCAGTGCCCGAGAGAAGGAAGCCCGCGAGGAGGCGAGGGAATCGTCGTCAAGCGGAGGCGAAGGGGGCGCGGTGCACCGGATTGAGGGATCGGCGTACCCAAGGCCGCAGAAGGTGGCCAGTGAGGTGTTGCCGAAGTTGCGGAAGGAGCTCAATACGCTGGTGTCGATGACAGCGGCGCGAACCGGTAAGCCACATGGTCAAGTGCATAACGAGGTTCGGCGCGCCTGTGGTGGCCCGCCGACTGCGCTATGTACGGAGGAACAGTTGCGTGATCGCATCAGCTACCTGCGTAATTGGTAGGGTTTCAAACGAACTGAGCAATCTATGGTGGAGAGAAGAATGTCGGCAAGCAGTGATAAGTCGAGGCCGTCGGAATTGACCGGCGGTGGTTTGTCAGCTGTACCAGGCAATGACGGTCGGACTATTGGCGTGCTGGCACTGATCTTTGGCGTCGGCGGACTCTTGATGTCCTGGATGATTGTTGGTGGCATCCTCGGTGTCTTTGGCATTGTTCTGGGCATCATCGCGATGGCGAAGGCAATGAGTGCCAAGAAACGCGTGCAGGCAGCCGGGGGAGACGCGGTCATCAGCGGTTCGTTCGGATTGGGCGTGGTCGGCATTGTGACGGGTATTGCAGCCGCCGTGGTATCGCTGATGCTGTATTCGTCGACATCAGATGCGATGTCGAAGTGCGAGAAGTTCGAGCGCACCTCTGGAGAGTATGCCGAGTGCATCTCTAAGCAGATGGGTACTGATCAGCCAAAGAAGCAATCGGAGTGAGTTTGGAAGCGACATCAATGGCGGTCTTACTTTGTGCCCGGAGTTTTCGGTCAATGCCAGATACGCAATCAGGAAATGAGCTAACCCCGTAGTCCACCCCCGAAGCCCAACTGCCTGCAGTTTCGGCCGGGGGTTTCTTAGTGAAATCTCATATTTGGCCGAGTGTTGGTAATGATATTGGTGTCAGAAAGTACCCACATTTGGCATCCCCACATGCGGTAAACGTTTGAACATGCGTGCAATACAGGATGTCTGCTGATTATTAAATAGGAGCGTGAATCGTGGCAGCGACATCTACGCGCGATAACTCCCCGGAACTGTCACCTGGCCAACAAGACCGTGGATACCTCAGCCGGGAGCTTTTCCGTAAGCGCACCGGTCTAGGACTCGGTATCATCCTGGCCCTGCTCGTGTACTTCTTTATGCCGGCTGAGCTCGATCACAACCTGCGTGCAACCGCAGGTGTAGCAGTGCTTATGGCCGTGTGGTGGATGTCCGAGGCTATCCCGATTGCCGTTACGGCTCTGCTGCCGCTGGCTCTATTCCCGATTCTCAACCTCGCGGAGATTAAGGATTTCTCGGGCAAGTACACAGACCCGACCATCTTCCTCTTTATGGGCGGCTTCCTGTTGGCGCTGGCGATGCAGCGTTGGAACCTCCACAAGCGCGTCGCATTGTGGGTTCTGGTGCTCATGGGGTCGTCACCAAAAATGCTGATTCTCGGCTTCATGGTGGCTACTGGCTTCCTGTCGATGTGGGTCTCCAACACGGCCACGGCCGTGATGATGCTGCCAATCGGTGTGTCCGTCCTGAGCCTCATTGTCCGAATGCTGCACGATGAAAAGGTTCCTGCAGAGGATACGGGCTCTGCGAGTGAATCCGTCGCTGAAACCCCCGGTGGGGATGCGCTGGAGGAGGCCGAGGAGTCGTCGTCAAGCTATGACCCGATGCCAAAGTCAAACTTCGGTATCGCGCTGATGCTGGGTATCGCTTACGCGGCATCGATTGGCTCGCTGGGCACGATTATTGGTACTCCGCCGAACGCGATGCTGGCGGCCTACATGGCGGAGCAGGGTGTCAACATTGGGTTCGGCCAGTGGATGCTGCTGGGTGTCCCGGTGGCGGTTGTGCTCATGCTCTGTGCATGGTTTTTGCTGACAAATGTTCTGTTTAAGCCGGAGATTACGCATATTCCAGGTGGGCGCGAACTCATGCGTGACGAGTTGAAGCGCCTTGGCCGTATGTCGACTGGAGAGCGCCGAGTGCTCCTAGTGTTTATCGCGGCGGCACTGGCGTGGGTCTTTGTTCCGGTGCTGCTGCCCGACACCAAGATTGCCGATGCGGTTATCGCAATGACCGTGGGTATTGCGTTGTTCCTTATTCCGGGTGGCCCTAATGGCGTGAAGCTCATGCGCTGGGAAAATGCGTTGGAGCTGCCGTGGGGTGTGCTGCTGCTGTTCGGTGGTGGCCTGGCGCTGTCCTCGCAGTTCGGTGCCTCTGGGCTGTCGGACTGGATTGGCGAGCAGCTGTCTACTCTCGGCTGGATGCCAGTGGCTGCACTCGTGGTTGTCGTCGGCGCCGTTGTGCTGTTCCTGACCGAGTTCACCTCTAACACCGCGACGGCCGCGACCTTCCTGCCGCTGGTTGGTGCGATGGCAATCGGTCTGGGCCACGACCAGATGATCTTCGCAGTTCCAGTTGCACTGGCAGCTACTTCGGCATTCATGATGCCGGTTGCAACACCGCCGAACGCCATCGCCTACGGCTCCGGCTACGTCAGCATGGACAACATGGTCAAGGCCGGTGTTTGGCTGAACGTCGTCGCACTGATCGTGATTTCTGTGGCATCGCTGACGCTGCTGCAGTGGGTATTCGGCGTCGTGTACTAGCTGGGTAGGTAGTAGCCCGTAGTGGATGGTGGGCCAGTGTGCTGAACCACCATCGGGCTTCTCCGCCTAGCGTTGCTCAGATGCTCCTTCGCCCCGTTCCACTTTGGTGGTTCGGGGCTTTTGGCTGCAAATGTGAAACTGTGTGAGTTTATGACACTTTCAGGCCATTTTTGAGGTCATTTTTGACATAAACGCAGTCAGTAACTCACTAGCGCTGACACCAAAAGAAAAACCGGGCTCGAATAAGGTGTGAAACCTCATTCAAGCCCGATTCTCTGGGTCTAGCTGTTAGCCCCTGAACAACTCCAGGTTAAAGCTTTACTCCAAGTAGTCGCGCAGCACCTGCGAGCGCGACGGGTGACGCAGCTTGGACATCGTCTTGGACTCAATCTGACGGATGCGCTCGCGTGTCACACCGTAGACCTGACCAATCTCGTCCAGGGTACGTGGCATGCCGTCGGTAAGGCCGAAGCGCAAGCGGACGACACCGGCTTCACGTTCGGAGAGAGTCTCCAAGACGTCGCCAAGCTGATCCTGGAGGAGCGTGAAGCTGACGGCGTCCACGGCGATAACTGCCTCGGAGTCCTCGATGAAGTCACCGAGCTGAGAGTCACCCTCGTCGCCGATGGTCTGGTCCAGGGAAATCGGTTCACGAGCGTACTGTTGAATCTCGAGAACCTTTTCCTCTGTGATGTCCATTTCCTTGGCGAGCTCTTCCGGGGTGGGCTCGCGGCCCAGATCCTGAAGCAGTTCACGCTGGATACGACCGAGCTTATTAATGACCTCGACCATGTGAACCGGAATACGAATGGTTCGAGCCTGGTCGGCCATTGCACGAGTAATGGCCTGGCGAATCCACCACGTTGCGTAGGTGGAGAACTTGTAGCCCTTGGTGTAGTCGAACTTCTCGACGGCGCGAATCAGGCCGAGGTTGCCCTCCTGAATCAAGTCGAGGAAAGCCATGCCACGGCCGGTGTAGCGCTTTGCCAGGGACACCACAAGACGGAGGTTGGCTTCGAGCAGGTGATTCTTGGCGCGCTGACCGTCACGAGAAATCTCGCGCAAGTCGCGCTTCTGAGCGTAAGCGATGCGCTCGCCGGCTTCCTTGGCCTCGTCAATCTTGTACTGCGCGTACAGACCGGCCTCGATGCGCTTTGCCAGACTGACTTCTTCCTCGGCAGTCAGCAGCGCGACCTTACCAATCTGCTTGAGGTAGGCGCGGACAGAGTCGGCGGAGGCGGTGAGGGCAGCATCTTTGCGGGCCTGACGCAGACGAGCGGACTCGTCCTCGTTCCAGACCTCGTCGCCCTCGTCCTCTTCATCCTCGTCTTCGTCTTCGTCCTCGTCGTCCTCTTCTTCATCATCGTCGAGGTCGTCGTCTTCGAGGTCGTCATCATCCAGATCGTCGTGAAGATCATCGTCTTCGAGATCATCATCCAGATCCGGGTCGTAGTCCTGCTCCTGCTCCAAGTCGTGGTCGAGTTCCTCGTCCTCGAGCTCTTCGTTCTCAGTTGCGTCGAGAGCCTGCGCGTCCTTCGCCTTCGCTGCAGCAGCCTTGGCCGCGGTGGCCTTCGCAGCCGTTGTCCGCTTAGTTGCCTTCTTGGCGGCGGCCTTACGCGTGGTCTTCTTAGCGACGGACTTCTTGGCCGCCTTCTTCACGGTCTTCTTGGCCGCTGCCTTCTTAGCGGTCGTCTTCTTCGCCGCAGTTTTGGTAGCAGCCGTCTTTTTGGCAGCAGTTTTCTTCGCGGCAGTCTTCTTTGCCACGGTCTTCTTCACTGCCTTCTTGATGGCCTTCTTTACAGCCTTCTTTGCAGGAGTAGCTGAACCGGTGCCACTCCCGGTGGATTGGTCCTGAGCTTGCCCCAGTTCGTTGCCTGCCACGAACGCCCTTTCACGATGTACGTTGTGTGCGCCGCCAAAGCCGCCGCCAGCTTCTCTCGGTCGAAGAGAAGCTCAACGCGCCAGTGGTGCGCCTTTACTTCGTCTATAGCCAACTAGCCGAATGGAAAACATTCAGAGCTGACCTTTTCGTGCCACGGTCATCAGTGTTGCTTTCTGGCTCCTAGCGAAGAAGTAATCGGTGAAAATCCTCATCGAAGCAGTGCGCTGGAATTCGATTTTCCCAATCCTCCTCGAGCCTGTTGATTATTCAACCTTGCCGTGAGTCAACTTCTTATTGTAAACCAATTCTTAAAATCGCCGCCACGGGGCATGGCTTCAAGCACGTGTCACGCCCGACACGTAGCTACCAATCCCCATATAAGAAATGAAAGTGGTTAAGGGTAAAGTCCCTGGTCAGCTGCAAAGGCGGCGCCAGCAATACCCGCATTATTATCCAAACTTGCGGGGACAACTGGAGTCTTACATGTCAACAGCGGAATCCACTTTTCGTGTTCGCGACTGATTCCGCCGCCGACGATGATCCGTGACGGCCAAAACAGCGCCTCGTAGGTCTTAAGCACCTTGCTCACGCGCTCAGCCCACTCTTCGAAGCCGAGCCCCTCCACATCCTTAACTCTCGCGGATGCAAAGTGTTCGGCCTCCATGCCATCAATGATGAGGTGGCCTAACTCCGAATTGGGGTAGAGCAGTCCGTCATGAATAAGCGCGGAGCCGATGCCTGTACCAAAAGTTAGCAACAACACGGCGCCTGTCTTATTGCCCGGATCGCCAAACTGGACTTCAGCGAGGCCGGCAGCGTCAGCGTCGTTAAGCACGTGCGCCTTGTTGTTGGGCAGGTATTTAGCGAAGAGCTCTTGGCAGTTCGTATTAACCCAAGAACCGTCAATATTGGCGGCCAGCAAGGCAATCTGATTCTGTACGACGGACGGAATCGTGATGCCGACATCGGAATCCCACTTCGCAATGTCCACAATTTCTGCAATGGTCTCCGCAACCGCTTCCGGAGTTGCCGGCTGTGGCGTGAAAATTTTAATGCGGTCGCCAATAAGCTGCCCAGTTTCAAGGTCTACGCGGCCACCCTTGATTCCAGAGCCTCCCACGTCGATGCCAAATCCAATTCGTTGTCCCATAGCTCAAATTGTACGAAACAGACACAATGGGGGCATGAGCAATAACTCGCATGGCACCGAACAACTCGCTAACAGCGCGGATAATAGGGGGTCTGCTGCACCGAATAGCCCCGGGTCCGTGCGGCCCAGCGTCGGGGAATTGCGTGACCGCGCGGTACTTATCGCCCGCGCAGCCGCGGCGCACATCGCCAGTCGTCGGGTCGAACTCGGCTCCGATGGCGTTTTAGCAAGTTCCGAAACGAAGTCCTCAGCTGTTGACCCCGTCACCGTCGTCGACCGTGAATCTGAGGAGCTCATTCGTTCGCTTATCAAGACGTTTAGCAGCTCTGACCGCATTTTGGGCGAAGAAGGCGGGCTTGACGACGGCGCGAGTTCCCCAGCGCAGGCTGCCAACGAGGGCGAAGCGGTGACCTGGATTGTAGACCCCATTGATGGCACGGTGAATTTCCTTTACGGCCTGCCCAATTGTGCCGTGAGTATCGCTTGCGCCGTAGGCGATGAGGTAGTGGCGGGTGCAGTGGCAAATGCGTCCTCGGGAGAGATTTACAGTGCAGCTAAGGGAGAGGGCGCTCAGGTTTCTCGACGGGACGGCACTGTGCAGACGCTTAGTTGTTCCCCAACGGCCGAGCTGGAAAAGACACTTGTGGCAACGGGATTCAGCTATTCCGCTAGTCTCCGGCAGGTGCAGGGCCGGATAGCGTCGCAGTTGCTGGGGGAGTGTCGAGATATTCGGCGCATGGGATCGGCGGCGCTGGATTTGTGCATGGTGGCGCACGGCCGTGTTGATGCGTATTACGAACACGACATCAAGGTTTGGGATTATGCAGCTGGTGCTCTGATTGCGGCTGAAGCAGGCGCAAGGATTAGGGTCCCGGAATTCACTCAGTGTGCCAACGTTACTGGCCGGCCGGAGGGAGACCCGCTCGACTTTGGTGTCGGTGCGGCGAACTCTGAAGTTGCCGATGCGTTCTTCGAGGCATTGGATGGTGCTATCGCGAAGGCTAGGAATTAGTGCGTCGGTCTAGGAGCAGGTGCTCGAGCCTAACGAGCTCAAACCCTCTAGGTCGGCTTGTTCGCCACGGTTCAATGCGGACATCGTTTCCTCAACCTGGCTGGCTACTTCGAGATCCTTAAACCCCTTACCCAACGACACATCGACGGTTGCATCCGGCCGACCATCGTGGATGAGCTCAAAGCAGGGGAAAAGAGCGTGAAGCGCCGCGGCGTGGCCATTGAAGTCCTCGCCATAACGCAGCTGGCCGAAGCAACCGAGGTCTTGGTTTTCCACAATAGGGTCGTTGCCGTAGGGAACCTGCTCATCGAGGACAAAATCGAGCTGCCGCAATTGCTCGGCGACGGTTGTAGCCTGGCCGACTTTGCCGTTGGCATTATAAACGCGCACATGAACATCCGACGGTGGAACGACGTGCTCTCCGATTAGCGTGGTGGAGGAAACAGGGGCCCCAGCCGCGGGGAGGGAACAGGACACCGGATAACTTGCCGGTTGGCTGCGGAATGCCAATACCCACAACGTAGCGGCAATCACTACAGCAACGACGGAAACCACCACGTAGGGAACAATTTTTCGTCGATGTGATGTGCTCGAAGTGCTCGCGGGGCCTGAACTCATAGCCATCATGTTATCCTCTCCTCGGCTTATGGGCATAGAAACCTATTCTGACCTGCAGAGATGACAGATTGCGTGAATTGCCTTAATATCCGCTGAGAAAGGCGCTGGAGAGTACAGGGTGTCAATCGTCTCAACGCGTTGTATTCTCCGAGAAAAAGTCAGTTCACAATGTCTAGCAAAGGTCCAGAAAGAAGGTTTGGGACATGGCTGTAAACTACGATGCCCCGCGTACTCGTGAAACCGAAGAGCTGGAGACCGATTCCCTCGAGGGCCTTCAGGCTGCATCTGCTGAGAAGGAAATCGACGACACTGACGACGGCGAAATTGTTGAGCCGTTCGAGTTGCCGGTTGCCGACATCGCGGGTGAAGAATTCGATATGGATGTTGCCCCGAAGGGGGAGGATGAATTCACCTGTGGCTCCTGCTTCATGGTGATGCACCGCTCAATGATCGCAATCGATAACGGCGATGGATTCCCCATCTGTCAGGACTGTGCCTAATCCCCGCACAGCCGGGATAGCTTCCTAGGAAAAAGGAAAACCGCCACTACCACGGTTCTGGCGGCGCTGGGGCCGTCGGCAAGCGTGTAGCGGCGGTGAGAGATTTGACCTAGCGGTCGAAGAGACTGTCAAGCAGTGCCTCGGGGTGGCGGGTGGAGACCAGCCAATAGGGGGTGGGGTCGTCCGGATCGTCGAGGACTAGCAGCACCATCGTGGGAATCCACGTGTGTGTAACCAGGAACGCTGCTGGATCGAGCTGACGGCCCAACGCATTGCGCTGCGCGGACTTCGGGACCACCAGGGATTTGGCAACAACCGATGCTGGCAAAACTGCCGTGCCAGCGTGAAGCCAGCGTTCACCAGTGCTGTCCACTTCCACGGACACCGTGGTCTTCGACATAGTCAACAGCACCCACACGCCCACGGCCAGACAAATAATGCCGCCGATGACAAGCCAAAACGGTGAACGGTTAAAGCCAATCTGGGCCGTGCATACAAAAACGGCAGCAGCGCCGAGTACCCAGAACCACCAGGGAACCCAGAGCTTTTCGGAATAGACAATCGATGAATCTCCGCTCGAGCTCATTGCTATTGCCGCACCTTCAGAGACGGATGCTGAGCTGTCGTCGCGACGAGGCTGCAGGTTATCTTTTCCACTCACGGTTATCCATTCTAGGGCACGGCTATGCTCGGTACTGACAAGGCCGAAGTGCGGTTCTTAAAAGACGCGACAGCGAAGGATATACAAAGAGATGACTTATGCCCCGGTGCAAGTGAAAAAGCTCGCTAAAGACGCTGTGATTCCCCAGCGTGCGCATGCCGATGATGCCGGTGTGGATTTGAGCTCAGTGGAGGATGTCATCCTAGCACCAGGGCAGCGGGCGCTCGTGGGAACCGGTATTGCCATTGCTTTGCCGGCGGGCACAGTGGGATTGGTTCATCCTCGCTCCGGATTGGCTTTCAAAAAGGGGCTGTCCATCGTCAACGCTCCCGGCACGATTGATGCCGGTTACCGTGGTGAGCTTAAAGTCTGCCTGATCAACTTGGACCCGACCAATGCGGTGGAGATCGCCAAGGGCGATCGAATTGCCCAATTGGTTGTGCAGAAGGTCGAGCTCAGCCCGCTGGTGGAAGTCGATGAGCTCGATGAAACTGAACGCGGCGTGGGAGGTCACGGGTCAACCGGAGTGTCCACGACGCTTTAAAACGCCTCTGACAGCGCGGGGACCCTACCAAGTGTGGTTCAATGCGTGAAGAGCTCAATAAAGCGTTTACAAAAGCGTATACAAAGATTTCTTTTTAGCGAGGTGTCAATAAACCACCATGTGGCCATTTGGAAAGAAGAACCAGCCAGAAGAACCAGCTGCTGAGGCAGAGACCGTTGCCACCGACTCTGCGGCGCCAGCTTCTGAGGAGGCTACCGCAACCGTGCATGACGACGCGTCGGAAACCGCCGCGGAGAACGCACCAGCAAACGGCCCCTTCGATATCAACAGCGCTAGCCCGACGCAGTTTGATTTTTCGGACTTCGCGAAGGCCAGCCTGAACCTCGGTTCGATGCTGCTGCCTATTCCTCACGTTGGTGATATTCAGGTGGAGATGGGGCCGACAGGTCCAACCATGCTGCACGTCGCCACTGAGCATGGCCGCGTAACTCCTGTAGCATTCGCTGCTCCGACGTCGGGTGGCCTCTGGGAGGAGTCCGCTCAGGAAATCAAGGACGGTCTTGAGTCCGATGGCCTCGATGTCCATGTCGAGCAGGGGCCGTGGGGTTCTGAGGTCGTAGGTCGCACCTCCGATATGGAAATGCGAATCATCGGCGCCGACGGCCCGCGTTGGATGCTTCGCATGACGGCCTCCGGTCCGGCTGATCGGGCGGAGGAACTTGCGAATCTCGCCCGCGGTCTCCTTGCCCGTAGCTTCGTCTCTCGCGGTGAGAACCCGATGCCAGCAGGTCAGCCGCTTCCGGTTACGCTGCCGTCCCAGATGGCCGAGCAGATTCGTCAGGCATACCAGCAGCAGACCCAGGCTGCTCAAGCTGAAGGTGAACCTGGACAGGTGCCAGGCGCTACTGGTATCAACCCGGATGGTTCCACCAATTAGTTTGGTTAACCCGCCAGCAGAGAGAGGCTAGCTGCTTGACAAGGTAGAAGAGGATCTGCAGGTGCCACTGTGCACTGCCCGCCGCCGTCACCCGACGGCGGCTTTTCTCTTGTCAGCGGGTAGTATCACACTGCGTGAACATCGAAGTGACTATTGACCGTCCCGCTGCCGGCGGAGAATTCATTGCCAGCTATGACGGACGTATCGGTTTCGTCACCGGCGGTATCCCCGGCGAACGCGTTGTTGTCGAAATTGCCAAACCTGATGCCAAGCTTTGGCGCGGCAATGTCGTTGAGGTTCTGGATGCCTCAGAGCATCGAATTTCGCAGCGTTGCGAAGCAGCTCAGCAGGGCGCGGGCTGTTGCGACTGGGGTTTTATTGATCCTGAGCACGCGGCGCGTCTCAAGGCTGATGTCTTGACCGATTGCCTGCGCCGTCTTGGACGTTTCACCGCCGACGAGCTGCCAGCTATCGATGTTCTTCCACTGGCTCCGACCTCCCGTTGGCGCACGCGCGTGCGGCTGGGTGTGGATTCCCAGGGACGAGCGGGATTACGTCGTTCCCGTTCCCACGAGCTCGTCATCGGCTCCGAGTGCGTCCAAACAGTTCCCAATCTCATCGCTGGCTTTTCGACGGCCGGAACCATCCCTGTTGCTAAGCCTGCTCGCGGTCGAGGGAGCAAGAAGCCGAAGCCAGGAGAACTCCATGTGGCCATGGACACGGAGGGTAACCGAAGTGCTGTATACGTTTCCGGCAGCGGCAGGAACCGCACGCAAACGTTGATTGAAGGCGAGCCAACTACACAGCACACCGTTCACGGAATTACTTTCGATGTGCCGACGACCGGTTTTTGGCAAGCCCATTGCCATGCC
The DNA here is from genome assembly GCF_001809225.1 of Corynebacterium sp. HMSC077G07. Classification (NCBI taxonomy): domain Bacteria; kingdom Bacillati; phylum Actinomycetota; class Actinomycetes; order Mycobacteriales; family Corynebacteriaceae; genus Corynebacterium; species Corynebacterium sp. HMSC077G07. The sequence continues at coordinate 9,700 of NZ_KV796524.1, read as the reverse complement.
CCTGAGTTCTATGGATCGCGCATCATCGACCTGTTGGTTGGTCAGTCTTTCTCCTGCGGTTGGGATCTTTACGGTGGCGCAGGCGTTCTGTCGGCGGCACTGCGCAAGCTAGTTGACGCAGAGGGTTCAATTCTCTCTGTCGAGGGTTTTGCCGCGGCCGCGACGGCGGGGCGCAAGGCTTTCACTGCAGCTGACCACAGTGGAAATGCGTCGCCTGCGGCACCAGTCCGGTTCGTAACCGGGGATGTCACCAAGGTAGTGCGCCGCGAAGTTGCTAATGCGGAAACACCAAACCCGGATATCGTCGTTCTCGACCCTCCGCGCTCCGGTGCTGGTAAGGATGCCATTGCCGCTATTGCTGAGGCAAAGCCACGCACGGTCGTACATTTCGGTTGCGATCCGGCGACTTTTGCCCGCGATGCCCGGTACTGGGCTGACTATGGCTACGCGTTCAAACACCTCGAGGTCGTGGACGCATTTGGTCTAACGCATCACTTTGAAACCATCGCGGTGCTGGAGCAGCTGTAGCTAGAGTGGCTGCCGCATGGGCGCAAGAACGTTGGCGCCGATCACGTCGGCAAGCAAATGTGCCTGCCATGGGCGGAAACCCTGTTCCCTGAGGTGAGCGGAGATTTCTGTAACGGCTGGCAGGCCGCCAGCGTAGTTGTCGTGGTGGCGGAATACGAATGAGCCGACTGCGCGACTGTGAATCCACCACACCAGTTCACGTGTCTGCGCGGAAGTGATGAGTGTGTCTTTGCGCAGGTGTATTTGGGCACAGACGTTGTCGATGCAGTCTCGCGTGGTTTCGAAAATCTCGGCGGCTTGTGGGGCATGTTCAGCCCAACGGCGAAAGTGGGGCATCTGGTTGGGAGCCTGCTTCTGGGGCTTCGGCCATGACGACCTGGGTTCCTGACGGGCTTCATTAACGACCTTCAACCAAGCGTCCGCGGCACCGCGACGGCGACGTGGAAATCCACGGATTGCAGTTAGTTCACGCTGCGTACCGGGGAGTTGTTCTGCGATTGTACGTAGAACGCTGTGACCCATGACGTGTGTTGGGGAGACATCACGGCGCTGCGCGATTTCGTCACGCTCAGTCCACAGTGCACGGGCGACGTGAAGTTGTTCGGGAGTGCGCAGCTTCCCAATCCCTTTGAGCCCCTGCCACGAGTGTCCGACGTGCAGACCATCGAGGTATTTACGGTTTAGAGCGAGTTCGCGTTCGCATTCCTGTTCCAGCCATTCCAAACGGTCGAGCTCAGTCAGCGCCTGACAAAGAACCTCGGCGAGTTCGATGAGCAGCTCGACATCCAAGGCTGCGTAGTCCAGCCAATCTGCTGGCAGTGGACGAGTAGACCAATCCTCTCGACCGTGCCCCTTGGCAAGTCCAACTCCGAGGAGTCGCTCTGTCAGAGCTGCTAAGTTGACTCGCTCCAGGCCGAGAAGGCGGCCGGCCAGCTCAGTGTCAATGACTTTGGTGGGGTAGAGACCCAGAGCTGCGAGGCAGGGAAGGTCAGAATGAGCGGCGTGAATAATCCAGGTCAGGTCGTTGACTGAGGAACCGAAAACGGCCATCGCCTTGCGACCATCTTCGGGATCGATGAGAAAGGTGCCCGCTCCACGGCGGCGAAATTGAAGCAAGAAGGCGCGGTCGTCGTAGCGATATGCCGAAGCTCGTTCAGTATCGACTGCGAGCCAACCGTGTCCTTTGGCCAGCTGCTCACCGGCGTCAATAATGTCGTCGATGGCAGAAAGCACGCGTGGAGTTCCCTCGGCTGGGGCAAGTCTTACTTCTACGTCGGGACTAGTTTCCACGTCGGAGCTCATCGCACGCCTCTTCGGTCGTCGGTATCAGCAGTCGCCGGTATCAGCCCAGCAGGGAAACGCCGACGGGTGGCAGACCAGCGACGTTCGCTAGTACCTGAGCGAAGGATTCAACGTGGGTGCGCAGGTCGGTGCCACGAGCAGTCCACGATGCGCGCATTTCTAATTGAAAGGCCTGTGGCTTGCCGCCGATCTCGCCATAGCGGACAGAGTTCGTAGTAGTCACCGTGCCACCCAAGTTCGACAGTTCGGCGTTGTTCTCAGCCAGAGCCTCGGTGAGCCATTGCCAGGCAACCTGGGGAAGCAGCGGATCTTCCGCGAGGGAGGCGTCCATATCCGCCTGGATGTATGCAACCAAGCGCATGTCACCGTCCCAGGTTTCCTCACTGCGGGGGTCATGGAGCAAAATTAAACGACCAAAGGCATCGTCGTCCGAGGACTCGGGGACGATATCAGCTTCGGGCTGCGTGACCTCAAGCGAGACAGCGTGGCTAAACGGTGCCAGCTTCTGCGGTGGCCGAACGGTGCCCAGAGCAATCTCAGGTCGCAGTTCAGCAGAGTGCATTGACTGGACCGCGGCGCGGAAGTTCTGTGGCATTGAATCGGTTCCATTCACGCGCCTGAACTTAGCCATATGACGCTTGCGTTAGTGGGAGGCGCGCCGAAAAGAGTGGGAAGCGACCAAGCGGTTCGTCGAAAACGCACAGCAGGGCGAGCGATTTCCCTGTTCTTAGTACCCCACACATCAATTTCTAAGGTAAGTGGGGCATGATTGTCCGTATGAACAATCGTCGCACTTTGACTGATGCCCCGATTCTTGATGCAGCTTACGGTCGAACTCCGTCGCGCCGCCCGGTGTGGTTTATGCGGCAAGCCGGTCGTTCACTGCCTGAATACCGTGAGGTGCGCAAGGACATCGGTATGTTGGACTCCTGTTTCCGTCCGGAACTGCTCGCTGAGATTACTATGCAGCCGGTACGTAGGCACGACGTTGATGCTGCGATTCTTTTTTCCGATATCGTCGTGCCGCTGAAGGCTGCGGGTGTCAACCTGGATATTGTTCCTGGCCGCGGTCCAGTAATGGATACTCCGGTGCGCTCGGAAGCAGACATCAAGGCTCTACCGGAAGTCACGGAAGAGCAACTCGCTCCGGTGGCCGAGGGTATCGGCCTCATTCTGCAAGAGCTGACTGATACCCAGGCACTCATTGGTTTCGCCGGTGCACCGTTCACCTTGGCGTCGTACCTGATTGAAGGCGGTCCATCCCGCAATCACGAGCGCACTAAGGCGCTGATGCACTCGGACCCTGAATTGTGGGATCACCTGATGCAGAAAATCACTCCGATGGTGATTGCTTTCCTGCGCGCGCAGATTGGCGCTGGTGTGGACGCTATTCAGCTCTTCGACTCCTGGGCTGGCTATCTCACCGAGCGTGATTACCGCCGCTTTGTGTTGCCGTACTCGAAGGAAATCTTCCAGGCTGTCGCCGACGCCGGCATTCCGCGCATCCACTTCGGTGTGGGCACCGGCGAGCTTCTCGGTGCGATGGCTGAAGCCGGCCCAGAAGTCATGGGCGTCGACTGGCGCGTGCCACTGGACGTTGCTGCCAACCGCATTCGTGCCACGCTTTCCGACGTTCACCGAGGCGCAGACCCGGCGGAAAACAGCCTTGCATTGCAGGGCAACCTTGACCCGGCGATTCTCTTTGCCGGTGAAGATGCAATGACCCAAGAGATTCAGCGCATCTGCTCTGAGACGGACCGTGCAATTAAGCGTGGTGACGCCCGTGGACATATCTTCAACTTGGGTCACGGGGTGCTACCGAATACCGATGCCGACGCGATTACGCGCGCCGTTGAGATCATTCACGCAACGTAAAAGCCGACGCAACAGGCGTGTAAAACACGCACTAGCTAATTTCCTACAAGTCTTATCGACCGTGCCCGCTCGAGGCGCGGGCATAGAGAAAGCGTACGAAATACCGTGGTTGCACAACCTTCTACCATTGCCGTCATAGGTGGCGGTATCTCCGGCCTGAGCGCAGCGTATGAGTTGCGTAAAAAGCTCGGACCCGCCGCAAGAATAATTGTCATCGAGTCCAGTGCACAGGTCGGCGGCAAGCTGAAGACTCGAACAGGAACTAACGGCCCTCTCGAAGCGGGCGCTGAGGCGTACCTGGCGTTCCGTCACGATGCCACCGATTTTTTCAAGGAACTCGGGTTGGCAGATCAGCTAGTCGCCCCTTCGGGGCTGCCTTCCAAGCTCTACATTGGCGGTGAACTCAAGGACCTTCCGCGTAACACGGTCACCGGTATTCCAGGAAGTTCAGAAGGGTTGGGCTACCTCCTCAGCGAGGCCACCCTCGCCAAGATTGATGCCGAGTCGAACCCCGAGCTCACTCCAGCCTTGCACTGGGTACTGGGTGACGACATGAATGTCGGCCAGCTGGTCGCGGCGCGGCTCGGTGAGGAAGTCGTTGACCGCATCGTCTCCCCGCTGCTCGGAGGCGTCTACTCAACCACCGCATACGACCTGGGCCTGCGTGCGACCATCCCACAGTTGGCGGCAGCGCTTGATGAAATGGCTAGTGTCGGTGATCATGTCAGCCTCACCGGCGCTGTCCAGCGCGTTCTGGAAGCACGTAAGCAGGCGCAGCAGGCGCGTCTGAGCAGTGAGGCTGCGACAGACTCGACGAAGACGAATCGACCGGTGGTCTTCCAAACGTTCCGCGATGGCTTCGAGGTTCTCTACAACACGCTTGTCGACGAATCGGGAGCCGAACTCCTCTTGTCGACGAAGGCTACTGGTCTGCGGCAGCATGACAATGGCTTTGAGGTCACTGTGGAACTGCCGTCGGAAAGCGGCACGAGCGTTAGCACTATCGACGTCGACGGCGTTGTCGTGGCGGCACCTTCTGCAACCACATCGGAGCTGTTGAGCAATCTTGCGCCAGAGGCGGCCGAGCTCATTGGTGGGGTAGACACGTCGAACTCGGCGGTGGTCGGTATGTGTTTCGACTCGTCGGAAGGACTGCCGGAGATTAACGGCGTGTTGTGCGAGATTGGTGCTGACCTGTCCGCGAAAGCTTTTACAGTGTCGTCCCGGAAGTGGCCACATATTGGTGAGCGCTACGGTGCCGTTGTGAGGGCAAGCTTCGGCCGTTTTGATGATGACTCGCACGTGCATCGTAGCGACGAGGACCTCATCGCCAGGGCAAAGGCGGATTTGGCTAAGGCGACTGGCTTTGATGCTGAACCGACTGCGGTTTTCGTCCAGCGTTGGTGGGCGGGGATTCCACGCTTCGATATGGGGCATGGCGGCCTGATGGATTTTGCTCGCCAGGAATTGGCCGAGGTGCCTAAGCTTGCAGCAACGGGGGCGTGGCTCAGTGGCCCGGGCATTCCGGAATGTATCTCCAACGCCAAGGCTGCGGCCAGCAAGATTGCTGCGGAGCTGGCATAAAGCTGCGAGATTGGTGCTGAGTACGAAACTGGCGCTGACCCATCGTTTTTAAACAAACCTTTCAACCGAACTAGGAGACAACTAATGACCAAGCTCGATTTCAAGAAGCTCAACGACACCATCCGCTACACCATGTGGTCTGCCTTCAAGGTGACCCCAGGTGCACTCGGTGATAACCGCGAAGAGGCAGTGGCTAAGACCAAGGAATTCCTGGCTCGTTACGAAGACACTGATCTGATCATCCGTGGTTTCTACGATGTTTCGGCCATGCGTGCTGAAGCCGACTTCATGTTCTGGATCCACGCAGAGAAGCTGGAAGACCTGCAGGCGTTCTACAACGCCTTCCTGCGCGAGACTCCGCTGGGCAAGGCATCCACTCCGCACTGGTCGAACGCTGCGCTGCACCGTCCAGCTGAGTTCAACAAGTCGCACCTGCCGTCGTTCATCATGGGTGAAGAGCCGGGACGATGGATTGCGGTTTACCCCTTCGTTCGTTCCTACGACTGGTACCTGCTGGAGCCGACCGAGCGACGCCGCATCCTTGCTGAACACGGTATGGCCGGTCGTGACTACCCGGATGTGCGCGCCAATACTGTCCCGGCGTTCGCACTCGGTGACTACGAGTGGATCCTTGCATTCGAGGGGCCGGAGCTCGACCGCATTGTGGACTTGATGTGGAAGATGCGTTACACCGAGGCTCGTCTGCACGTCCGCGAAGAGATTCCGTTCCACACGGGACGTCGCGTCGATGACATCGCAGAGATCATCAACGTTCTGCCGTAGCTCGCGCAATCAACGAGAGAATCAGCAGCGCCGCTGGTCAAGCCCCGTTAACTGACGGGATTTTGACCAGCGGCGCTGCTTCTCTATCTAGTTATTCAGCCGTCTTGTCCGGTTCGAGCGTGAGTGAAATTGAATTGATGCAATAACGCAGGTCGGTCGGAGTATTGTATCCCTCACCCTCAAAGACGTGGCCGAGGTGAGACTTGCAACGACTGCACAGCACTTCGGTACGGACCATACCGAGGCTGGTGTCTCGGCGCTCAATAATCCGGTCTCCAGCTAGTGGAGAGAAGAAGGATGGCCAACCGCAGTGAGAGTCGAACTTCTCGTTCGACCGAAACAGCTCGTAACCACAGGCCCGGCAGCGGTAGACACCTTGAGTCTTGGTATCGGTGTACTCACCGGTGAAGGCGCGTTCAGTACCTGCCTGACGCAAAACCTGGTACTCCGCGGCACTGAGGCGTTCGCGCCATTCTTCTTCGCTCAGATTCCAGTCTTCGCTATGCGAATCAACCATTCTGAATAGCCTCCTCAGACTTGAGATCAGATTCCTGATTAGACTTCCTGCCTGCTATCTTCCAGTCGCTCAGCCAGCTGAAGCCGGATGCAAAGCTACGCCCATTGACGGCATCCACAATCGTCATTCGAATGAGTGCTGCCGTGATGGAGAGAATAAGAACGGCCCATCCAATACCGCCGATTGCAACCGTGAACCACGGGAAAAAGAGGTCATCTTCATCAATCCACCAATTGGCGTAGAAGAAACAGAGTACGACTCCGAGTCCTGCGCCCCAATTCAACATGACTGTCGAACCAATATTTCCTTCATTGTCGCGAGCCAAAACCAATGGGCGAAGCACGGTGAGAACCATTGGCAAGAGCGTCATCGAGTAGTACTGCTGGCCCAGGCTGGAAAGGAAGAACGCGCCGGTGAAGAGAACTCCGGAAGTCGTAGCAATCCAGAATATCTCATCCCTTTCGAGCCAGCGAAGAAGGAGCACGACGGATACCAAGACGAAAATGCCGAAAAAGATCTGCCACAGCAAAATCAGGGTCGGATGGGCACCTAGCCAAACAAGCTGTCCAGTCAGTGAAGCATTTGCAAAGTCACGGACAACTCCCAGGTAGGGGACGGTGATATCTAGGTAGTCACGTGGTTGGACCATGAGCGGCCACGCAATGACATTGGCTGCAATTACCACTCCGATACTGGTCAGTACCGTAGAGAACTGCCTGCGCATGAACGGTAGGAACAGCATTGGCAAGAAAACAGGTTTAATGGTGATTGCGATACCGATGATCAGGCCGGCCAGGATATTGCGCCGCTCGGTCAGAGCAATAAAAAACAGCACTAATGCAAGGAAGAGTGAACCGTTGACGTTCGTAAAATCAAGGGTGTTGGTAACGGGTTCCGTGAGGTAGAGCAGTGCTATCGACGCTGGAATGATGGGGCCAGAGCGCGCAATACCAAGCCACCTCAGCAGCAATACAATTGCCGCAATGATTGCAGCTGACTGAAACACCGCAAACCAGATTCGGCCCGATTCAAGCGAGCCGAACAAATCAATCGGGGCTAAAAGTAGGGTAGCGCCTGGGGAATACAGATAGTGCGGATCGGCTGTTACGTAGTCTTCCGAATAAACGGGTACCTGCGATACGAATCGATTAATTGCCGACCAGACGGTCGTAAAGTCATCTGTGCCAGAAACGTCTTTCGGCAAAACCCAGGTGCGGTGAAAAATCACCACAGCTGCGATAGGCCACAAGAAAGCGCTGAGTCCTCGCGACACGTGCCGAGACAGAGGGCGTGGAGCCACCGAATTTGTCTCTGGCGTGTCCTTGGACGTTTGCGTTAATGCCGTTGCGCTTGCGCTCACGTCGATTTTTGGTTTACTCACAATACTCCACCCTACTGGGTGAAGCTGCGGGAATAGCGTAGGAAGATGTGTGAGTCGGAACGTAGGATATCCCGCACTTCAAAAGCCTGCGGGTTCGTCGAGTTCCCGTCATCATCAGGGTCGTTCTCGCCGAAAGCCAGGGGACCGTTACCCACCCACATCGGCGACAACGTCAGGAACAGTTCGTCGACGCACCCCTTTTTGAATGCTTCTCGATACATCGTCGGTCCACCCTCTACGACAATGTCCCGATACCCATGTTCAGCCAGCCAGGTTAACGCCGCTTTTACCGAGGGGTTAGGGAGCTTAACGACGCGAGCCCCGGCCGACTCCATCTTTTTAGCTTTGTTCTTGTGAGCGGTCTTTGCTCCTTCATCATTAAAAGCGTCCTCAGTCGGGGTGAAGATTATCGGAGGATTGACTTCTGCATTCGCGAAAAAGTCGGATTCTATATCTAGATCCAACGAGCGCGAAAGTGTGGACATCGCCACGTGCTCGGAGCGACCTAGCTTCTGTCGAACGGCCTCTAGGTACTCCGGTATCTCAACTGGCCCGTACCCCTCGGACGCAATGGTGCCTGTACCAACGAAAACGACGTCGGCAAGCGCGCGAAGCGTGTTGAAAACCGTGGCATCGGTGTCGTTGCCAAGCTGGCCCGAGGTGCCTTCGACGGCGCCGCGTCCGTCCAAGCTGGTGACGGCGATGGCCGTGACGGTGGAGGTGTTGTGAGACGCCGCCGCTGTATCATGTGTCGTTTGCGCAGGTCGAGAAAGAAACTGCAGAATTTCGTCGGTCGATGGGCTTACGGAGGTGAGTGTAGCCATACCGCCGAGGTTAAGCCGACGATTGCAGAATAGGCAAGGCCTGGCTTATAAGGGAAGTGTTATAATCGTTGTCATTTATAAGGATTGGACTTATAGTAGGGGCATGCGACTAACAGATACTCTTGAGAAGGCATTCAACGACCAGATCACTATGGAGCTCACCGCTTCCCACGTCTACCGCCAGCTGGCAATCGAACTGGACCTGCTGGATTTCTCCGGCATGGCAGAGTGGATGCGTGCACAGGCGGATGAGGAAGTTGATCACGCGAATCAGTTCATCGCACACCTCGATGCTCGCGACAACCACCCGCAGATTGGTGCTGTCGACGCACCGGAGGTGAAGGTCACTTCCGCAATCGATGCATTCCGCATTGCTCTCGAGCATGAAGAGAAGGTTTCGGCATCTATCCGTAACCTCCGCAAGCTTGCTGATAGCGAGGGTGATCTCGACTCCCGCCCGCTGCTGGACAGCTTCGTGGTTGAGCAGATTGAGGAAGAGGACACCGTGCGTGGCATCATCGGTCGCCTGGAGATCGTTGGCGACAACGGTGCTGGCCTGCTGCGTATCGACCGGGAGCTTGGCGCTCGCGACGCAGCTTAATATCGAGCTCGGTTCGCAGTTTGGATAGAAATGACCGCCCTGGGGCTAACTGCCTAGGGCGGTCATTTCTATTTAGCTGGGGTATCAATTGATGGGCTTGGCGTCCAGCCAAACCGAAATTCGGGGAGCTGTCATGGGCTGACCGTCCATAGCATTTAGACGAGCGAGCTGCTCAGCAAAGTTCGCCGAATTGGAAAACCTGCCAGCCGAGACGCCCGCCGGACAATATTTTTCCTGCTTAACCCGGGGGAGCGGTAGGACTCGATGAAATTGGGGGTTAAGTAGCAAAAAGTGTGTCCGCTCGG
>NZ_KV796523.1:0-1031 GCF_001809225.1 Corynebacterium sp. HMSC077G07 | reverse complement strand
GCGGCTGGATCACCTCCTTTCTAAGGAGATTATTTTTTCTTTGTGTCATGTGTCATCGTGTTGGTGGCGTGTGGCTATTTTTTGTTTTTGGGTGGAACACCTACTGGTTAGATCACTGAAGTGGTGGTCTGCGCGTGCGTGTGATGATTTTAAACGTTTGTGCTTTCCTTTGGTGTTGGTTGGTTGTTGGTGCGCTGTTGGGTGTCTGGGATGACACATGTTGTTGTTCCTGTTTACAGGTTGCTGCGTGCTGCGGGCAGGCTGCTGTTTGGTGGTTTGTGTGTGGTGTGTGGGTGTTGTGTGAGAACTGGATAGTGGACGCGAGCATCTTGTTTTTCTGTAAGTTCGATTTTGTCAAGCAGTTTTTCTGTTTGTGATTGTTCTTAGTTATTTGTTTGTGTGTTGTGTTGTAAGGGCGCATGGTGGATGCCTTGGCATAGTAGGCCGATGAAGGACGTGAGAGGCTGCGATAGGCCTCGGGGAGCTGCCAACTGAGCGTTGATCCGAGGGTGTCCGAATGGGGAAACCTGGCCGTCGTTGTGGGCGGTCGCCGTTAGATGAATTCATAGTCTAATTGGTGGTTACGCGGGGAAGTGAAACATCTCAGTACCCGTAGGAGTAGAAAACAATTGTGATTCCGTTAGTAGTGGCGAACGAACGTGGATGAGGCTAAACCGCGTGCGTGTGATACCTGGCAGGGTTTGCGTGCGTGGGGTTGTGGGGATGCACTTTGCAGGGTCTGCTAGCCCTGCGTTGTTTTGTGTGGGTGTAGCGGAAGTGGATTGGAATGTCCTGCCGTAGACGGTGAGAGTCCGGTACGTGAAACACCCGTGCGTGCAATTGGTGTGTTGCCCGAGTAGCAGCGGGCTCGTGGAATCTGCTGTGAATCTGCCGGGACCACCCGGTAAGCCTAAATACCTGCTTATGACCGATAGCGGATTAGTACCGTGAGGGAATGGTGAAAAGTACCCCGGGAGGGGAGTGAAATAGTACCTGAAACCATGTGCTTACAATCCGTCAGAGCCCTTTTT
>NZ_KV796522.1:0-49834 GCF_001809225.1 Corynebacterium sp. HMSC077G07 | reverse complement strand
CATGCGGACACACTTTTCTTTACTTAACCCGATTTTTGCTTTGTCTGTCGGACCAATGGGACTGCCCTATTGCAGCGCCGAGGTCAAGCGGAAAACAGAGTCCAGGTAGCGCTGGCGAAGGGGCCGGTCATTCCATTCCTCCTGGGTGAGCAGGAAAGATTTGTCGCGGTACTCGTCGGCAAGCGTGATCAGTTTGTCCACGATGGAACCGGCGGCGGAAAGAAGCGTGATCTCGTAGTTGAGGCCGAACGAGCGCATATCCAGATTGGAGGAGCCGAACATGGCCATGCGGTCGTCGATAACCATGAACTTGGAGTGCAGGACCGCAGGCGCCGGATAGCGGTAGATCTTCACGCCAGCGGTTAGCAGTGCCTGGTAGTAGGACTGCTGCGCGTGGCCGACCATGAACTGATCGGACTCTTCGTTGACGTAGAGCTGGACGTCGATGCCTCCATATGCGGCAGAGGTCAGCGCCATGAGCATGGATTCGTCGGGGACGAAGTACGGGCTGACGGCGATAATCCGCTCGTGTGCCTGGTAGATCATGTTATTGAAGACGCGCAGGTTCGGCTCCGTGCTGAAGCCCGGACCCGACGGCAGCACCTGGACAACGTTGTAGTTGTCGTTGACTTCGGTGTTGTGGAGTGAATAGTCCCTGGTGGCGTCTGGGGTCTTGTATAGCTCGCTGGTCCAATCAACCGCGAAAATTGCGTCGAAGGCCAGCGCAATATCGCCCTCGAGCTCAATCCACGTGTCCACCCAGCGACGGCCGATCTTATGGTTCTTTTTCTTCTGATATTCGGGCTCAATCAAATTCTGCGAGCCCATGAATACAATGTCGCCGTCAACAACTACGAGCTTGCGGTGATTACGCAGATCCAGGCGGCGCCAGGTGAGCTTCAGCAAGCTCACGGGCAGCATCGGGTGCCAGGAGATTTTAGCCTGGTCCAGGCGCTTCTTCAGCTTGTAGTAGCCGGGGTACTTCCACGAACCAATTGGATCGACCAGTACCTTGACCTCTAGTCCCCTGTCGTGCGCGCGTTCAAGAGCCTGTATGAAAGGCTCCGTGCTGGAATCCAGTGCAAAGATGTAGGACTGCACGTGGATTGATTTCTGGGCCGCATCGATGGTCTCAATCATGCGGTCAATGGAGGCGTCGAATTCGGTGAAAAGTCCCTTTTCTGCGCTGGCAATTGCCGGCATTCCCGTGAGCTGGCGCGAGAGCTTGAATACGTTGACAACGTCATCTTCTATCTCGGCATCGTCCGGTACGTCGGGCAGATGCTCGGTACGTTCCGCAATGAGCTCCTGTGCCAGTGCCTGTACCTCATGCCGACGGCCCGTAATCTGCTGCGAGCCCAGGAAGAGGAACAGAGGTAGGCCGATAAATGGAATCAGCAGAATCAGCAGCAGCCACGCCGTCGAAGCCGATGGGCTTCGGTTTTCCGGTACCCATCCAATCGCGATGAACTTAATCGTGTAGTCGAGTGCGAAAAACAGTACTTGCCACCACGTTAAGTCCTCCACCAGCCACGGGAAGGTACCCATCAACCAATCCATGCAGATGATATTACTGAAGGATTTTTCAGTACCTTTGGTCGCTGCCCCTTAGGTGCACTCTCCTTTTTTCGTGACAGCCTAATGTGACATCTGAAATTGAATACTGGTATCAATACGTAGTAATGTTCAACTTATTGAACATAGTAAGCGTTTGGCATGTCGACTTCGAAAGGACTAACCCCTCCAAATGACTGAGAAGGCTCCTACGAGCACCGAGCTCGACGTTGCCACTAGCGTACTGAAGTTGATGGCAGACAAGACGCGTCTCTCCATCCTGTCGCTCCTTCGTGACGGGGAGATGACCGTCACCGCGATCGCTAGTACGCTCGATCGCCCCGTCCCCGCGATTTCTCAGCACCTGGCGAAGTTGCGCATGGCCAATATGGTGCAGACCCGCAAGGAGGGCACGTCTAGCTTCTACTCTCAGCCCGACGAGCACCTCACCAACCTCGTGGTCAACGCTCTCCACTTCGCCGAACACACGCTCTACAGCGATCCGCCCCATCACCGCGGTCAGTAGGCGCACACGGATACGCTCGCTTTACTCGCTTTACGACGAAACCCCGCGCCCTTTAGAACCTAGTTGGCGAGCCCGGCGTTCGATGCCCTTCCCTGGTCAAATGCCTCCATGATGCGCTGGGCGGCGAGCGTCGGTGTCAGCTGCCCCGAGCGGAGTTGTTTTTCCACCAGGGTGCTCTCTGTCTGCACAGCCTCGTTGGTGTTGAGTCGCTGCAAGAGCGTTTCGTGCACCATGGACCACATCCACTTAATCTGCTGGTTAGCGCGGTTTTCATCAAAGAGATGATTCTCGTGCATAGCCTCGACATGGTTCTCGATGGCCTGCCAGAACTTGTCGATGCCGTCGTCCTCCAATGCCGACATAGTCAGTACCGGTGGCGTCCAGACTTGGTCTGAGGAACGCACCATCTTCATGGCCGTCATCAGATCACGCGCAGCGCGCTTTGCCGGGCGCAAGTTCTTACCATCCGCCTTGTTGATAGAAATCACGTCGGCCATCTCCAGCACACCCTTCTTGATGCCCTGGAGTTGGTCACCAGCGCCGGCGAGTGCCAGAAACGCAAACGTATCCACCATCTGTGCCACCGCGACCTCGGACTGGCCGACGCCGACAGTTTCGACGATGACAATGTCGTAGCCTGCGGCCTCGAGCACCACCATGGCCTCACGCGTTGCCTTGGCGACACCACCGAGTGTGCCCGCAGAGGGCGACGGACGGATGAAGGCTTCATCCGCGGCCGAGAGCCGGGACATACGGGTCTTGTCGCCCAGAATCGAGCCACCGGACTTCGTCGACGACGGGTCGATGGCCAGCACCGCAACGCGGTGGCCTTCCTCGATCAGCTTTAGCCCGAGGGTTTCAATCGTGGTTGATTTACCGACGCCGGGGACGCCGGTAAGTCCGACGCGCATGGCCTTGCCGGAAAATGGTAGCAACTTCACCAGTAGTTCCTGAGCCAGCACCTTATGCGCCGGAGCAGTCGACTCCAGCAGCGTGATTGCCCGAGCCAACTTAGTGCGGTTTCCAGCCCGCACGCCCTCAAAGAGGTCGTCGACATCGATCCGTCGTCGCGCACGGCGGACGACTTCGGGGGCTACAGCGGTCTTTCCCTCAACGACCGTGCCAGCGGTAGTGACGAGGGTGCCCAGGTTTTCTTCAAGATACTCGTTCATCGCTACTTCTCAATTCCGACAACGCGCTGAGCTGAACAGTCAGCCCAGCGCGGATGCGGTAGTTATTTAGGACTCTTCGTCAACGGCAAGGTCGAGGCCCAGCTCGTTAGAGAGCTTGGTCATCATGTCGATTGCCGAATCAGCGATGACAGTGCCCGGCGGGTAAATAGCCGCGGCGCCGGCATCGTAGAGTTCCTGGAAGTCGCCCGGTGGGATAACACCACCGACAACAATCATGATGTCCTCACGACCCAGTTTTGCCAGCTCATCGCGCAGGGCAGGAACGAGCGTCAGGTGTCCGGCGGCCAGCGAAGAAACACCGACGACGTGGACATCCGAGTCGACTGCCGACTTGGCGGCCTCCTCCGGAGTTTGGAACAGCGGTCCCACGTCAACGTCCATGCCGAGGTCCGCGTAGGCGGACGCGATGACCTTCTGGCCACGGTCGTGACCATCCTGGCCCATCTTGGCCAGGAAGATACGGGGACGGCGACCTTCCTGCTCTTCGAACTTATCGGCCATGGCGATGGCCTTGGAGACGTTGGACACGGCTCCCTCCTTGCCAACTTCGTCCTTGTAGACGCCGGAGAGAGTACGGATCTCGGCCTGATGGCGGCCAAAGACCTCTTCCATGGCGTCGGAGATTTCACCGATGGAGGCCATGACGCGAGCACAGTCGACAGCGAGCTTCAAAAGGTTCTTGTCCAGGTCCCCCGGTTCACCCGGGTTACGGCAAGCGTCGGTCAGAGCGGCCAGTGCCTTCTGAACCTCTTCCTCGTCGCGCTCGGCGCGCAGGCGAGCCAGCTTGTCAATCTGCTCCTGGCGCACGCGGGAGTTCTCAACCTTGAGAACCTCGATGGCCTCGTCCTCTTCGACCTGGTACTTATTCACGCCGATGAGAGCCTGACGACCCGAGTCAATACGGGCCTGCGTACGAGCTGCAGCCTCTTCAATACGCAGCTTCGGAATGCCCTCGATGGTGGCCTGTGCCATACCGCCGGCCTCTTCGACCTCGTCGATGTGCTGGCGTGCACGCTTGACCAGCTCATTAGTCAGCCACTCGATGTAGTAGGAACCAGCCCACGGATCAACCGGACGCGTGGTGTTGGACTCCTGCTGAAGCAGCAGCTGAGTGTTACGAGCAATACGGGCTGAGAAGTCAGTCGGCAGTGCCAGAGCCTCGTCCAGTGCGTTGGTGTGCAGCGACTGGGTGTGGCCCTGTGTTGCGGCCATAGCCTCAACAGCAGTACGCGCGACGTTGTTGTAGACATCCTGAGCGGTCAGCGACCAACCAGAGGTCTGCGAGTGAGTACGCAGGGACTGGGACTTCGGGTTCTTCGGGCCAAACTTGCCAACCAGCTCGGACCAGAGGATGCGGCCTGCACGCAGCTTGGCGATCTCGGTGAAGGTGTTCATCGAGATGCCCCAGAAGAAGGACAGACGCGGAGCGAACTTATCAACTTCCAGGCCAGCGTCAATACCGGCCCGCAGGTACTCGATGCCGTCGGCAAGCGTGTAAGCGAGCTCAAGGTCGGCCGTCGCGCCCGCTTCCTGAATGTGGTAGCCGGAAATCGAAATCGAGTTGAACTTCGGCATCTTTGCCGAGGTGTACTCGAAGATCGAGGAGATGATTCGCATCGAAGGCTTCGGCGGGTAGATGTACGTGTTACGAACCATGAACTCCTTGAGAATGTCGTTCTGGATCGTACCGCGCAGCTGCTCGGTCGAAACGCCCTGCTCTTCAGCGGTGACAATGTAGAAGGCCAGAATCGGCAGCACAGCGCCGTTCATGGTCATAGACACCGAGACGCCGCCCAGGTCAATGCCCTGGAAGAGCTCACGCATGTCGTAAATCGAGTCAATTGCCACGCCGGCCATACCGACGTCGCCGGACACACGCGGGTTGTCCGAGTCGTAGCCACGGTGGGTAGCCAGGTCGAAAGCGACCGAAAGGCCCTTCTGGCCGGCCGCGAGGTTGCGGCGGTAGAAGGCATTGGACTCAGCTGCGGTGGAGAAGCCAGCGTACTGGCGAATAGTCCACGGCTGGTTGGTGTACATGGTCGGGTACGGCCCGCGCATGAATGGGGCGATACCCGGGAAAGAATCTACCGGGTGGCCCTCGGCAGCAGCGGCGTCGCGGTCAGCGCGATCGTAGACGCGCTTGACATCGATGCCCTCTGGAATGGTCCACACTTCACCAGCTTCCGCGGCAGCTGCCTTGTTGGTGGCAGCGGCTGCATCGTCGGTGTTGCGGGAGATGTCAGCGAAATTTGGGATGGTGGTCATTATTTCCTTCACGCTCCCAGTTCGTTCAGCAGTCGGGATAGCTCCGCGACAGCATCGATGGTCATGTTCAGGTATCCGTCAGGGCGAGCGTCCTCAGCGGCATTAGCGAAGCTCTTCTCGGAGCCGGCCACCAGAACCTCCTTAGCGCCTGCGGCGCGGGCGGCCTTGACAGCGTCCTGGCCCGAGGCCTCGTACTCGCTGTCGGCTGCGCACAGCACGACAATCGGTGAGGCCTTCACTGCCTCTTCGAAACCGGCCTCGCCCGGCACTACCTGGCCGGGGTTTGCGACGGCGATACCGCCGGAAGCCAGCAGGTTGGAGGTAAATCCAGTGCGGATGTTGTGCTTGGCCAGCGGCCCCAGCGGCAGCATGCCAATCAGCGGGCGGTTGCCCTTTTCAGCCAGGAAGTCATCGGAGCGGTTGCGCAGTGCCTCGAAGTCGCTTGCCCAACGGCGAATCGGGTCGCCCTCCGGGCGGGCCTCGGGAGCCAGCGGGGCTTCAGCCAGGTTCGGGAACTCGTTGATAGCGGTGACCTTGGTGCGGCGATGTGCGATATCGGCACGGCGCTTTTCCCAGGTAGCGTCCAGGGCGGCGCGAACATCGGACTCCGCGGAGGTGAAACCGCCGGCAGCCTCAGTGCCGGTGAAAATCTCCCACGCCTTGTCGGCCATTTCCTCGGTCAGGTCTTCGACGAAGTAGGAACCACCTGCCGGGTCAGCGACGTAACCAAGGTGAGACTCTTCCAGCAGCAACAGGTTGGTGTTGCGAGCGATGCGAGCCTTGAAAGTCTTGGAGACGTTCGGCATGCCGCCGACAACTGCGTAGTCAAACGGCAGAACCTCAACTGAGGAGGCACCGCCGACGCCTGCGGCGAAGGACGCGACAGTTACACGCAGCATGTTGACCCACGGGTCGCGCTGGCTGAACATGACCGGGGCGGTTACGGCGTGCATCGGAGCGCGGCCAGCCTCGGGGGCACCGATAACCTCAGCAACGCGAGCCCACAGAACGCGAGCAGCGCGGAACTTCGCGATGGTGTCGAACTGGTCGTCGGTAGCGGCAAAGCGGAAAGCGATCTGGCCGAGCGCTTCTTCAGCGCTCAATCCGGCTTCGGTCAGCGCACGCAGGTAGGCGACACCAACGGCGAGACTGTAGCCAATCTCCTGGATGTTGTTTGCGCCCAGGTTGGAGAAAACAACGCCGTCGACAAGCAGGGCGCGGACGTCGCCCGGCTGCTTAGCCGCCTTGACGGCCAGCTGAGTGGCCTCGTCGAGAGAAATATCGTCAATACCGGCAAAAGCGGAGGTCAGCGGAGCCGCGGAAAGCTCGACTGCGACGGCGTCCGGATTAGTCGGGTTTGCCTGCTCGATGTAGGACGTCAGTGCTTCCGCAACCTGCGCAGTCTTCTTACCGGCATGCACGGCAATCGGAGCAAGGTCGACGTAGACGTTGTTGAGCAGAGCCGGCACATCAGCGGCTTCGAGGGAGCCGGTGAAGTCCAGGCGGATGTCCGTGGTTCCGTTTTCCAGGGCAGTCAGCAGAGTCTCGTTGACCGCCTTTGGGTCAAGGGCATCCTCACCCGGGTACTGGCGACCGAAGGTCTCCCGAACACCCCAACCGTTGGTGTTGTCCGAAGTGACCTTTGCGCCACGGACGAATGGGAACTGGCCCGGAGCTGGGCTTTCCGCGAGCTCGTCCGCGCGGGTGTAGAGCGGGCGGACATCGACACCGTCGTAGGTGGTCTGAATCAGTCGTTTCCAAATATCGAGCGGTACATCTGCAACGTCTTGCTTGTGCACCCGCGCGAATACCTTGGCCACGCCCTGATACCAGGAATTCTGCAATTCCTCGAAGTTTGGTGGCAGCGTGGAAGGTGATTCGGGGGTCGTTCGGTCAGTCACGACAGACCTTCTCCCTTACATTTTCTAAGCAACGCCCCCATCAATCCACGGCCGAGGAAATTCGGCTGCGACAATTTCCGAATTCTCCGCGACGGAAAGGGATCTAAAGGCGTTGGCTTCCTCCAATAGTCAATAAGAGCCACTAGTCAGACGCTAAGACTCACCCGAGTGTCCGTGCACTGAACTTTTCAGCTACTTGTGCAATACCCTTACGTTCGGTTTGTGCTGACGGGCACGTCAAGTGCTCGAGCCAAGGCATAGTGACCTTGATTCCCATCCTAGTGAAATAATGGGCAAACGCCTTTAGCCGCTGACTACCCCTCCTCGCAGAGCCTCCAACGCGCAGGTCACACGCTTCCCCGCAATCCCCGGTAACCTCAAATGGGTGAACGTATCCGATGTGCGAATTACCCCTACACTCAAAAAGGTTCTGCTGGTGCTAGCCGTAGGTGTGGGGGTCGTCGTCACGCTGTACGTCGATGTTCCCACGGTCGCTACCATCCGGCAGTGGTCCATCGATGCCGGTGACTGGTTCCCGCTCCTCTACTTCCTCGCATACGTTGCACTGACTCAGTTCCCAATCCCCCGCACCGTATTCACTTTGGCTTCCGGAATCCTCTTCGGGCCAGTGCTCGGTTTCCTGCTGGCAATTACTGCGACGACGGTTTCTGCCCTTCTCTCCCTATGCATTGTGCGGTTTTTGGGGCGCGATTGGTTTCGCACGCACCTGACCAACCGCCGTCTTCTCAGTCTCGACCATCGGTTGGAGCAACGCGGCTGGCTCACAGTGCTCAGCTTGCGCATGATTGCTGGCGTGCCATTTTCGTTTCTCAACTACGCCTGTGGACTGTCGTCGATACGCATCGTGCCGTATATCATCGCCACTGCCCTAGGTTCGGCGCCGAACACACTCGCCGTCGTTCTGCTTGGCGACGCGCTGTTGGTCGGCTTCGACGTGCGCTTTGCGGTGGCCACGGGAATTCTGCTCGTGCTTGGCTTGCTGGGACTTCTTGCGGACGCCAAGTTCCCTGTCGTAACCGGTTCTTCGAAACGTTAAAACACCGCTTGGCGCTCTTGAGCTAGACGTGAGTTTTCGGCGAGTTGGTGTGGGGCGCCCGTGAGTGTGCGGAGGGAAGGAAAGTGTCTTAGCCCAACTGTCAAGGGGTGGGGCTAGACTAGAGCGTATGTATTCAGTCTTTGCCAGGTATCGCGGTCGATCTACTCGCAGGGCAGATCACGTTCAGGCCTCTGCGCAGGCACTTTCCGGCCTGGAAGGCGTAGGAACTGTTGAGGTTGCAGGTATCGAAGAGCTTCGCGCAGCTCCTGAAAATGCTGTGGGAGTCACCACGCTTGTGCTGGCGCTATTGGCCGCAGGTGACTGGGCGATAGGTATCGGTGTTTGTCCTCAGGACGACATTGAGCAAGCGCATCTGGCATCGAGCTCAGTCATCGGTAAGGGAGGCAGGGCCGGCACGGTAAAAACCCGCATTCGGACTAACAATCCGCGTGGTAAGGATTACTCGGAGGATATTGGTGCAGCATTCACATTGCTGCACCACGTTATCTCTCGCAGGTCCCCCGAAGGCCGCGAGGCAACTGGTTTGGTTCGCGCTGGTTATTCACAGGTAGAGGCCGCGGAAGAATTGGGAGTTTCAAAGCAGGCCGTCAATCAGCGCCTCGCAGCAGCTGGCTGGCAGGCGGAGCTGGCCGGATGGAACCTGGCCGTCCACCTGCTTCAGCGAGCTGATGAGTTATAAAAGCTTACTGCCCATTTTCTGGGGCGTAAGGGTCACGTGACCATCCTGAAAAATCTGGACGCTCGGCGGAGTGTGTACCGCCGCCTGCATTGGTATTGCCGGTGCCAGGAGCCGAGGGCAGGTCACGTTTGCCGGAAGGAACTGACGGCGCAGCCGGTGTGGCCGGCGCAGCGGGCGCAGCCGGTGTCGCAGGTTCAACCGCTGCCGGGCCGTTCTGGCCACCCAACTGTTCAGGCTGAGCGGGCTGAGCCGAATCAGCGCGGCGATTCTTCTTCCTCTCAGGGGTATTACCAGCTGCTGCAGCTACCGGATCATCAACCGGGCGGTTAGCGACCTCGTTCGCCGCGGCAACTGCACGAGCCAACTCCGGATTAGTCGACATGTCGAACCAGTTCTCGTCGCGGCCCTGCTCAGCCTCTTCCTTGGTCTCTCGGCTCACGGCCGGAGGCTCATAGCGGAAGACACCGTCGGCATCCTTCTTGCCGAAAGCCCTAGCGAAGCTCTCGAGACTGTCGCCAAACTGCGACGGAATCATCCAAACAGTATTGCCGTCCTTATTTGCCAGCTCAGGCAGCTTCTCCAGGTACTGCCAGGCAAGAATCTCAGGTGTCAACTGTGAAGCCTTAACAGCTGCGTTGACCTTCTGGATAGCGCGAGCATTACCCTGTGCCTCAAGGTAGGTAGCGGCGCGAGTACCCTCAGCGCGCAGAATGGTTGCCTGACGCTCAGCTTCAGCAGCCAGAATTGCTGCGTGCTTGTTACCTTCGGCGGCGAGAATCTGTGCCTGCTTACGGCCCTCAGCAGTTTTAATGTCGGCTTCGCGGGTACCTTCCGCAGTCAGAATCATGGCGCGCTTCTCGCGATCGGCCTTCATCTGCTTTTCCATCGACTGCTGAATCGACGGTGGCGGCTCAATGGCCTTCAGCTCCACACGAGCGATACGAAGACCCCACTTGGCAGTGGCCTCGTCCAGCTCGCCGCGCAGACGGCGGTTGATGTAGTCACGGGAAGTCAGTGTCTCTTCCAGTGTCAGGCCACCCACGACGTCGCGAAGCGTTGCGGTGGTGATCTGTTCGACGCCGAAGATGTAGTCGTCGATACCGTAAATTGCCCGATCCGGTTCGTTGACCTGGAAGGTCACGACGGTATCGATAGCCACAGTCAGGTTGTCTTCGGTGATCACTGCCTGTGGCGGGAAGGGAACCATACGCTCACGGGTATCAACCTTCTCGCGCACTCGGTCAATGATCGGGATGATGAAGTTCAGGCCGCTATTCAGTGTCTGCGTGTATCGTCCCAGTCGCTCTACGATTGCCGCTTCGCCCTGAGGGACCAGGACAATCGCTTTGAGAACCAAGGTAACAACCACGAGAATGAAAACGACGAGGATGATAAAGCCTTCCATGGGATTCCCTCGTAGCTAGAAACTGTGTGGTCAGTTATTTAATGGTCAGTAACTAAGAGTGCTCCGAGCGCCCTTTAAGTGAGTTGACTGCTCAGAGCAGCTTGTCCACTACTGCGGTATTGCCCGAAATCTCTACAATCGTGACTCTTTCCTTTGCATCGAAAGTCTGCGCAGTCAGAAGACTGCGCGCGCTCCACAACTCGCCATTGACCTTAATCAGACCCGCTGACGAGGAAACTGGCTCGATGACCTCAGCATGACGGCCCGCTAGCAGTTCCGGACGCGACTCCAGTTCAGCGGACTTGTCCGGTTTTGCCATCTTTTTGCGCAACACAGGGCGAACTGTCAGCACAAGTGCGGCGGATACAACGGCGAAGATAACCACTGACAGCCAAAGCGGCGCTCCAAGCTGGCTCGCACCGGACGCTGCCAGCGCACCAGCTCCGAGCATTAACAGTGCTAAATCTCCGACCGCGAGTTCACCGAGAACCAATAGGAGGCTTGCTCCGAGCCAAAGGAGAGGAATCACGCCCTCACCCTACCTACTTTGCAGAACAAATGTGGGGCGAGTGGAGCCAGTATTTCGGGATCAGTACTGCATATGTGGCTCAGTGACGAAGTCGACCAGGCGCTCAACTGCACCAATCAAATCCGACTCCAGATCACGGTAGGTGTGTACACCTGCGTAGACGCGTCGCCAGCCCTCCTTGGGGTCGTCTCCCCAGCCCAAGCGACGGCAGATTCCTGTCTTCCAGTCCTCCCCGTAAGGAACTTCCGGCCATTCTTCAATGCCTACCGACGAGGGCTTGACCGCCTGCCAGACATCGATAAATGGGTGGCCAGTGACCATCACATGCGGGCCGAGCTGCTGAGTCATGCGGCTTTCTTTACTGCCTTCCACCAAGTGGTCTGCCAGGACTCCGACGCGGCGCTTCGGACCTGGACCAAATTCGGCCAAGCGTTCCGGGAGATTGTCCAAGCCCTCCAGATACTCGACGACTACGCCCTCAACACGCAGATCGTGGCCCCATACTTTCTCGACAATTGCCGCGTCATGAATACCCTCGACCCAGATACGGCTGGGTAGAGCAACCTTAGCCTTGACGTTGTGGACCTTGCGCGAGCCCGATGCCGACAGATCCTGCGAGGGCTTCTTTGGTTGTGCCTTCGGCCGTACCAGAGTCACAGGTTTGCCATCGATGAGAAAACCGCGCTCGTGCATGGGAAACAGCCGCGACTTTCCGTGGCGGTCCTCCAGCCGAACGCACCAGCCGTCAAAAGTTTTCTCTAACCCGATAATCGCACCGACGAATCCGTCATAGGACGCCTCGACGACAACACCATTTTCTGCTGTTACCTCGCGTGCCGGCTGCGGGATACGACGGCGGTGGCCACGTGCGCCAGCAAACACGTCCTGATTGCGATACGGGTCTTGAAAGCTCATGGATACTGAGATTAACAGCATGGGTTACGGAACCGGCGACACACTGCACTAGGATGAGCTGCACTATGCAGCGCAGTGTTCTCGACCAGGTCTGGAGTCCAACTCAGCACATCGCCCTTTGGCTGGGCGCATGGTTGTCGGGTTTGGAAAACTACGATCATCTCCTCGATGCTCTTGACTCGCTCGGCGGGCCCACGTCAGTTCCGGGGACATTCGTGCTTGCCGACGCCATGGTTCCGAATGTCATCGATTGCGACGCTGATCTCGATCGAAGCGACATGCTCCGCCTTCTTCGAGCAGTTACTGACGCGGGAGATTGGCACAGTGACCATCGTCCCCTCGTCCGCCTTATTCTCTCCGGATCCGGTGACGCACCTGCACTGCCTGCGGGAACCGACGCCGCTGAGGCCGCACGCGCAGCAGGCTCAGCCATTGTGATTGCGGATGCGGAGCCGGGTTGGAACCATGCGCTCGTACCAGTGACATCGCCGGTGCCCGGTCTGCTGCAGTGGCACTGGTACACGCTCGAAGGACACATCCCGGAGCCGGCTTATCTCTCCCCTGGCGAGGCGGATTTGCAGCTGGCGGATGCGGCGCGAGTTGCGGCTGCCACTATTGCGGCGATGCCGCGTTCACCGCTGACGTCGTCAAGCAGTGGTACCCCGAAGGTGGATCCCCGGCTGATGGTCGGCATGCTTGATGATCATCTGGACATGGCTTTTGTTCCGGATGATGTGCCGCGCCGTGCACTGGGAGTGCTCGCCAGAGCTGATCGGGTGTCGTCGATTCTGGCGGTGGCACAGGGCAGCGAGTCGGGGCACGGCAGCGCCGCGTTTGATGCGCAGCTCATCCCGCTGTGGCGAAAGATTCGGCAGGCGCGGATGAGCGCGGTGGAATACGCGATTCAGGAGTGGACCCGCTAGAGGTTTGCCTTGCCCTGCGGTCCAATTGAGGCCAAGGGAATCAGTGTGGGCGGCGCTTTGCCGGGGTGCAACAGGATGCGGCGCAGGGGGCGCCGTTGCAGGCCGAGCCGAGTAGCGGTTCACTTCCCAGGCGGCGGGGTTCGGCATCTGCGATGCGCTCTTCGATGAGCTCCACGAGCATGTCAGTGAAAGTAGCCGTCGGGCCAGGTGTTGCGACACGCTCGATGACTATGTCGTGATGAGCCATTTCATCCTGTAGCTCAGCATCCAAATCCCAGGCGACCTCAACATGGTCCGAGATGAAACCAATCGGGCACACTACTGCGGATCGAAGGCCTTGGGTGACCTCCGCTTCAACGTGGTCGACGATGTCAGGCTCCAACCACGGCACGTGCTCCGGGCCCGAGCGGGACTGCCAGACGACGTCAAAGTCGGTGATACCGACTGCATCGGCGACGAGCCGCGCTGCTTCGTTGACCTGGCGAGAGTAAAGATTTCCGCCGAGTTCTACCGGCCCAGATGCCTTGTCCGCAGAGACCGGAATAGAGTGAGCGGTGAAAATAAGCCGGGTGTCCTCACGGCGGTCATCCGGTAGCTTGGCAAACGCCTCACGCACGGCATCTGCATAGGCTTCTATAAAGAGCGGATGATCGTAGAAGCTCCGAATTTTCTCCATGTCAAAAGCACGGTCGCCCAGAGATTCGCGCATCCGAGCAATGTCTTCGTGATACTGGCGGCAGCCGGAGTATCCGCCCCAGGCGCTAGTGGCGAAAACGAGCGCTCGTTTAACGCCGTCATCAGCCATCTTTGCCGCGGTGTCTTCAGCCATCGGATGCCAATTGCGATTGCCGAAATAAACAGGCAAGTCATAGCCACGGCGAGTGAGCTCAGCCTTAAGGTTGGAGACAATTTCACGGTTTAAATCGTTGAGCGGGGACTTGCCGCCGAAGTGCGCATAGTGAGCACCGACCTCGTCCAACCTCTCCGGCGGAATTCCGCGGCCGCGGGTGACATTCTCCAGGAAGGGACGCACATCGGCCATCTTTTCGGGACCGCCGAAAGACAACAGCAAAATAGCGTCAAAATTATCAGAAGACATAGGCAACCAGTTTAGTAGCGCAGTCTGAGGACACCATAAGACGACTGCTCAATGCTCATGGTCTCCTGCCTGCTGGGTTCCATCCAATTGCTTTACGACGGCACCCTAACCCGGCCCTATTGCGGAATTCGACGATTGGTCACAAGCAGTGAGCCCACGGTCACTAGCAGCATCGCGAAGGCTGCGATCAGATAGGGCCTCGGATTCTCGGCCCGCTTGAGTTCGTAACCGATATCATCCTCCAGCGAGTCATATGCATCCCGGAGCTGCTCGAGGGAACCGGCGCTGAAGAACTCACCTTTTGTACGACGTGCGATTTCTCGCAGCGAATCGTCGTCGTTAGGCACTGGAATTAACTCGCCCTGAACCGTGATTGCGCCTTGCGCGGTACCGAACGAAATCGTGTTGACAGGCACCCCGGCCTTGGCGGCTTCGGCGGCGGCGGTATACGCGCCGCGGGGATCGTCGAGCTCTTGCGGGACGGTCTGTTTGCCGTCGGAAAGCAGCACAATTGTCGCTGGTGGGGCGCCTTCTCCCCCGCCCTGGACTGAGTCGCTGAACTGATTGATGGCATCGAGCGCGGCAGCGATGGCATCACCGGTAGCAGTCGCTTGATCTAACTCAGCAGCCTGAAGGGCTCGATTCACGGTGTCATGGTTGGTAGTCGGGCTGACCGCAGTGCGAGCGCGGCCAGAGAACGTCACCAGGCCGATATTGAGGTCGTCGGGAAGGTTCTCCACGAACTCTTGGCCGGCTTCTTTAGCAGCAGTGATGCGGTCGGGCGCAACATCCGTGGCCGACATGGACAGCGAAACGTCGACCACCAACATGACCGTCGCTCGGTTGCGGGCGACTTTGGTCTCCGAAATCGGGCCGGCCAACGAAATGATGACCAGAACTAGAGACAACAGCGCACTGATAGCCACGACATGGCGTAGGCGTGCCGACGACTTATTCCCCAGTGACCCAACGATGGTGAAGTTGCCAAAGGCAATGGCACGTTGCTTTCGCTGCTTAGTGCTGATCCAATAGGCCACGGCTGCCACGAGAGGCAGAGCGAGCGCGAGCAGCCAACCTGGGTGCGCAAAAGTTGAGTTTAGGAACGTCATCGCGGTATCAGTTTCCTCACATCCAGTCGCCTAAACAGTCGCGTATAAACCAGTGGCTATAGCCGGTTAGTCGGTGGCCTAAAAATAGCACTAACAAGCGGTTACTCAGACGCTAATGTTGGCCAACTTGTCGGGCAAAATCCAGTACCCAATCGGAATCCGTACGCAAGGTAATAACGCGAGCACGGCATTTGCGCAGTTCATTGATTACACGCTCGTGGTGGGCACTAGCCTGAGCTGCGTACTCGGCGCGGGTTTTGTCGTTGATGTTGAGTTCAATGGTTTCACCAGTTGCTGAATCCGCCATGACCACCGGGCCATCGCCGGGTAAGGCTTCATCGGCTGGATCGACCAGGCGGATTGCCATAATCTCTGTCGAGGCCGAGGCAACGCGCAGCGGTCGCGCCCAATCGAGTGATCCAAGGAAGTCCGAGATGACAACCAATAATCCAGCGCGCGGAGCCTGGGTCATTACTGTGTCAATATCCGCGGCGAGATTGTGCTCAGCGGTCGCGTCAGCCAAGTGCTTGAGCAGCATCAAGCTGTGGGCACGGCCCTGGCCCGCGGGCACTGGAGTGCCACCGGCGATTAATCCAGTTCGGGACCCCGGGGCGTCGTTAAGCATCGTTACAGCGCCGGCAGCGGCGGTGAGCAGATGTCGTTTGGTGGTATCGGCCAAGCCCGTGGACAAACGTGCGGCGGGTTCGGCGACGATCCAGCACTCCAGCTCGCGCTCGGCCTCGGAGGTGCGAACGTGCGGCACTCCAGTGCGGGCTGTCACTGCCCAGTTCATCTGGCGAACATCATCGCCGATGACATATTCGCGGGAGCCAACCGGCTCAGAGCCATCTCCAGTAGCGGTGGAGAGAAAGCTGCCGCGCAAAAGTCCGTTGAGCTTACGCGTAACAGTTAGCTCTAAGTACGCCAGGACGCGTGCAAGATCGTCTTCACGAGCTGACATTAGGAGGCAGTGCCCTCATCGGAGCCAGTGCTCGCGCCTTGGGGAAGGCGCACGTGAGACAACACGATGTCAATAATCCGTTCGGGAGTAACGCCATCGGCCAGGCCCTCATAGGACAGGACCAAGCGATGACGCAGTACGTCGGGAAGCACGGAGACCACATCGTCCGGCACGACATAGTCGCGACCGGAAAACAGCGCGTGGGCGCGGGCGGCCGCGACAGCACCAAGAGTTGCACGCGGTGATGCGCCATAGGAAAGCCAGCGGTCGACATCCTTCAACTCCGCCCGCATCGGATTGCGGGTGAGTTCGATGACGGCCACGATGTAGTCAATCAGTGTGTGGTGGACAAAGACTTCGCGGGTAGCGCGCTGCAGTTCCCGAACACTCTCTGGGGTGAGAATCTGCTGCGCGACTGGAGGGGTGGCTCCCATGCGGTAGACAATCTCCCGCTCTTCCGCCGGAGTGGGGTAACCCACGAGGACCTTAAATAGGAAACGGTCCCGCTGGGCCTCCGGCAGTGGGTAGACACCCTGGTTTTCGATTGGGTTTTGCGTGGCCAGAACCAAAAACGGCTCCGGTACTGGCGTGGACTCCCCTGCGATGGACACCTGGTGCTCTGCCATGACTTCCAGCAGTGCCGACTGCACCTTCGCCGGTGCGCGGTTGATTTCATCAGCGAGCACGATATTTGACATGACCGGGCCGGGCTCGACAATGAACTCCGAGGTGTCCTGGCGGAAAATCCGGGTGCCGACAATATCTGATGGCACCAAATCCGGAGTGAACTGGATGCGGGAGTAGGACCCACCCATCACTGTGGCAAAAGTAGACACTGCCAGAGTTTTCGCAACACCCGGAACACCTTCGAGCAGGACATGACCTCCTGCGAGCATCGCGATGAAGAGCTGCTTAATCAGGTGCTCCTGGCCAACCACAACCTTCCCCAGCTCCGCGTATGCGCGCTCGAGGTCCGTGTGGTCAGTGGGCGTTGGGTAGGTCACAGAGAAACCCTTCTTTAGGTCGGTCGCCCGACCTGTAGAACACGTCGTTAGAAACTAGACGAGGCGGACAACGTTCGGTGTCATTCCGTTATAACGGACTGGCGAGATCTTAACCACAGAACCGGACTGCGGTGCCTCAATCATCTTGCCATCGCCCAGGTAGATAGCGACGTGGCCATGACCATTCGGGCCCCAGAACAGCAGGTCACCACGCTTCATCTGAGATGCCGGGTAGTGCTTTCCGCGCTGGTACTGGTAGCCGGTGTAGTGAGGCAGGTCAATGCCGACAGCGGCGTAGGCGTACAGAGTCAGGCCCGAGCAGTCGAAACCAATCTTGTTGTAGTCGCCGTGGGAGTCAGCTACTCCGCCGTCACGGATGCCCTTGGTCGGGCCGTTGGCGTTGCCACCGCCCCATGCGTATGGGACACCGAGCTGCCCCATCGCGCGTGCGATGACAGTCTCGACCTTCTGGCTGGAAGAACCCGAGGTGCTCTGACCGGTCTCCGGATTCGTCGGCGCCACAGTCTGTGCCGGGGTGCCGCTTGACGACGAGCTGCCGGTGCTAGACGAATCCGAGGTATCGGTGGACTCAGAGGAATCCGAAGATTCGGTCGTCTCAGAGGAACTGGTGGAGCCAGTGGAGCTGTTAGAACCAGTCGAGCGAGTCGAGCCGGTAGTATCCGTGGAGCTGCTCGAACCAGTCGAGTCGGTGGAGCTATTGGAACCAGTCGAGCTCGTAGAACCAGTGGTGCTAGAGCTTTCATTTGTGGACTCAGAAGAGGAATCCTCATCAGTCTGGTTCGACTGCGCCTCGGCGCGAGTCTTAGCTGCGGCTTCCTCAGCGGCCTTCTTGGCAGCGGCGTCTTCCGCTTCCTTGCGGGCCTGCTCGTTCTCATAATTCTGGCGCTGGGAGTTCAGCTCGTTGACCGCGTTTCGGGCTGCATCCAAAGATGCCTTTGCGGCATCGCGATCGACCTGAGCCTGCTGGTAATCAGCTTGCTCCTTTTGAAGCTCCTCGTTTGCCTCGGAGTACGCGTTCTGAGCATCGGTGTTTCGCTGGTTTGCGGTGGCTTCCGCCTGCTGAGCTTCGTCACTCTTCTTGCGAAGCGTGGACTCCTGGTTAGCAGCCTCGGTTCGATTCTTATCCAGAGAGTCAACGGTCTGCTCTTGACGATCCGCTTCGCGACGCAAAGCGGACAGACGGTTAATAGCCTCGGATGCATCTCGCGCACCCTCGAGAATCGAGCCACTGGAACGTCCCTGGCGCATGATGGTGCGTGCTAGCTCGTCGAACTGCTTCTGGGCACTAGCGAGCTCAGCGCGGGAACGGTCGAGTTGGGTTCGCGCCTCGTCGACCGCCTCGCGCGCACGGTTAGCGGCATCTCGAGCGTTCTCAAGGTCCACCATGGCCTTGTTGACATCCTCGCGGAGAGTGCCCATGCGTAGCTCGAGGTCAGATACCCGGCGCTCGCTGGAAGTTACCTCGGCGACCAGGGACTGCAAGTACGACTCGGCGTTAGAGGCCGCCTCACGCGCTTGACGGATCTGGGCGTCGCTCGGATTCAGTGGTTGTGCAGCTGCGACCTGAGTGTTCGTCGCCAGAAGACCCGCCGTGATAATACCGGCAATTGGACGAGTCCAATATGATGCACGGACTTTGCGATTACTCGGCACCGCGTTACTCCTACATTTCTCCTATGGGTGCGTTCACGCCTCAGAATCGACACCAGCGACTTCCCCATCGTTGGATATCTTCCCGTTGTTGCCTCCAGGTCTTGAGTGGAACTTCGAAAAACGTCGAACCGAAACCAGAACCAAAAGCAACAGCGGCGCTCCCGCGAGTTTTCATTGGTCAATACTGGACCCTTGAGTCCACTATTGGCATCACGAAGCACTTTACGGGTCAAAAAGCTCTAAAAAAACATAAGTAACAAAATTACCAACTGTCCCCCACTTTGTAACCGTTTCGTTATATGCCGTGGCCTGCGGTTATGATGAACCCCAGTTTTCTGTGTGAATTATGTCACTATGTGATGACTTATCGGCGTGCCGGACTGCCGCGGACCTTTACCTGGGGTACCGGGCATAAGAAACGGTCAAGCGCTCATGCTTGACCTTGGCGAAAATCGTTGACACGGTTACGGCGACTGCAACAGTGTTATCCAATTGAGATAGTGACTGAGTTCTCCACTGCTACCAGTTTTTGGGGCATTTACCCTGTCCCTTGCCGTGGGGTGGAAAACCGGGGACGGTGAATGTATTCAGTGAGACCGTTAGCTTCAGCGTCCGTCGTAAAGTGAACTCTTAAGCGGTTGGGCGTGTGCGTAGCCAGTAGAACGTCAGTCCGACGAAGAGTGCGACGATAACGACGCCTGCGATGAGGCTGTAAAGAGTCCACGGAACGACGTAGTTAGTGAGCTCGTGCAAATAGGCATCGAGGCCCGCCGGATAGTCTCGTGGAGTCTCCATCATTGCGTGGTCGGCGCGTTCAATGGCTGCGCGGGGGAAATCGGCAGATGCGGTGGCCACATTGCCCGGTGTGCGCACGACAGTGGTGCCGCCGACTTGGTTCGCTACTTGGCGGGCAAAGGAAAAGATGTCGGTGTTCTTTTGTTCGGCGACGGGGTAAATCTTCTCGCTATCTAGGTAGATGATATTGAAATTGGGTACCCCCCGATTTGCTGCATCGTCGACAATTGGCTGGACCGCTTCTCGGAGCTGTGGGTTATTTGTCACGATGTTGTCGGTGCGTAGCTGAGCGACCACCTTCTCGACGGTTTCTTTCGCTGCCTGTGAATCTGCTGGCGTATGCATTAATTGCCTTCCGTATCGTGCTCCTGTTTTGCGTGAGAATGGTTTCCACGCGCCCCAATTTGGCGGAGATGCTGCTTCGTTTGTCCTATCTATAATGGCCTGCTCTGGATGTGAACGGGGGTAGCGTGACTCGGCGCGCCGCGAGCAATCTACATACAGAACGTTCGTACTGTTATTGTTGATGCAAGGACGGTAACGCTTCCTTAAAAACGTGTGTGTGGGCTCGTGTGCCCCGCGTCGTGATTATTGCTTTAATTGGTTGATAAGGGGCGGCGTGATCGCACCTATGCCTTGTGGAGAGCCGAAATTCGAGTGCCGGACTCTTCAGTTAAGGCGACAATTCACCCGAATAGAAATGGAGCTGACTGTGGCTGAAAGCAAGAACTCTTTCAACGCCCTGCGCAAGCTTGAGGTCGGAGACAAGTCTTATGACTACTTCGCTCTTGACGCCGTGCCGGGTATGGAGAAGCTGCCTTACTCGTTGAAGGTTCTCGGTGAGAACCTGCTGCGCAACGAAGATGGCGCCAACATCACTGAGGAGCACATCAAGGCTGTCGCCAACTGGGTTCCTTCGGCTGATCCGTCGATCGAGATTCAGTTCACCCCTGCTCGCGTTATTATGCAGGACTTCACCGGCGTCGCCTGTGTTGTCGACCTGGCTACCATGCGTGAGGCTGTTAAGACTCTCGGCGGCGACCCGGATCAGGTTAACCCGCTGAACCCGGCAGAGATGGTCATCGACCACTCGGTCATCATCGAGGCCTTCGGTAGCGAAGACGCTCTGGCTAAGAACGTCGAGATTGAGTACCAGCGCAATGATGAGCGCTACAAGTTCCTCCGTTGGGGTACTGGCGCATTCTCCAACTTCCGCGTTGTTCCTCCGGGAACCGGTATTGTCCACCAGGTCAACATCGAGTACCTGGCTCGCGTTGTCTTCGAGAACAACGGCCTGGCATACCCGGACACCTGTGTTGGTACTGACTCCCACACGACCATGCAGAACGGCCTGGGCATCCTGGGCTGGGGTGTCGGTGGTATCGAGGCTGAGGCCGCAATGCTTGGCCAGCCAATCTCCATGCTCATTCCGCGCGTCGTTGGCTTCAAGCTGACTGGTGACATTCAGCCGGGCGTTACCGCAACCGACGTTGTGCTCACCGTCACCGACATGCTGCGCCAGCACGGCGTCGTCGGCAAGTTCGTAGAGTTCTACGGCGCTGGCGTCTCCAAGCTGCCGCTGGCCAACCGTGCGACCATCGGTAACATGTCGCCGGAGTTCGGTTCCACCGCCGCAATCTTCCCGATCGACGATGAGACCGTCAAGTACCTGGCCCTGACTGGCCGTGACAAGGAGACCCTGGAGCGCGTCGAGGCTTACGCCAAGGCTCAGGGCATGTGGTTGGACGAGAACACTCCGGAGGCTGAGTACTCCGAGTACCTCGAGTTGGACCTGTCCACCGTCGTTCCGTCCATCGCTGGCCCGAAGCGTCCGCAGGACCGCATCGAGTTGGCTTCCGCCAAGGAGCAGTTCCGCAAGGACCTGCACAACTACTCCGACGGCGAGATTAAGGGCGCTGTCAAGGCTTCCGCACCGACCTCCGAGCTGGCCGCAGACTACAACGAGTCCCGCGAGGGCCACGGCGAGTCCGCCGCTAACGGCGCTGAAGGTCGCCCGAGCTCCCCGATTACCGTCACTTCCCCGAAGGGCGGCGAGTACACGCTCGACCACGGTATGGTCGCTATCGCTTCCATCACCTCTTGTACCAACACCTCCAACCCGTCGGTCATGATTGGCGCTGGTCTGTTGGCACGCAAGGCTGTCGAGAAGGGCCTGCAGGCAAAGCCGTGGGTCAAGACCATTTGTGCTCCGGGCTCCCAGGTTGTTAACGGCTACTTCAAGCGCGCTGACCTGTGGAAGGACCTCGAGGCTCTGGGCTTCTACCTGTCCGGCTTCGGTTGTGCAACCTGTATCGGTAACTCCGGTCCGCTGCCGGCTGAGATTTCCTCCGCCATCAACGAGGCCGACCTGGCTGCTACCGCGGTTCTGTCCGGTAACCGTAACTTCGAAGGCCGCATCTCCCCTGACGTGAAGATGAACTACCTGGCTTCCCCGATCCTGGTTATCGCCTACTCGATCGCCGGTACCATGGACTTCGACTTCGAAACCGACGCCCTGGGTCAGGACGCAGAGGGCAACGATGTCTTCCTGCGCGACATTTGGCCGTCCACCGAAGAGATCGAAGCAACCATCGAGGCCTCCATCTCCTCCGAGCTGTACGACGAGGACTACAAGGATGTCTTCGCTGGTGACGAGCGCTGGCAGAACCTGCCGACCCCGGAGGGCAAGACCTTCGCTTGGGATGACAAGTCCTCCTACATCCGCAAGGCACCGTACTTCGACGAGATGGAAATGGAGCCGGCACCGGTTTCCGACATCAAGGGCGCTCGCGTCCTTGCTGCCCTGGGTGACTCGGTGACCACCGACCACATCTCCCCGGCTTCCTCCATTAAGCCGGGCACCCCGGCTGCTCAGTACCTCGACTCCATGGGCGTTGAGCGCAAGGACTACAACTCCCTGGGTTCCCGTCGTGGTAACCACGAGGTCATGGTGCGCGGCACTTTCGCTAACATCCGCCTGCAGAACCAGCTGCTTGACGGTGTTACCGGTGGCTACACCCGCGACTTCACCCAGGAGGGTGGCCCGCAGGCCTTCATCTACGACGCTGCCATGAACTACAAGGAGGCTGGCACTCCGCTGGTCGTCGTTGGTGGTAAGGAATACGGCACCGGTTCCTCCCGTGACTGGGCAGCTAAGGGCACCCTGCTGCTGGGCGTCAAGGCTGTTATCGCTGAGTCCTTCGAGCGTATCCACCGCTCGAACCTCATCGGCATGGGCGTTGTTCCGCTGCAGTTCCCGGAGGGTGAGTCCTGGAAGTCCCTGGGCATCGATGGCACTGAGACCTTCGACATCGCTGGTCTGGAGGAGCTGAACAACGGCTCCATCCCGAAGACCGTCAAGGTTACGGTTACCAAGGAAAACGGCGAGTCCTTCGACTTCGACGCTGTGGTCCGCATCGATACCCCTGGTGAGGCTGACTACTACCGCCACGGCGGTATTCTGCAGTACGTCCTGCGCAACATGATCAAGGGCAACTAGTTTCCCTTTGACTCGTGCGCGCTAGGGCTTGTTACAAGCAGCGCTTCTAGAGGCCGGTAGGTAGCGCTAGCCCGCGGATTCATACCCCACGGGCTAGCGCCCTGCCGGCCTCGGGTTTCTCTACCCCAACCAAAATGAGGCTTGGGAAGTATAGGAATGGCGCTGCCACGTCATGCAGTGAAACATGTCCCTGGGCGTCGCCGGCAAGAAAAGAGTTTCCTTATGCCAAAAGTGAGTAACCAGGATTTAGCTCAACGGCGGCACGAAATTCTCGACGGCGCTCGGCAGTGCTTTGCAGAATTCGGCTACGACGGCGCAACGGTCTCTCGTCTGGAGTCCGCTACCGGTAAGTCTCGCGGTGCTATTTTCCATCACTTCGGATCCAAAGAAGGTCTGTTCTTAGCATTGGCCGAAGAAGATGCCGCAAATATGGCGGAAGTCGCGGAGGCTTCCGGCTTAGTGGAAGTAATGCGTGACATCGTGGCGAACCCAGACAAGCATGGCTGGCTGGGAACTCGCCTTGAGATTGCCCGTCGCCTTCGCAGCGATCCGGAGTTTAAGGGCCAATGGTTGGGTCATCAGGATCAATTGGATGACGCTGTTGCCCACCGATTGACCCAGACATCCTCATCCGGCTCCCTACGGTCGGATTATTCGGTTCGCACGATGCAGCTTTTTCTCGAGCTGATGCTCGATGGCATCATCGTTCGTCTGGCATCTGGTCGCACTGTCGACGAATTGGATTCCGTGCTTGATTTAGTTGAAGACAGCTTACGGCGCAAGGACTAGCCACTCAGGCTAGGCCTGATAGCGTGCCGTGCAACCCGCTCCCCTAATACGGGAGCGGGTTCTGGCTTTCTTCCGTACATTTATCCCGTTTGACCGGTGACAATGCATAGATTTCACCCAATATGGACTAAGCTGTCTATTTATGAGTGTGGGTAAGTTTTTGTTGGTGGCGCTCCGCCCCGCAGATGGTGCGGGGCAAGCCGAGTACCAGGACTTTCTGGATTCCACCGGGCTTGAGCCCAGCCAGTTGGATCTGTTTACCATCGACGCTGTCGGCGCTAAGTTGCCCGACCTGACCTCCTATGACGGCGTATTTGTCGGAGGCAGCCCATTTAACATCACCGACCTTGAGCATTCGGGTTTGCAGAAGTATTCGCACGATGTGCTTTACGACGTACTTAGGAGTCCTGTCCCCGCACTGCTTATCTGCTACGGCGCTAGCTACACAGCCTTTACTTCGGGTGGTTTGGTTAACCTGCGCCACGGCGAAGTAGCGGGTTCTACCCGGGTAGAGCTCACCGAAGCCGCCACTCAAGATCCAATAGCTTCGGTGTTGCCTCCGGTTTTTTATGCGTTGACTGGCCACAAGGAATCCGTTGCGGAACTTCCCAATCACGCAACTTTGCTTGCCACAGGTCCAACCTGTCCGGTGCAGATGTACTCGATCGGATCGAATAACTGGGTTACCCAATTTCATCCGGAGATGAATGCTAACGGACTGCTCCGCAGAATGTCTTTCTACACCGACGTCGGTTACTTTGACCCGTTGGAAGTCGACGCGATTCGACTAAAGGTATCTGATGTGGACCTCCAGGCCGTCTCGTCAATCATCCCCCGATTTATGCACGTATGTACGCATGCAGCCAATCCGAGCCTGCTAGTGGTGCAGTAGTCTCCGTCCCCCTCTAGCTCCCTTTTTCACGAAATTTGTTCCCGCAAATGTCTACCTCCGCCAAGCCCTTCCTCTTGCTTTCCACACGCGGCGAAGATGCCGCAACTCACGCTGAACATCTCTCATTTGCCAGGAGGTGTGCATTGGCGCCGGCAAAGTTGCATCAAATTCGCCTGGAACAGTCTCGTCCGGGGAATCTGAATCTAGATAACTACTCGGGCGTAATCGTTGGCGGAGGACCCTTTAACGCCTCTGATGACGATAAGAGCTATCTACAGAAGGAAGTCGAGACCTGGTTCGAGGATTTGTTGGCAGAAGTGCTCGAACGAGACTTCCCCTTCTTCGGAGCTTGTTATGGCGTCGGCCTGCTCGGTACTGCTGGCCATGGCCGTGTCTCCCGCAAGCACGGGGAGCAGGCAGCTGTAATCGAAGTAGCTGCAACTCCAGATGGCGAATCAGATCCAATTCTTGATGGTTTACCGGCCCACTTTCACGCCATCGTCGGCCACAAGGAGGCCATCGAAGAACTGCCTGGCGACGCTACGTTGTTGGCAACTGGTAAGGACTGCCCCGTACAGATGTTTCGGTTGGGCCGCAATGCATATGCGACGCAGTTTCACCCGGAATTAGATGCCAACACATTTGCCCAGCGTCTCCAGATTTACGCAAATGAGGGCTACTATTTACCAGGAACAGATCTTAAAGCGGTGTCGGCCGCGCGACAGTTGGATGTTGCTCGAAGTGGGCGTATTCTTCAGAATTTCGCTCGGCTCCATACCGCATGTAGAGACTAATTAGTTTTGTCTAGTGGCAATAAGCAAAAGGAATGTGATTGTCGCATGGAGAGGTGGAATCCCGATTCGGCACTTGCCGGACAGTCACCATCAATTGAAATGTCTGTGCTGCGATCCGGCGCGATTATTATTGCCGTCACCGGCTTTTTGTGGCAGGTTGAATCGGCTGTTCGTTCTGTCCCCTTTGAAAACTTTCTGAGCCACTGGTTCCCTTTTGCATCACTGCTCATATTCATTCTCAGCGATATGTTGCTGATTTGGGCTGTGATTAATAATACGCGGCGAGGCCTTATCACCGCACTGCGTGTGCCGATGTACATCATGTTGGTTTTCCTGATGTTGGTTTCAACCTATTGGGATCTCCCTCATAACCTCGTTGGAAATGCGCTCTGGTATAGCCCATTTTCAGGTTTAGCCCTCGCTGCATTTGCTCTGACAGTGCCACTCCACATCAGTTTGTCCGTGATGGTATTTGTTCCCGGACTTATTGCGGTCATTAATTCGTGGTTGCTGGGACACACTTTTTGGCTCGACATGTTGTCGGATGTTGGTTTCAATCTCATCAACACTTTTCCATTTGTGATTATTGCAGGCTCTGCACAACCCGTCGCAAGGCTTATTGACTTCACCTACGAGAACTCTCGGAAGGTCAATGAGAGAGCGGAGCGTATGCGTGTCCGCGGCGAGGCGATGAGCAGCTTCAACGCCTATGTCCATGACTATGTATTGGCCGCACTGTCTGCAATCGGTAAGGGCTCTAAGATTGACTTCTCGCTAGACGAGCAGACTGGGCTGTTTTTCTCGCCTCGGCAAACAGTAAGCGGTAGAACTTTTGCTGAGGCTGTACGGGCGCAATTGATGTCGGTGAGCCCCGACATTTCGGTAACGCTAGACACCAGCGAAGAAGGCGGTCCAGTTCGGCTGCCAGGAGAAGTTGCTAACACGTTCCTATTAGCCGCAACCGAGGTGGCAAATAATGCCAAGCGTCACGCAGGTGCCGCAGCGGAAAAGAAATGCCACATTCGTGTTGCCTCGGGAGAGGTGTCCATTGATTTTCGTGACGATGGCACCGGGTTCGACCCCGAGGGAATTGACCCGCATCGTGCAGGTATCCGGTTGAGCGTTAAAGGGCGAATGGAGGCCCTTCGCGGTGGAGATGCTCTCGTTAATTCAAAGCCTGGGAAAGGTACTCAGGTTATTCTCAAATGGCACGGTAATACCTCTCCTGTGGAAGAGGAAGATGTAGTCGATTCCTCCGCTCACACGACATCGCTGTATGACCTCATGGGAATGTCAATTGTTTTTTCCTGGCAGTTCTACGGCGCGATCGTCGGCGTGTTGTTCATGGTTCTAGTCAGTAATGGACAATTATTTACCGCGGCCGGGCAAATCAGTCTGGCATTAGCGATCGGCCTTCTCGGGCTGATTATGTATGGCCGCCATTCACAATTGCCGTTAGCCCGTGCAATCGTAACTGGTGTCGCGATCGTTGTATTAGCTGTGGTGGGGCTCTACCAGCCCATTCCAAATAATTTGGAATGGTCGTATTTCTGGCACTTTAGCTTAATTTCTTTTGCATCTGCATTGCTCGCCATCCGCGGCCGCCCCTGGGTTGCGCTGAATTCAGTGCTCGGTGGCGCGATCATGGTGGAGCTTCTCAAGTTCTTCCCCTTTGCCCCCTCGGATACGACCCACATCAGTATCTCTGGAGTTGACCTGTTAGTTCGCTCCGTGATGTTGGTCGCGGGAATTTTGACGTCCATCATGGTCCGCTTTTTTATGCGCACCGTTCCGCAGTCT
Organism: Corynebacterium sp. HMSC077G07; assembly: GCF_001809225.1. NCBI lineage: Bacteria > Bacillati > Actinomycetota > Actinomycetes > Mycobacteriales > Corynebacteriaceae > Corynebacterium > Corynebacterium sp. HMSC077G07. The sequence continues at coordinate 22,450 of NZ_KV796522.1, read as the reverse complement.
ATTCAGGATTATAATCGTGCGCTGTACGCTGCCGGGGCCGCAAAAGAGTACGAAATTAGCAGCCAGAGTAACTACGAATGGCTGCAGCGCCGGGTCGGCCCCATTTTTAGCGCCGCTGCAGTTTTGGAAGAACCGACCCCGCGACTGCAGTTGCGTGCGCGGCTTACAGAGCAGCTTCTCCGAGACGTCCTACGTTCGCCGCATCTAAATGTTGGGTCCCTTCACCAAGCTGTTTGGGATGCCCGCGCAAGAGGTGTTCATGTCCGGCTCCTCGATGACCGCAATCACACGCAGGCCGTTTCCGATAGCACCGATGTGCGCCGTATTCCGCTTGTCGACGACGATTCCGCGGTGGCCAAGTTGATGCCGAACTTCCTCGAAGCAATCGATAACGCCGAAGAAGGATCGGTAACAATTCGCCTATTGCCCCCGGGCAGACGTGCATTTGCATCTATTTCTGATGACAATGGAGTGCAAAGGTTTGATGAAGCCGGTGAGAGGATAGTGATGTCACGTGACTAGGGAGAATATTGCGGGAATGAGCAATGCTTCCATCGACGTCTCGGCTGCAATTGACTCCGACAACATCGGAGATTACAGCGTGCAGTCGGATCGTTTGCTTCGCGTTGCTGCGATTGATGATCATGCCTTGACTCTGCAGGGGCTCGAAACCCTGCTTTCTGCAGAGCCAGACTTTGAGCTCGTCGGCTGTTATCAAACTGTGCCGGAGCTACTGGCCGATGTGGGCACCGATGACCGCCTGGATGTGGTCGTGCTGGATCTACGGCTGGCGGATAATTCAGATCCAGCGCAGAACGTTCTGTCGCTGGAATTGGTTACCGATCACGTGCTCATCCTCTCGTCAGCTGAAAGCCCATACCTTGTCCGAAAGGCAGTGCGTACCGGAGTGATGGGGGTTGTGCAAAAATCGGAAACCCGGGAGACAATCGTGTCTGCAGTACGGCTGGCGGCACTTGGCAAGGGTGCGCTGACTACAGAATGGGCATCGGTAGTTGACTCTGATCCCCTGCTCGACTCTGTCGATTTGTCAGAACGCCAGCGTGAGGTACTGGAGCTTTACGCCTCCGGTGAGTCGACGAAGCGAGTCGCGTCGATGACAGGGCTGACACCGAACACCGTGTTGGACTACTTGGGTCGTATTCGAGCCAAGTATGCGGCAGCTGGCCGGGCCGAGAACAGCCTTAACAAGTCGGAGATGTATAGGCTCGCTCAGCAGGACGGTTACCTGCCAGGGCCAATGGATCCGTCTTAAGCCAGCTCGACGATTTCCATGTAGTCGTCGCTCCAGAGGTCTTCGGTGCCGTCGGGAAGCACGATGACGCGCTCGGGCTCTAGCGCCTTGACCGCACCTGGATCGTGGGTAACCAGAACGACGGCCCCGGTGTAAGTGCGAAGTGCATCGAGAACCTGTTCGCGGGACTGCGGGTCGAGGTTGTTAGTGGGCTCGTCGAGAAGCAGGACGTTTGCGCGGGAGCTAACCAGCGTCGCCAGCGCCAGACGCGTCTTCTCACCACCGGAGAGGGTTCCCGCTGGCTGCTGCAGCTTGTCGCCGGAGAACATAAAGGCACCGAGCAGGCTCCGCAGCTCCGGCTCGTTGACGTCAGGGCAGGCGTAGACGGTGTTTTCCCAGACAGTCTTGTCCGGATCAATCGTGTCGTGCTCCTGGGCGAAGTAGCCGATGCGCAGGCCGTGGCCGGAGACAATGCCGCCTTCGCCATCGGTGCGCTCCACACCGGCGAGTAGCTTCAGCAGCGTCGTCTTACCAGCACCATTGAAGCCGAGGACAACCACGCGGGAACCCTTGTCAATCGCAAGATCAACACCGGCGAAGACCTCCAACGAGCCATACATCTTGGTCAGTCCCGTGGCGTTGAGCGGAGTCTTGCCACAGGGCGCCGGCTCGGGGAAGGAAATGTGGGCGACCTTATCCTCGACGCGGACTTCGTCGAGACTGTCCATCATGCGCTCAGCACGAGCCACCATCTGCTTGGCCGCACGGGCCTTCGTCGCCTTCGCGCCTAGCTTCTCGGCCTGCTTGCGCAGTGCGCTGGCCTTCTTCTCCGCGTTGGCGAACTCACGGCGACGTCGAGCCTCATCGGTCGCGCGTGCCGACAGGTAGTTCTTCCAGCCCATGTTGTACACATCAGCTTCGGCGCGCACCGCATCGAGGAACCAGACTTTGTTACACACGGCCTCGAGCAGCTCGACATCGTGCGAAATCATAATCAAGCCGCCCTCATGCTTACTGAGGAATTCGCGCAGCCAGGTAATCGAATCCGCATCGAGGTGGTTCGTCGGCTCGTCGAGAAGCAGCGTCGTGGCGGACTTGCCCGAGCCTTCGGTAGCGGCGAAGAGAATCTGAGCAAGCTCGACGCGGCGGCGCTGACCACCCGAAAGCGTTTTCAGCGGCTGGTCGAGTACGCGCTCCGGCAACCCCAGCGCGTCGCAAATGCGGGCTGCCTCGGCGTTCGCCTCGTAGCCGCCGAGGTCGTGGTAGCGCTCCTCGAGACGCGAAAACTTCCGAATCGCCGCATCGCGTTTCGTGTCAGTGGTCGCGGTCTCCATGATCTCCTGTTGGCGATCCATGCTGCGGCGGATTTGGTCAAGACCTCGCGCCGACAGCACACGGTCGCGGGCGGAGATGTCGATGTTGCCCTCGCGCGAGTCCTGTGGCAGGTAACCAATCGAGCCAGAGCGCACTACTGAACCGCCATAGGGTTCAGTTTCACCGGAGAGAATACGCATAGTCGTCGTTTTGCCAGCACCATTTCGCCCGACGAGTCCAATCCGGTCTCCCGGCTGGACGCGCAGCTGCTCACCCGGAGCAGTGAGCAGGGTACGGGCGCCGACTCGGACTTCAAGGTCATGGGTCACAATCACGAACGAGTAGCCTACCAGTTATGACTTCATTTCCCGTGACCGCCTCCGTCGTCGGCCTCGGGCCCGCCGGAAGAATCGCCGCCCACCGTGCATCCGCTCGCGGCTGGGATGTCACCGCTTATGACCCAGCCGGTGGCACACTGCCCTCGACGATTGGTCTCTGGTGCGACCAACTCCCCGACTGGTTGCCCAGCGACTTCCTCGCCGCCACTTTTCAACCCAGCGTCATTCTTGCCGACGGCACCGAACGTCAGCTTGCCCGCAACTACGGCGTTGTTAACAAGGACTGCCTGCAAGAACTTGGCGGTTTCCACATCGAACGCCGCGCACTCACCGATTCCGAAACCACGGGTACTGACATCACAATTGTCACCACCGGGCGCACGCACGCCGCAGTCGGGCGAGGTGGGCAGGTACGGCAGCTCGCCATCGGGCACATCTTTTCGCTTGACGACGTCCCCAGCGCCCACCGCCGCGCAGTTTTCATGGACTTCACTCCGGCTGAACCGGTTGACCCAGCGACAGAGCCGGCTAGTTTCTCCTATCGCATTTTCTTGGATGACAGGACCTTCCTCATTGAAGAGACCATTCTCGCTACTCCGACTCCTATGGTTGACGGGTATCGTGGCGAAGCCGGTGCGCCAGTCGGCAGCGGCGGTGAGGCCGATGACTCCGTACTTCTAGCGCTGTTGCGTAGACGCCAAAGTGCACGGTTGAAGTCCCTGGGGCTTTCGGAAGATCTGGCCATCGACGAAGAAGTGGTGTCCTTTCCCCTACTGGCAAACCTTCCCTCTCGCCGCGGTGACGTGACGCACAGTGGACCATCCATGGGCACTCTCTTCGGCTTTGCTGGTGGTTGGATGCATCCTGCCACTGGTTACTCGGTGGGTTCGGTTATCGAAGATGTCGACCGCTTCTTGGCCGATATGGAAAAGAAGGGAAGCCGGACGCTGGGGACGTCGTTAAGCATGCGATTGCAGCGATGGCTACGCGAACGTGGGCTCGCGGCGTTGCTGGGGTTCGATGCACGACAGACGGGTGCGTTTTTCCGGGCGTTCTTTTCGTTGCCGGAGAAGGACATTTTTGCCTATTTGATAGGGACATCCCCACTGACGACGCTTCGCGCTATGGCGAAAGTGGCCGTGCCTTTGCTGAAAATGAGTCCGCGTACGTGCGGAAAGCTCATCGCTGGGTTTGTGCGGGGACCTGGGAGATGGAGAACTCGTTGACCGGGAGCATATACATCAGCCGATTTGTGGGGTGATACCAACAATTAAAGCGGTGTGGTTTTTGCATTCACCGGAGTACAAACGCTTATGATAAATGAATGACTTCGACGCAATCTGAGGAGACTTCCTCACAAAACCATAAGCTTCAGCGCAGGCTGAGAGCTCGCCACCTGAACATGATTGCCATTGGTGGTGCCATTGGTACGGGCCTGTTTGTTGCCTCCGGTGCGACCATTTCGCAGGCCGGTCCAGGCGGTGCGCTTATCGCTTACGCTCTTATCGGCATCATGGTGTGGCTGGTTATGCAGTCTCTCGGCGAGATGGCCGCTTACCTGCCGGTGCCCGGTTCCTTCCAGGAGTACGGTCGCCGATACGTCTCAGAATCCTTCGGCTTTGCCATGGGCTGGAACTACTGGTTTAACTGGGCGATTACTGTGGCCGCAGAGCTCGTCGCTGCTGCGCTGGTGATGCGCTATTGGTTCCCGGATGTGCCTTCAATCATCTGGTCCGCGCTCTTCCTCGCGATTCTATTCGGGCTGAATGCCCTGTCCGCACGTGCATTCGGCGAGGGTGAGTTTTGGTTTGCGACCATCAAGGTCATTACCGTCATCGTCTTCCTCGTTCTTGGTGTCGGCATGATTTTCGGCATCTTGGGCGGGTCCTCCCCCGGCTTCGAAAACTGGACCACGGGCGACGCCCCATTCGTCAATGGCGGAATGGGACTGTTGGCTGTCTTCGTCGTAGCCGGATACTCCTTCCAGGGCACCGAGATGGTTGGTGTAGCAGCAGGTGAGGCCGAGGATCCTGAGCGTACGATTCCCCGCGCGATTCGCACTATCTTCTGGCGTATCCTGCTGTTCTACATCGGTGCCATCGCTGTTATTGGTTTCCTTATTGCGTACACGGACCCGAATCTTCTGAACGCCGCCGAGGACAACATTTCCATTTCACCGTTCACCCTGGTCTTTGAACGCGCAGGTATCGCGATTGCCGCTGGCCTGATGAACGCTGTCATTCTGACTTCGGTCTTGTCCGCGGGTAACTCCGGTATGTATGTGTCCACTCGTATGCTGTTTTCCCTGGCCCGCCAGGGACACGCTCCGCGTTACTTCGGCAAGCTTTCCGGGCACGGCGTTCCGCTGCGCGCTCTGATTGCCACCGCTGTGATCGGTATGGCTGGCTTCATTACTTCATTGGTAGGCGATGGCGTGGCGTACACCTTCTTGTTGACACTTTCTGCGCTCGCGGGCTTTATCACCTGGTTTGGCATCTCTTACAGTCACTACCGCTTCCGCAAGTGTCTGAAGGCCCAGAACATCCCGTTGGGTTCGCTTCCCTACAAGGCGAACTTTTTCCCTGCCGGTGCTGTGCTGGCACTGATTATGTGCTTCTTTGTGGTGGCCGGACAGGCACTTGATCCGATCCGCACTGGCGAAAATATCTTCGCTATCCTCACTCCGTACCTGGGTATTCCGGTATTCGTCCTGCTGTGGTTCATCCATAAGAAGGTCACGGGCTCCAAGCTCGTTGACCCGGCCACCGCAGACATGAGTCGCGAATAGCTGCGAAGAGCTGTGAATAGATGCGAGTAGCTATGCATCTCGCATCTAACTCTCACAACTTGGATTAGCAGTCGAAGACAATAGCGACCCCGCTTGGCACTTTTCAGCGCCAGGTGGGGTCGTTTTTAGCTCCGAGTCGGACAGCTCGAAAAAATTGCGGGGATGCTCGTGTGAATACGGGCTGCAGATGTGAAACTGTGCAATTTTATGACGCTTTCAGGCCATTTTTTGAGCCATTTTTGACATAAATGCAGTCAGTAACTCGCATCGCCCTACCGATCCCGGCCATAAACGCAGTCAGCAACTCAAAAAACAAACGAAAAAGTGCCTAGCTGAACGAGCCAGGAGCTCGTCGCCAAGCACTTTTAGCGTAGCGGTTCCCTAATCACCGCTGTCACTGATCATCTAGACCGAGAAACCGAGAGCGCGCATCTGCTCGCGGCCGTCCTCAGTGATCATGTGTGGGCCCCATGCCGGGGACCAGACCCAGTTGAGGCGGAAGTCGCGGATACCCTCGACCTTCATAACCTCGGAGGCAGTCTGGTCGGTGAGCATATCGGTCAGCGGGCAGGCCGGGGACGTGAGTGTCATGAAGATAGCGGCAATGTCGCCTTCTTCAATCCAGATGTCATATACCAGGCCCAGGTCCACGACGTTGACTCCAAGTTCCGGGTCAACAACCTCGTACATTGCCTCTTCAACCTGGATAGCCAGCTTGTTATCGGCTTCGGTCTGCTCCGGTGCCGGCGGGACGGTGATGGACTCGTACGCATCCCCCTCATCAATGGGAGCACCAGTAGTCATGGTGTCCTCGTCGACAGCATCAGGCTGTGCGGGCGAGGTGGCGTCATTAGCGATTGGTTCAGTCATGGCGATGGCCTTCCTCGTCATTGGTAACGGTTACAGTCGCGGTACCAACGCCGTTGCCTTCAGCAGCGTTGGCCAGGGCCTCAGCGGTTGCGGCCTGGAAAGCTTTCCATCCGAGAAGTGCGCACTTCACGCGGGCGGGGTACTTAGAAACTCCAGCGAAGGCAATCCCATCGCCGATAATGTCCTCATCGCCCTCAATCTTGCCTCGGGACGTGACCATCTTCTCGAACTCGGCAAGCTTGGCCATGGCCTCGTCGACAGTCTTGCCGACAATCTCCTCAGCCATAACTGAGGTGGAGGCTTGCGAGATAGAACAGCCCACGGCGTCATAGGAGACGTCATTGACGACGGTGAGGTCGTCGTTCAGAGTGACGCGAAGCGTGAGTTCATCGCCACACGACGGGTTGACGTGATGCACTTCCGTATTGAAAGGCTCCCGCAAACCCGCATGCTGCGGATGCTTGTAGTGATCCAGGATAACTTCCTGGTACATCTGCTCGAGCTTCATGTCCTTCTCCTTTCTTAAAGCTACGGGGTGACACCGAAGAACTTCTGTGCATGGCGCACTGCGTCGGCAAGCGCCTGAACGTCCTCTTCCGTGTTGTAGATGTAGAAGGATGCCCGGGCGGTCGACTGGGCGTTGAGGATTTGGTGAATTGGCCACGCGCAATGGTGACCGACGCGGATGCACACGCCCTGGTCGTCTAAAACCTGGCCAAGATCGTGCGGGTGAATGCCCTCGACCTTGAAGGAGACTGCAGAGCCACGCTGTTCTGGAGTAGTCGGACCGATGATGGTCACGCCATCAATTTCCTGCAGCTTCTCCAGTGCGAGCGCGGTCAGGTGGTGCTCATGAGCAGCTACCTTATCCATACCGATGGCATCCAGGTACTTCACCGCAGCACCCAGGCCGACGACCTGGGAGGTCATCATGGTACCCGCCTCGAAGCGCTGCGGAGGCGCCGCGAAGGTGGTCTTCTCCATGGTGACGACCTCAATCATCGAGCCACCAGTGAGGAACGGCGGCAGTGCCTCGAGCAGTTCCCGGCGACCGTAGAGCGCGCCGACCCCGTTGGGGCCGAGCATCTTGTGGCCGGAGAACGCCAGGAAGTCCACATCGAGCTCCTTGACGTCGACAGGCATATGCGGCACCGACTGGCAGGCATCGAGGACTACCAGCGCTCCGACCTCGCGAGCACGGCGCACCATTTCCTTCACATCGGTTACTGCACCGGTGACGTTTGACTGATGGGTAAAGGCCACAACTTTGGTCTTCTCGCTGAGCTCCAGCGAGTCCATATCAATGCGGCCGTCTTCAGTCACGCCATACCAACGCAGTGTCGCACCAGTGCGGCGAGCCAGCTCCTGCCACGGCACCAAGTTCGCGTGATGCTCCAGCTCAGTGACGACAATCTCGTCACCCTCGCCGACCTGGTACTGACCTGCGCGGTCGTCGCCAAGCACGAATGCCACTGTGTTCAACGCTTCGGTGGCGTTCTTGGTGAAGACCAGCTCGTCATAGTCGGCGCCGATGAAGCCTGCAATGGCTTCGCGGGCATCTTCGTAGGCGTCCGTGGCCTCCTCAGCAATCTCGTAGGCACCGCGGTGCACCGGTGCATTGTGGTGGGTTAGGAACTCCACCTCAGCATCGATGACTTGCTTGGGGCGCTGCGAGGTCGCTCCGGAATCCAGGTAGACCAGCCGCTTTCCGTCACGGACAGTGCGCGACAGAATCGGAAAGTCCTCGCGGAGTGATGGGCTGAGTAGTTCGGCGTTAGGCATTGATGTACTTCTCGTAGCCGTGCTCTTCCAGCTCGTCTGCAAGCTCCGGGCCACCGGAGGTGATGAAGCGACCATCGTGGAAGACGTGGACGAAGTCCGGCTTCACGTAGTTCAGGATGCGCTGGTAGTGAGTAATGATCAGAATGCCGCCGTCGTTTTCGTCCTGGTAGCGGTTAATGCCGTCAGAGACAACGCGCAGAGCGTCGACGTCCAGGCCGGAGTCGGTCTCGTCCAGGATGGCGAACTTCGGCTTCAGCAGGTCGAGCTGCAGAATCTCGTGACGCTTCTTCTCGCCACCGGAGAAGCCCTCGTTGACGGAGCGCTCGGAGAACGACGAATCGATCTCCAGGTCAGCCATTGCCTCACGGACCTCCTTGACCCAGTGGCGCAGCTTCGGAGCCTCGCCGCGGACAGCGGTTGCTGCAGAGCGCAGGAAGTTGGACATGGACACGCCGGTGACCTCGACCGGGTACTGCATTGCCAGGAAGAGCCCAGCGCGAGCGCGCTCGTCGACGCTCATCTCCAGCACGTTTTCGCCGTCGAGGAGAATCTCGCCCTCGGTGACTTCGTAACGCGGGTGACCTGCGATGGTGTAGCTCAGGGTGGATTTACCAGAGCCGTTCGGCCCCATCACAGCGTGGGTTTCGCCGGAGTTGATCGTCAGGTTGACGCCCTTCAAAATCTCCTTGGGCTCGGCGGACTCATCGGTCGGCAGCACCTGCGCGTGGAGGTTACGGATTTCCAAAGTGCTCATAGTGAAATCTTTTCCTTTAATCGGTGTAAGTGGCCTGTCCCCGGCACTTCCGGGTTGACAGGACGGAAAGGGTGAGAAAGAAGATAAGCGGTTAGAAGCCAGCGGTGTTGAGCTCTTCGTCAACGAGCTTTTCAAGCTTCTCGCGAACGGACTCGACCGGAATCAGGTTGATGACCTCGCTGAAGAAGCCGCGAACCACCAGACGGCGAGCGGCCAGCTCCGGAATACCGCGCGAGAGCAGGTAGAAGAGCTGTTCCTCGTCGAAGCGGCCAACGGTGGCAGCGTGCCCAGCACCGGCAATCTCACCGGTTTCAATTTCCAGGTTCGGAACTGCGTCGGCACGCGCGCCTTCGGTGAGCAGCAGGTTGCGGTTGAGCTCGTAGGTGTCGGTGCCCGTCGCTTCTGCACGAATGAGCACGTCTCCCACCCACGCGGTGCGGGCCTCACGATGAGCGACATTCGGCTCGCCCTGCAGCGCGCCCTTGTACATCACGTTGGAGCGGCAGTTCGGCACAGCGTGGTCGACCAGCATGCGGTTTTCAAAGTACTGACCGGCATCGGCGAAGTACACGCCCAGCAGATCGACGTCGCCGCCGGGTGCCGTGAAAGCAACGCGCGGAACGATACGGACAACCTCGCCGCCAAACGTTGCGACAGTGTGGCGCAGCGTAGCATCCCGGCCGACATGAACGTGGTGCGCCGAACCATGAACGGCATCTTCGTTCCAGTTCACCATGGTCACGACACCCAGCTTGGCGCCGTCGCCGATTACGAACTCGATGTTGTCCGCGAACGTGCCACTGCCTCGGTAGTTAATGACGCAGACGGCCTCGGCGTGAGACTGCACGTCAATGACGATATGGCCGTAGGACACGTTGTCCTCGCCCGGACCGTCGATGTCGATGACGACAGGCTCCTTGGAAACCGAGTTCTTCGCGAAGGTCACGATGTGCGCATCGTCGAAGTTGGAGTACGCCTGTGCTGCCACGCGGTCCGTTGGGGCGCCGGCGCGACCAAGGCGCTCGTCGTCACGCTTGACGACGTCCACAGCGACGCCATCCTGACCAGCAGTCTCGACCGAAATTGAGGCTGCAACCGGCTCTGCTGCGGTGCCGTTGTGGAGACCGCGGAGCTTACGCAGCGGCGTGAACTTCCACTCTTCATCCTTGCCATGCGGCACGGCGAAGTCCTCCACGTTGAAGGATGTGAAAACGTCGCCCTTGTTCGCCAGCACGCGGCGGCTATGAGCAGCCTGGTTTTCGTTGTTAATCGTCGTAGTCATTGGTATTAACCGACCGAACCTTCCATCTGCAGTTCAATGAGGCGGTTGAGCTCGAGGGCGTATTCCATCGGGAGCTCCTTGGCGATGGGCTCGACAAAGCCGCGCACGACCATGGCCATTGCATCTTCTTCCTCGATGCCGCGGCTCATCAGGTAGAAAAGCTGATCGTCAGAGACCTTGGAAACCGTTGCCTCGTGGCCGAGGGTGACGTCGTCCTCGCGGACATCCACGTATGGGTACGTGTCCGAACGTGAAATCGTGTCCACCAGGAGTGCGTCACACTCGACGTTGGAGTGCGAGTGCTTGGCACCCTTGTTGACCTGCACCAGACCGCGGTAGGCAGCGCGTCCACCGTTGCGGGCCACGGACTTGGACACGATGTTGGAGCTCGTGTGCGGAGCCATGTGCACCATCTTGGCGCCGGTGTCCTGGAACTGGCCCTCGCCAGCCATAGCCACGGACAGCACCTCGCCCTTGGCATGCGGACCGGTCATCCACACTGCCGGGTACTTCATGGTGACCTTGGAACCGATGTTGCCGTCAATCCACTCCATGGTTGCGCCCTCTTCGCACTTGGTGCGCTTGGTAACCAGGTTGTAGACGTTGTTCGACCAGTTCTGGATCGTGGTGTAGCGGCAGCGGCCACCCTTCTTCACGATGATCTCCACAACAGCCGAGTGCAGCGAGTCGGACTTGTAAATCGGAGCGGTACAGCCCTCGACGTAGTGCACGTAGGCATCTTCGTCGACAATAATGAGCGTGCGCTCGAACTGTCCCATGTTTTCCGTGTTGATACGGAAGTATGCCTGCAGTGGGATGTCCACGTGGACGCCCTTCGGCACGTAAATGAAGGAGCCGCCGGACCAGACTGCGGTGTTAAGAGCGGAGAACTTGTTGTCACCGGACGGAATGACGGTGCCGAAGTACTCCTTAAACAGCTCCGGGTGCTCCTTGAGAGCGGTGTCGGTGTCCAGGAAGATAACGCCCTGGGCCTCCAGATCCTCGCGAATCTGGTGGTAGACAACCTCAGACTCGTACTGAGCGGCGACACCTGCGACCAGGCGCTGCTTCTCAGCCTCCGGAATGCCGAGCTTGTCGTAGGTGTTCTTAATATCCTCCGGCAGGTCTTCCCAGGTCTGGGCCTGCTTCTCGGTGGAGCGAACGAAGTACTTAATGTTGTCGAAGTCGATGCCCGACAAATCCGCGCCCCAGGTGGGCAGCGGCTTGCGGTCGAAGATTTCCAAAGCCTTCAAGCGACGTTCAAGCATCCACTCCGGCTCGTTCTTCTTAGCCGAAATATCGCGAACGACCGCTTCAGACAGGCCACGCTTCGCGGAAGCGCCAGCGGTATCCGGGTCGTGCCAACCGAACTGGTAGGCACCAATGGACTCGATAATCTCTTCGTCAGTCTGCGGAGTGGCAGCCTTCGTGGATTCAGCCACGTCGGTGGAGTTCTCATGGGCGAGGGTCATTCTCCGCTCCTTTCTTGTGGCGATTCAGTAAGTGTCTTTGTTACGGGAGTGAGTGGGATATTCGTAGTGCAGATACCGTTTCCATCAGCGATAGTCGCCAACGGTTGGGTGTGCTGACCTAATAATTTACTAACGGCTTCATGCTCCGCCGCGCAGAGCTCCGGAAACTCGGAGGCTACGTGGCTAATTGGGCAATGGTGCTGGCAAATTTGCACGCCGCCAGTGTTCTGGTTGATAGTTGCCGCGTACCCGGCCCGTCGGAAAGCATCGACGACGGCCTCTACGACCTCTTCCTTCTCTGCGTCCTGCCCCACTGGCGTGACGCCGAGCAGAATGTCATCAATGCGCTGACGGGCAAACTGGGCAACTGCCTGCTCACCACCGGCCTTGCGCAGTGCGGTCAGAGCTGCACTGGCAAGATCGTCGTAAGCGTGCCCGAATCTAGCGCGGCCCCGATCTGTCAGGCGATAGGACTTTGCTGGCCTGCCTCGGCCCCGGGGGCCGGTGCTGGGTGCCGGAGCGGTTTCGGCAAGACCTTCGTCCACCAGAATGTCAATATGACGGCGGACGCCTGCAGCGGATAGTCCCAGGGTGTCTGCGATAAAAGTCGCGGACGCCGGGTTGTGTTCCAGAAGCAATTGGAGAATGCGCTTGCGCGTATCACCATCATTGACTGTCGGCTTCCGATCTGCCATGACTGGTGAGTCACCTCCTGCGATTGGACTGCTGGATAATAATGGGTGTCTAGGTGGCTCAGCGAGGCAAGTATCCCACTTGCGCCGCTGGTGTATTAGACAACATAATTGTGTCGTAATTGGGTCACAATGTCCAACGCATTTAAATATCAATGCAACGTCGCTGATTAGAACGCCCTTTCGGCGTGTCGAATCGTCTACTATGTGACCTTGTGAAAACTAACCGACCTACCCCGCGCCGCTCGTCCACCTTCGACGACGCTCTCGGGGTGCGTGACGCCATTCCGAAGATTGGTCTGGCCGGTTCTAGGTCGGCAACCCTCCACCAGGGCTCAGAACAGCCGCTCCAACACCGCATCAATTACCGCGAACTCCGACGCTTCACCTGGCTGCGTTGGCTGGGTGCTCTCGGGGCGGTCTTTATTATGGTCGCCGGGATCGGCGCAGGCGCGACACCGGTGGTTGGAAATGAGTTTTGGGGTACACCACTTGGGCTAATCCTCGGTCGAATGTTGGTGGCAACGACAATCGTCACCTTCGTGGGCATTGGCATGTTAGTCACAGCCTGGTTGGGTGTCGGCGCTTTCGTTCTGGCCGGTGCGCGGACTCGCGTCACCGCAGTGACTACTCCGATGCTCATACGCACCTACGCGGCATGGGTATTGCCCTTGATGTTTACCGCTCCCCTGTTTACGCAGGATATCTATTCCTATTTGGCGCAGGCTGCAATTGTGGAGCGGGGTATGGATCCCTACCTCGCAGGGCCTGTTGACCTATTGGGAGCCAACGACCCACTTGCCCGATCGGTGCCATTGATTTGGTCGCACTCTCCGAGCCCATACGGCCCCACAGCCCTCGCAGTGGCATGGGGTATCGCCAAAATAACCAGCGACGGGGTGATCGCTTCCGTCTTTCTGCATCGACTCGTCGCCATTGTTTCGCTTCTCGTGGTGTCCTGGGCGCTGGTGCAGCTTGGTCGCCGCTGCGGCGTTAGCTCTCAGTTCACGCTCTGGCTGGGCACGCTCAATCCGCTGGTATTGCTGCACCTGGTGGGCGGTATCCACAATGAGGCCCTGCTGCTGGCTCTCCTGCTCGTTGGTCTCGAACTGTGTCTGCGAGCTATCCACGGCCCTGCGCAATCGATGGTGCCCGATGAGCTGCCAGAACCCGGACCGATCGGACACGAGAACCAAAGCCGAGGTAGATCGTGGGCGCTGTATGCAGGCGGTATCGTGCTCATCAGCCTCGCCGGAATGGTCAAAGTCACCGGTTTCGTGGCGCTCGGCTTTGCCGGCATGTGGCTGGCCCGAAAGTTTGGCAGCACCTGGAAGGCCGTTGCTCTTTCCGCGGTAGTGACGGGCGCAATAACCGTCGTCACGGCAGTCGTTGTTTCCTTAGCAACTGGTCTGGGCTTTGGTTGGATCACCGCGCAGGGTGGCGCCGCAACGGTGCGCAGTTGGATGTCGTTGACTACCCTGCTCGGGATTATCGCTGGTTTCTTCGGCAGGCTTCTGGGGCTTGGCGATATCAGCGACAGTGCTTTGCTGTTTACCCGCGGCATTGGCGTAGTGCTGGTGGCTGCCTGGCTCCTGCGCATGCTGTTAGCGACGTTCCGTGGGCGCATTCACCCGCTCGGCGGCTACGGCCTCGCGATGTTCGCTCTAGTAATCCTCTTCCCCGTCGTGCACCCCTGGTACCTGCTATGGGCCATCGTGCCCCTGTCCGCTTGGGCCAACCGGGTACAATTTCGCATTGCCGTGGTTCTGTACTCGGCAATTTTCAGTTTTGTAGTACTACCACGCGGCCTGGGGTTGCCTCCGGGCACCGTCGCTCAGATTTACCTACTGGCGTTGGTATTCTTCGTCGCAGTCATGTTCGTCATCTTGGCGTACTCGACGCGATCTAAGGTATTTCGCCTTCATTAAAACTGTGAGATTAGACTGACTAACCGTGAATAACGCTGCCAATTCTCCTGCTCTGCGCCTTGAGAACGTAACGAAGAAATTCGATGACGTTGAGGCTGTATCAGACCTTTCGCTTTCCCTGGATCGAGGTAGGGTTCTTGCGCTCCTCGGCCCCAACGGTGCTGGTAAGACCACAACCGTTGAAATGTGTGAGGGCTTCATCAAGCCGGATGAAGGGCGAATTCGCATTCTTGATCTCGACCCGGTCACTCAAACCACAGCACTGCGCAGTCGCATTGGCATCATGCTCCAGGGCGGAGGTGCCTACCCCGGTGTTCGCGTTGGCGAAATGCTGAACCTCGTTGCCAGTTACTCCGCAAACCCGCTGGACACTGATTGGCTCCTTGAAGTCGTTGGCCTAGAACGCCATCGTAAGACGAACTACCGCAGGCTCTCTGGCGGTCAGCAGCAGCGACTGTCGCTCGCATGTGCCCTGGTCGGACGCCCGGAGCTTGTGTTCCTCGACGAGCCGACAGCAGGCCTCGATGCTCAGTCCCGTCTAGCCGTCTGGGATCTCATCTCGTCGCTGCGCCGTGATGGGGTCACCGTGGTCCTGACAACGCACCTCATGGACGAGGCCGAATCGCTTGCCGACGACGTTGCGATTATCGACCGGGGCCATTTAGTTGTGGCCGGTACCACCGAGGAGATCACTAGCGCAGGCGCATCGGCTCTCCAGGGAACGTCGTCAAGCACTGCTATGAAGATCAGCGTTCGAGGCAGCCTTGACTTCGAAGAGGTCAACCGCAACTTCAGCGAGTCCGGTCTTCCACAGCGTCTGCAGCGTTCTGGCGGTGGAGAGTTTTCCCTGATTGGTGAGGCTTCACCGCGCGCCTTGACTGTCTTGGCGCAGAGTTGCGAGCAGCAAGAGGTGCTGATCACCTCGATGAATAGGGCGACGCAATCGCTTGAAGATGTCTTCTTGCAGATCACTGGAACGGAGATGAGGAGCTAATGACTACCGCACCGAGGTCTGATGCCTCCCGCTTTGCGAAGGGCACTTTCGCCCCAGCGCCACAGCGTTCGGACATGGCGAAGTTGGTCATGTCGCAGGCGTGGTTGGAGACGAAGCTCTTCTGGCGACACGGTGAGCAAATGCTCCTCACCATCATTATCCCGTTGGCGATGCTCATCGGCCTGGTGATGGTGCCGGTGTTGGAGCTCGATGATCCGCTCGAGCGTATCTTCCCCATGGTGCTGGCGATTTCCGTCATGTCTGCAGGGTTTACCGGGCAGGCAATTGCCGTGGGCTTTGACCGCCGTTACGGAGCCCTGAAGCGCATCGGTGCCTCAGGTGTGCCACCCTGGGGCATTATCGCTGGCAAGATTGTGTCGGTCTGCACCACCGTCACGTTGCAGTACGTACTGTTTAGTCTCGTGGGGCTCTCCCTTGGCGCAGAGCTGTCGATTGGCGGCTGGCTGCTGGCTTATGTGGGGATGCTTCTGGGAACGTTCGTCTTTACCTCATTGGGCTTGCTCATGGGCGGTACGTTGGGAGCCGAGCTAATCCTAGGTCTGGCCAACCTGATCTGGTTCATCCTCATTGGTGCTACTACGTATGTGGCCGTCGCGCCATCGTTAGATGACATCAGCTCTGTACTGCTACACCTCTTGCCGTCCGTCGCGCTTACCGACGTGATCTCCGCGGCATTGGCCATGTCCGTCCATTGGTCAGCTATCGGGGTGCTAATCGCATGGGGTGTCCTTGGCGCTGCACTGGCGGCTCGCTGGTTCCGTTTTGATATGCCGAATGACTAGGAATCTGTCGGGAAATCTGCATAGAAAAGCGCAGCCCAACGCAGGGGTTTCGCTTATTACCATTTTCCGCCAGCATGGGTAGAATTTCTTAATGTGAATACTGCAGATCGAAGTTTGCCCCTATCGTTTTTGCCGCTGACACCAATCGGGCGCCAGAAGCTCTATGCCCTGCTGGTTTTGATTGCACAGGCGGCAATTGCGGTAACCGGTTCTATCGTCCGTGTTACTGGTTCAGGTCTCGGTTGTGCTTCGTGGCCTGAATGTCACCCAGGCAGCTTCGTTCCTGTCGCGGGGGAAGCAGAAATGCTCCATCAGATTATTGAGTTTGGCAACCGGCTGCTCACCTTTGTGCTGGTTGCTCTGACACTTCTGCTCTTCCTTTCGGTTATGCGTGTCGGTCGCCGTCAGGAAATAAAGTTGCTGGCCTTCCTCAACGGTCTCGGCGTTATCGTCCAGGCTGTTATCGGCGGTATCTCCGTTTGGGTTGACCTGAAGTGGTACGCCGTAGCGCTGCACTTCCTGCCTTCGATGATTCTGGTCTGGCTCGCTGGCATGCTTTTCGTCAAGATTTCGGAGCCTGACGACGGCACTGCTACCCGCATGTACCCGCGCTATCTGCGCTATCTGGCTGCCGCCTCCGGCTTGGCCCTGACGATGACGCTGATTACCGGAACTATGGTCACCGGTGCGGGACCACACGCTGGAGATGCTTCGGTGCTCCCGGAGGATCGCCTCCAGCTACCGATTGTTGACCTGGCGCATATCCACGCTGGTTTTATGTACCTCTACCTTGGCCTGGTTATCGGCCTCATTTTCGGTCTGCTGGCCTCGGAAGCCTTTGCACCTGTGCGTAAGGTTGCCATCGCACTCGTTGTGTTCATTTTGGCTCAGGGCGTAGTTGGAATGATTCAGTATTGGTCCGGTGTACCGGAGGCATTGGTGCCGGTTCACGTTGCCGGATCTGGTATCTGCACCGCTTTGACTGCAGTACTTTTCCAGCACGGTTACCGCACTGTCGGTGGGAGCGCAGAAGTCACTGGCTCGCTTGAAGGCGATGCGGCTGCCGCCACTGTTGCTTCGGAGAAGAACGTCGAGGTTACCGCGTAGCTAGCTGCCGGTCAGCGGCTGTGTTAACGACTGTGGTTACCGGCCGTTGATTCCTTCTCGAACCGCCTAAACACGCGCTTTGGTTGTGCGTGTTTAGGCGGTTCTGCTGTCTGCTCGGCTCCGTGTGCTCGGATGTGCGTTTCCCAGTGGCTAGCGGGCTGCGCGGGCGGTGCGGGCTGCGCGGGCGGTGCAAGGGGGCGGTCTGCCCACTTATCGATCCGAGTTACTGACTATGTTTATGACAGAAATCGCGCGAAAAATGGCCTGAAAGTGTCATAAACTCGCACAGTTTCACATTTGCAGCCCGTGCCCATCTCCACACACAAAAAGAGGCCCTTCCCGCAACCGGAAAGGGCCTCTTCAAAGGAGCTCAGCAGCTGCCCTAGAACATGCTCGAAATTGTCTGCAATCCGAGTACGGCATCGAGAGAAAGCGCCACACAGACGATAGACAAGTAGTTGTTCGACATGAAGAACAGCTTCATCGGCTTGATCTTGCCACCGGTCTTAACGTGGCGGTGCAGGTCAATGGCGCCCCACAGGAACCAGGCACCAGCGCCAACGGCGCCAATCAGATAGATCCAACCCGCGTACGGAACCAACAGCAGAGTGGTAATCACGGTCGCGGCGGTGTAGTAAATAATGCGCTTGGAAACGACGATTGCCGGCTTGACCACTGGCATCATCGGCACGCCAGCGGCCTTGTAGTCCTCCTTGTAGCGCAGGCCCAATGCCCAGGTGTGCGGCGGAGTCCAGAAGAAGATAAGCAGGAACAGGATGAATGCCTGCCACCAGTGAGCGAGCCCCGTAATCTCCGGGTTGTTGTCAGTGATTACGGCCCAGCCGACCATCACCGGCATACAACCCGCAGCGCCACCCCAAATTACGTTCTGATCAGTACGGCGCTTCAGCCACAACGTGTAGACGAAGATGTAGAAGGCAATCGTAATCAGAATGAAAACGGCGGCCAGCAGCGAGTTACACAGCAACCACAGCCATAGGAACGACGCAATCATCAAGACAGTGCCGAAAATCGCTGCCGCTCGACGGCTAACCTGGTTGCGCGCGAGCGGGCGACGGCGAGTACGGCGCATCTTCTGGTCAATGTCGTAATCCATGACCATGTTGAAGGTGTGCGCAGCTGCGGCACCCAACCAACCACCGAACAAGGTGAGAAGAATCAGTCCAACGTGAACATGACCGCGATCAGCCTGAAGCATTGCGGGAATGGCCGCGACGAGCAGGAGCTCGATAATTCTTGGCTTAGTCAGTGCAATATACGCCTTGACTGTTTCCAACAAAGCAATGTCCCTTTCACGCGCCATAAACAAACCCCCCGTTTACAGATAGTCGGATGTAACGGTCGGAAAGTTCCCGACGAGTTTTTCCGCAAAATTAAATGAGGGGCAGGCAATCAGTTTACCGGTAATCATAACGGTTCCAATAATGACCGTCGTAAAGCATGTGCGGCGCGCCCTCTGAGACTTATCTCTCAGCTATTCGGCCCGGTTTGAACCCGGAGCGCGCAATCCTAGTTAGTATGGAAGAGAATTTTACTAATCCATTTGGATACTAGGAGTCATTCACGTGACACTGTCGACTGAGCATGAAGCACGGGTTGTGCGCAACTACCCCTCGGACTGGTCTGACTTGGATACGAAGGCCGTAGATACGGCCCGTGTGCTGGCTGCAGACGCCGTTGAAAAGGCAGGTTCGGGGCACCCCGGCACTGCGATGAGCCTCGCACCGCTGGCTTACTCTCTTTACCAGCGCGTTATGCGCCATGACCCGAAGGATACGAAGTGGATTGGCCGTGACCGTTTCATTCTCTCCTGTGGTCACACCTCTCTGACGCAGTACGTCCAGCTCTACCTCGGCGGTTTTGGCCTGGAGCTCGATGACCTGAAGGCGCTGCGTACGTGGGATGCACTCACCCCGGGTCACCCGGAGTACGGCCACACTGACGGCGTGGAAATCACCACTGGCCCGCTGGGTCAGGGGCTGGCGTCGGCTGTCGGTTTTGCCATGGCTTCGCGACGGGAACGTGGGCTGTTCGACCCGGAAGCTGCTCCGGGTGAGTCTCCGTTCGACCACTACGTGTACGTCATCGCTTCTGATGGTGACGTTCAGGAGGGTGTCACTGCCGAGGCCGGCTCGCTGGCCGGCACTCAGCAGCTGGGCAACCTGATTGTCTTCTGGGATGACAACGGCATCTCCATCGAGGACGACACCACCATTGCTTTCACCGAGAATGTCGCGGATCGCTACCGTGCTTACGGCTGGCAGGTCATTGAGGTCGACGGCGGCGAGGACGTCGCAGCACTCGAGGCTGCTGTCGAGGAGGCCAAGAAGGATACGGAGCGTCCGACCTTCATTCGCGTTCGCACTGTGATCGCTTACCCGGCTCCGACGAAGATGAACACCGGCGCTTCGCACGGTGCTGCTCTTGGTGGCGAGGAGATTGTCGGCATCAAGGAAGCTCTCGGCTTCGATACCGACAAGAGCTTTAACGTCGCTGACGAGGTCATTGAGCACACCCGCAAGCTAGTTGAGCGCGGTGCTGAGGCTCACGCACAGTGGCAGGTCAAGTTTGATGAGTGGGCTGATGCTAACCCGGAGCGCAAGGCTCTGCTGGACCGTCTGACCGCTGGCGAGCTGCCGGAGGGCTTCGACGCTGAGCTGCCGACCTGGGAGCCGGACGAGAAGGGCGTTGCTACCCGCAAGGCCTCTGAGGCCGCGCTGCAGGCACTGGGCAAGACCCTGCCGGAGCTGTGGGGTGGCTCGGCTGACCTGGCTGGCTCCAACAACACCGTCCTGAAGGGTGAGCCGTCCTTCGGCCCGAAGTCCATCACCACCGGCACCTGGACCACCGACCCGTACGGCCGCAACCTGCACTTCGGTATTCGTGAGCACGCCATGGGCTCGATCCTCAACGGCATTCTGCTCCACGGTGGTACCCGTCCGTACGGTGGCACCTTCCTTATCTTCTCGGACTACATGCGTCCGGCTGTCCGCCTAGCATCGCTGATGGGCATCTCCCCTATTTACGTCTGGACTCACGACTCCATTGGTCTGGGCGAAGACGGTCCGACGCACCAGCCTGTTGAACAGCTGGCTTCGCTGCGCGCTATCCCGGGTGTGTCCACTGTCCGCCCGGCTGACGCTAACGAGACCGCTCAGGCTTGGGCCGCTGTTCTTCAGGGCGAGGCAGGCCCGAAGGCTCTGGCCCTGACCCGCCAGAACGTTCCGGTCTTGGAAGGTACCAAGGAGAAGGCCGCTGAGGGCGTCCGTCGTGGTGCGTACGTGCTTGTCGACGGCGCCAAGGAGACCCCGGACGTCATCCTGATGGCTACCGGTTCGGAAGTTCACCTCGCTGTCGAAGCTGCTGACAAGCTGGCTGAGGAAGGCGTCAGCGCCCGCGTTGTCTCCGTTCCGTGTCTTGACTGGTTCGAGCAGCAGGACGATGCCTACCGCGAGCAGGTTCTGCCGAAGTCCGTCCGCGCTCGTGTCTCGGTTGAGGCCGGTATTGCAATGCCGTGGTACCGCCACCTGGGTGATGCTGGTCGCGCTGTCTCCCTGGAGCACTTCGGTGCATCGGCTCCGTACAAGGAGCTGTTCGAGAAGTTCGGCATCACAGCAGAGGCTGTTGTCGATGCCGCCAAGGAGTCCATCGAGGCTGCTAAGTAAGTTTGTTAAAACCTGGCGCTATCGGCCGTTGTCGGGACGGGATTTGTGAAAACCGTACCGCGCTCCGGTAGCGCCAGTATTGTTTGTGACGCACAGTAGTTTAAGGACATACAACTTTTAGCGAAGTCTTTAGGCAACGAAGCGGTATTGACAGAAAGGCGTTAAACACTATGGGAAACACCACGATGGAAGCGCTCGCCAAGGTAGGGACTTCGGCGTGGCTCGACGATCTTTCGCGCCAGCGCCTCACCTCGGGCGATTTGAAAAATCTTATTGAAGAGCTTCGGGTTGTCGGTGTCACTACTAACCCGGCAATCTTCTCTTCGGCGATGACCGCCGGTGAGGATTACGACTCTCAGCTGGCGCAGCTCACTGCAGAGGGTGCGAACCCGGCAGATGCTGTGTTCGCGATGGCAATCGACGACGTCCGCGATGCCTGTGACCTTTTCGCTGGTGTATCCGAAGAAACCGACGGTGTCGATGGCCGTGTGTCCATCGAGGTCGATCCTCGCTACGCCGACAACTACGAGGCCACGATTGCGCAGGCCCGTAAGCTCTGGGAGCGCGTCGGCAAGCAGAACGCGATGATTAAGATTCCGGCGACCGATGCTTCCCTGCCGGCTGTCACCCAGGCTCTGTCCGAGGGAATCTCGGTAAACGTCACCCTGATTTTCTCGGTGGAGCGCTACCTGCAGGTCATTGATGCGTTCATCGAGGGCATTGAGCGTGCGAAGGACAACGGCGTAGACCTGGCTTCGGTTCACTCTGTTGCGTCGCTGTTTGTTTCCCGCGTTGACACCGAAATCGATGCTCGCCTGGACAAGATCGGCTCCGAGGAGGCCCTGGCTCTGCGCGGCAAGGCTGGTCTGGCCAATGCCCGTGCAGCTTACGCCAAGTTCGAGGAGACTTTCTCGGCGCAGAATATTCGCTGGGCACAGCTGGAAAACGCCGGTGCTAAGCCGCAGCGCCTGCTGTGGGCTTCGACCGGTGTGAAGAACCCGGCTTACCCGGACACTCTCTACGTCACTGAGCTGGCTGCACCGCAGACTGTGAATACCATGCCGGAGAAGACGCTGCGTGCTGCCGCGGGCTTCGAGGGCGAGGTTCGCGACGCCGTCAGCGGCCAGGGTGACGCAGCCAACGCCGTTATGATTCAGCTCAGCGAGATTGGCATCGACCTCGATGACGTCTTCGCTGTCCTGGAGCGCGAGGGCGTGGAGAAGTTCGTGGACTCCTGGCAGTCCTTGCTCGAGTCGATTGCACAGCGCATGGAGCAGCTGAAGTAAGCCTGCTGATTATCTAGGTGCCTGTTGGTAGTGGCTGCGTTTCTGGCTGGCGCCAGCAGGTCGCCTGGCGATCCGAGTTACTGACTGCGTTTATGTCAAAAA
>NZ_KV796521.1:23299-121161 GCF_001809225.1 Corynebacterium sp. HMSC077G07 | reverse complement strand
AGTCAGTAACTCGCATCGCCCCACCGCCGCCAGTCATAAACGCAGTCACTAGTGCGCGTTGGGGTTAAGAGACAAATTCTGGGTGATGTGGCAGCATGAAAAAGCCCCCGCCTTGGTAGCGAGGGCTTAGCGTTTGCGCTGGTGATTAGCGCTTTTGTGCGTCTGCGAGAATCTGGCGACCTGCGACCATGCGGCAAATCTGGTTAGTGCCCTCGTAGATCTGGGTGATCTTGGCGTCACGCATCATGCGCTCAACCGGGAAGTCACGGGTGAAGCCGTAACCGCCGAGCAGCTGCACGGCATCAGTGGTGACCTGCATAGCAACGTCAGAGGCGAAGGTCTTGGCGTTTGCGGCCATCAGACCCAGGCGAGCGCCGCCCTCAGCAGTGCCGCGCTCAGCGTTAGCGGCTGCGGTGTAGACCATGAGACGAGCAGCGTCAATCTTCATACGCATGTCAGCCAGCATGAACTGGGTGTTCTGGAAAGCAGCAATCGGCTTGCCGAACTGCTGGCGCTCCTGCACGTAACCAACAGCGTAGTCGTATGCACCCTGCGCGATGCCCAGTGCCTGTGCACCAATAGTCGGGCGGGTGTGGTCCAGGGTCTCCAGGGCAGTCTTGAAACCGGTGCCCTCTTCGCCGATGATGCGGTCAGCCGGGATACGGCAGTTTTCGAAGTACAGCTCCGCAGTCGGGGAACCCTTGATACCCAGCTTGTGCTCCAGGCCACCGACGCGGAAGCCCTCGTCGTCCTTGTGGACCATGAATGCAGAGATGCCGTTGGCACCCTTCTCCGGGTCGGTAACAGCCATGACGGTGTACCAGGTGGAGCGGCCACCGTTAGTGATGAAGCACTTGGAGCCGTTGAGGACCCACTCATCGCCCTCACGGACCGCGCGGGTCTTCATGGAACCGGCATCCGAACCGGCCTCACGCTCAGTCAGTGCGTAGGAAGCCATTTCACCGTTGGCGATGTCCGGCAGGACCTTGCTCTTCAGCTCGTCGGAGCCCTTGAGGATCAAGCCCATGGTGCCCAGCTTGTTCACAGCCGGGATAAGAGAAGCCGAGCCACAGACACGAGCAACTTCCTCAATGACAATGCAGGCCGCAACCGAGTCCGCACCCTGGCCACCGAACTGCTCCGGCACGTGGACGGCGTTGAAGCCGGCCTCGTTGAGAGCCTTCAGGGCCTCCTCCGGGAAACGCTCGTTCTCATCGACGTCCGCTGCGTACGGAGCAATCTGCTTCTCCGCCAAATCACGGATAACGGCGCGGAGCTCCTGGTGCTCCTCTGGCAGCTGGAACAGGTCGAATCCTGGGGTCAAAGCCATGTGGGTGTTCCTCCCGATTTAATGATTCCGATGTCGTGTTCGATATCGCGCTCTACGCATTTCTACGCAGCACTATCACCGCACGACGTATTTATCTTCGTTCGATACTAGTGGCTAACGCTTCGCGCTACCCGCGAAATTCGTAAAATTCTCGCGTTGCCGCTCGGCGCCCACAGAATAAACTGCGCGAGGAATTCCCGCAGCAGCGATGTCGCCCAGTACCTCAACGGCGTATAGGCCCCGACGACACACCAGGATTCCAGCCCCCGTTCGCGCATGAGCTTCGCTACCCGTGGCGCATGAAAATCACTGGTCACAACAACCGTTCCAGCGCTCAACGCACCGTCCATGCCGCGCATCAATTCGCACGCATAGTCAATGTTTTCCGACGTATTCGTCGATTGGTCCTCGGGGATCAACTCGATGTCGCCACGCTTTACGACGTCCCCAGCGTTCGCCTCCAACCACTCCACCATGGCGTCCGCTTCGGAGCAGGTGGCATCTGTCACCGCTTCACTGCCGACCCCACCGGAGCAGATGATTCGCTCGGTTCGCTCATCACACGCTGAGACTGCTCGCTGTAATCTTCTGGCCAGCAGGGCCGAGGGCCGATTGTTCTTCAATCCGCATCCCAGCACAACCACGGTGTGTGGCGGCAGAGTTGGTTTTTTGGCTGCACATCGAAGACGAACGGCCTCGAAAACGATCGCTGCGGCTCCTGGTACTGCGAGGCCGGCGAGCAGGGGCGTCGTCAAGCGATGCGATGCGCGAACGTAGTAGGCGCGGTAGCTGGCCAGTATCCACGCGGCACCTACTGTGGGAAGAACCCACCGCGGAGGTCTGCGATTGGGCAGGCGTGGTGGGCGTAGCTCCGAATTAGCGGCGACGCGTAGTCCGCCGACGAGGAGCATGGAACCGAAGCCTGCACCGAGGCACGCGAGTGTTTTTCTCATCAGAGCTTCCACGTTAACTGTTCTGGGACGTTGATGGTCCAGTCGACGAGCTGTTGCGGATTGTGCTTCGCCATATGCTGGGATTCCTGCTCGGCCCACATGTCCCAGTGTTCCTCGAAGTGGTCGTCGCGAGCCATGGCACGGGCAAATCGAGTCTGCGTGTCCAGCTCTACCCAGACTCCCCAGGCGTTGCCGTCGCCGATGGCGCGGGCAGCGGCAAGGTTAGCTTCAGTGACAGCGCCACAGCCTTCAACGATGAGCGAGGAGTCCGGTGGCGTGGGGACCCACTCGGCGAATTCACTGGCGTACCAGTCCCAACGGCGATACCCGCGCTCATCGGCCGGTAGAGCGGGGTTCAAAATGGTCTCCGCAACTGCGGCCGATGCTTTCTGCAGACCGGACCAGCCCGGATATACATCCTCCAAGTGGATAACTGGCCAACCGAGGATACTGTGCAACTTTGCCGAAAAGGTGGTTTTGCCACTGCCGGAACGGCCGTCGATAAGCAGAATCATCGTGATTGAAACGCCTTTGCTACGCTACGCCCAGGAAGCGGAACTCCCCGGCCCACACGGAAATACTGATTGCTGCGACGGCGATGGCAAGGCAGGCGGCCATGGTGGCATAGTCACGCGTGGCCAATGTCGAGGTGTGCCACCACGTACGCTTAATCGGTGTGCCAAAGCCGCGGGCTTCCATGGCTGTAGCCAGTTTGGTGCCGCGGCGCAGCGCAAACACCAGCAGAGCGAACACCTGAGAAATAGTGCGGCGGATTGCGCCGTGGTCACCCAAACCGCGTGCGCGACGGGCTCGGGTCAGCGCCTGCCAATCGCTGATGAATAGGCCGACGAGTCGCAGACTCGCCACCGTTGCCAGCACAAACCGGCTGGGCAGCTTGAGAATCTGCGCCAGCCCATTGCCCAGATCGGTGGGGTCGATATTGGCTGTCAGCACGATAACTGGAGTACCGATAGCCAGCACACGCAACATGATCGCGATGGCCAGGGAAATGGAATTATCCGTCACATGCGCAAGCAGAAAGGAGAAATACTCTTTGCCCTCCGGGTTACCGTAGAGCGCCATCGAGATTCCTGAGATGGGCGCGGCAATAAGAAGTGGCAGGCTGCGTCCTAGAAAACGACGAAAACCCAAACCCGACAGCGGCACCAAGAAAAGCGTGCAGACAAGCGCAACCACTGCGGAGACCCAGTCGATGGAAATCAGCAGCGGTGTGGTGAGCAAGAATAGGCCCAGTACTCTCGCCACCGGGTTGACCGTCGCGAGGAAAGGCTGCTTACTCGAAATGGCGCTCTGCGTACCTTCAGCCGTACCGGCGGAACCGACTTCAGTCACGATTTCCCTCCTGCTTCGCCCTGGCCGCGCGAACCGCTATTGCTGCTCGGACCGGCCTGCTCCCCTGAACCACGCTGTCCCGGCGCCGCAGGGCCTGGCCACTCCGGATGAAACGAATCCATGTCGATGACGTAGTCCCCCATCGCTTGTACCACCAATGGATCGTGGGTAATCGAGATAACAGTTCGGCCGTCGTCAGCAAGCTGGCGAAGCAAAGTGAGCAGCTCGGTGAATGTCCGGCGGTCTTGGCCGAACGTCGGTTCGTCGAGAAGCACAATATCCGGCGCTGTCGCCAGCATTGTCGCCACCGACAGACGTCGCTTCTCACCGCCGGACAGCGAGAACGGATTCGCCTTGGTCAGAGCCGTTAGCCGCAGCCGCTCAAGTAATTCCTCGATGCGCTGATCAGCGTTGACACCGACAAGCTTGGGGCCAAGCTGCAACTCTTCCAGCACTGTGCCAGTGACAAATTGATGCTCGGGGTCTTGGAAGACCGTGCCAATCCGAGTAGCCAACTTCTTCGACGGCCATTTCCACGGCGCACTACCGCTGCCGGCCACTTGGACCGTGCCCGCCATCGGCTCAAGCAGGCCGCCGAGCGTCAGCGCTAACGTGGACTTCCCGCTGCCGTTGTGACCAACGATGCAGGTGGAAGCTTCTGACGGGATAGAAACTGACACATCGCGAGCAATCGGCTCAACAGTTTCGCTACCCCTGAACCACGACTTCTTCGCGCCATAGCCGATGTCCAGCTCGCGGGTTTCGATCGCGATGTCACCGCTAGGGTGCCCGTCCTGGTCGCAGGCAACTGAACGCGCGTCCGGCAGCGCGGGCGGAGCACCCGGAATCCACACCCCAGCATCCGTCAGAGCCTGCCCGTAGTCTTCCAAGACCCGATGCGGTGCACCATCGGCAATCACACCTCCGCGGCCCAGCACGATGATGCGGTCGACCACATCGACCCACGCATCCACTCGATGCTCGACCACAATCAGTGCCGCACCGGTCCTCTCCGCCGCGGTAATCGCAGCATCGCGTAGTACCGGCACACCGGCCGGGTCGATGTTGGCCGTCGGCTCGTCCAAACAAATGACCCGTGCGCCCATTGCCAGCACACCTGCCAATGCGAGGCGCTGCTTCTGCCCACCCGAAAGCCTGTGCGTGGGATGATCCAGCGGCAAATCCAGCCCCACCAAATCCAGGCTGGCGCGCACTCGGTTGCCAATCTCAGCCGGGGCAACGCCCAGGTTTTCCGCACCAAAGGCGACATCGTCGCCAACGCGAGCACTAATCGTCTGCGAGTCAGGGTCTTGCAGCACCAAGCCCACCGCGCCCCGTGCGGAAGCAGGAGTACGACCTTCAATCAGGAGCTTTCCGGTGGCTTCGCCATCGGAGTCGTCGCCAAGCACGCCAGCAATAGCGGCGAGCAGCGTCGACTTCCCCATCCCCGACGCGCCGAGCAACAGCACCTTTTCACCGCGCTCGATGTCCAGCGTGATGTCGTTCAGTACCGCAGCTTTGCGCCCCGCGTGCCGATATCCGAACCCCCGCGCGCTCACCGCAGGGACATTTCCGCTTGACGACGGCCCCCGCGTCAACGCCTCATCTGTCATCGATTTTCCTAGACGTCGTCGTGCCGCTCTCGCCCGATGGCAAAACGATCCAGCGCTCCAGTTGCCGCCAGTGCCTTAGCCAGGAAGTAAGCCAGCAGACCGGCGAGGACGGCACCCGACAGCGCCGTGGAGATCAGATAGATGACGTTGAATTCGAAAGTCTTGGCCAGGTTGCCAGTGAAAAGCTCGAAAGTCCATGCGCCGACACCTGCCATGAGACCGGAGATAACCACGGTGGCCAGGTTGTAGCTCTTATACGCCAGAATGAGGAACACCAGCTCCGCACCGAGCCCCTGCGCCAAACCTGAGTACAGGGTGGAGATACCCCACTGGTTACCGATCAGTGCTGAAACCGTCGCCGCGATTACCTCGACGAAGATAGCTGCACCCGGCTTGCGAATGATGTACGCGCCGAGCGGACCACCGAGGAACCACATACCAGCGACCAAACCGCCAAGACCAGGAGTAAGCGCGTTGACTGCTTCATAGCCCGCACCGCCGATGATGTTCCAGATAACAAAAATCAGGCCAACGGCCACGCCGATAACAGCTGCAATGATGATGTCAATATTGCGCCACGAGAAGTTAGCGCGCGCTGCACTCGCCGATTGCGTCATCCCACTTGCTCCTATTTTTCTTTAACTCGAGCGGTATTGCTCAAACATTATTGATGTATTCATTAGCGGCGTATGAAGCCTGTGTCGACACGCCCTAAGCACTAACTTTTGCCTACCCTACCGCGCCCAGCAGATGGCCTAGATAACATAAGGAACCATGACTAAAGCCGAGCGGTCATCTACAGGAGATACCCCAACTGCCCAAACCCCTCATACGCCGCCAGTCGGCGATGAGGGGACAGCCGCGAATTCCGCAGTGAAAACTGCCGAGGACCCTGGTGCTGACAACACCGCTGAGCAGGAGAGTTCTCGCCCATACTACATGCCCACATTGACGTGGGGCGAGCGACTTGACCTGTCTGCGAAGCAATGGTGGCCACTCATCGGAGTTGTTATTGCGATACAGCTTGTCGCTCGCATTCTGGTACTGACTAGCCATGGTTTTTACTGGGATGACTTCATCATTGTTGGCCATCTTTACGACACCCCACTGCTGAGCAAGGACTACCTGCTTCAGGATCACGACGGGCACCTTGCACCACTGGCCTTCTTGGTGCAAGGCCTCTATCACCTCATCGCACCGTGGAACTGGTGGCTACCGGCTATCACCATGGCCGTGATGTCGGTAGTGCTGACATACGCCACAGCTAAACTCTTTGAGCTTCTCACCGGCCGTACGCTGGTATCGCTCTTCCTCATCACGGTCGTCGCCTGGACTCCGCTGATGCTTCCGGGAGACACCTGGTGGTCGGCCGCGGCCAATTCCCAGCCGTTCCACCTGGCATTCGTGATCTTCATGATTGTCGCCATTCGCACCACTATGCGTCGTTCCTTCGGCCCCCGCCCGTGGGAAGCCGTAGGCCTGTTCGTGCTGCTGGCAGTGGCGCTGGGATTCTTTGAGAAGTCCCTGGCTATCGCACCGATCTCCATGCTGGTTGTCGTCACGTTGGCTTACATGGAGCGCAGAAATATCCTGCAGGTTCTCCGCGGCGGCCTCGTCATCTGGATCCCATCGATGCTGCTGACCGGCGCCTGGGCACTGTGGTACTACTTCGGTCCCGCCGAAACCACCGGCTTCATTTCTGACAAGCTGCAGCCCGAACTGTTCTTCAACGGCCTCGGCCAGATTTTTGCCGGCATCATCGGCGGACCAACAAGCTGGGAACGCTGGGCTCCGGGACAGCCGTTTGCCTCCGCTTCGTCTCAGCTGATTACTCTCGGTGGCATTATCCTGTTGATTCTGTCCGCCACCCTCATCGGCCGCGATTACCGTGGCTGGGCTCCGTGGACGCTATCGGTGGCGTACATGTTCACCACCTTGTTCGCCATCACCCTGTTCCGCTCGGGAGAGAACACCTCTGGCGTGCTGGCGCACACTTTGCACTACTACTCTGATGTCGCGCTCGTGATCGTAATCTGCGTCGCGATCTCCCTGGCTGGACTCCCACCGAAGGACGAGGCGCCAGCGCTGCTACCGGCTCGTACGCACATTCTGATTTGGTCGCTGGGCATCGCGCTGGCTGTCACCTCCACGATTTCCGTGGTCACTTACCGCAATGCCTGGTCTGATGACATCGCAATGGAGTGGATCGGCAACACCAAGGCGTCGCTGTCCGCGCTGCGCGAGGAAGCCGATGCCGCTGGCCCCGACAAGGCGATCGACTACAATCTCATCGACCAGCCCGTCCCCTTCGAAGTTCTCGTGCCCGTCGCCGCTCCGATGAACATGTACTCGCGGGTGTTTGATGCGGTCTCCGATCGCCCGCCGTTTGAGCGCGTCACCGGTCACCCGCGCATGTTCAATACAGACGGTTCGCTTATCGACGCCAAGGTCTCCGAGGTCACCCGTGTCACTGACGGCCCTGTCGAGCAGTGTGGCCATCGCATCACAGTTGGCGAGGACGGCACCGCGTCGGAGGACATCAAGTTGGAGAACATCATCAAGCTCGGTGACTGGGTGCTTGAGTTCCCGGCCACCGCCTCCGAGGACATGGATGTGCGCCTGTCGCTCCCCAATCCTTTCGAGACTGAAGAGCAAACCCGCGGTGGTTCCACAGTCGTGAAGATGAACAACGATCTGCGACCGCGCTATGTGTACCTCAACGGTGGCGGAAATACTCTCCATGTCGATGTGGAAAAGGCGACTCCGGGGGCAACCCTATGCATCGGCGCGGGGGCGATTGGCCCCTTGGTTCCCGCAAGCCGTTAAGAATCCTCTAAGATATTGCTTTAAGATAATGTGAGAAAAGTTTATTAGCCCCTTGCAGCTATTGTTTTTCCGACAGAGGAGCCACATCCATGCGTAACCGCATCGCCGGCGCTATCGCCGCATCCGCCATTGCCGCAGCAGCCCTGGTCGCTTGCTCTCCCCCGAATCAGGTTGACTCGGACGTGAAGGTCGGCGACCAGGCCAACCCGTCGGAGACCTTCGAGCAGAAGGCCACCACTCCGGCATCCTCCGACGAGATGACCCCTGCTGAGACCGCAGAGATGTAATCACTGCATCTGCGAAAACAGGGGTAGCCAGCAAACATAAACGCAGTCACTACCCCTTGTGCCCACTCATCGATGGGGCACGAAAGAATTACCGCCTGGACATTGTGTCCGGGCGGTTTTGGTTCTCCGGGGCAGCCTAGAGCCGCCTAGAGAGCCTAGGAAAACTCAAATTCCACGTGGTCACCATCACGGATCACCACGCTGGTTGCGCCGTTTTCCAGGTTCAGCTCGACAACGAGCGAGGGCATCTCGCCGGAAGCTCCAGCCTCACCCGAGGCCCCGGCAGCATCGTCCACGAGCGCCGCATCGGTCGCGATCACGCGGTAGCGAAGGAAACCATTGCGCAATTCATCAGTCTCCACGCGAGCGGAGTGCAGCCATGGGAAGCGGCGGCGCAACGCAACGAGCTGCTGATAGGAGCGGTAGAGAGCCTCGCCGAGCGTAGAGAGTTCCTCCGGGCTATCCGGGAACACTGGACGGACCTGGTCGTCACCGCCGATGCGTTCCTCTTTGAGACCGGTATAGCCCTGTTCGTCACCGTAGTAGACCAGTGGCACACCGGCCACGGTAAACAGCACCGCTGCCGCCAGCACGGCCTTGTCGGCCCCTACCTGTGTCGCAATGCGTGAAACATCGTGGTTTCCCACAAACGTCACCGGCACAAAAGACTCCGCGAAGGTGTCATGGCGCTTCAGAGTCCAGTCCAACTCGAAGAAGTTTTCCTCCTTCAGCGCCGACCAGGTCGCTTTCCACAGCTCGTATTCCGTCACCGAGTCCATGCCGGACACCGACACAATCTCCGCATAGTCGCCGTGGATGACCTCCCCGTAGATAAAAGCATGCGGGTGCTCAGCACGCACTCGCGGCAAAACCTTGTGCCAGAACTGTGGATCCACTGCGTAGGCCGCATCCAGGCGCCAGCCATCAATCCCCCGCGCCAGCCAGTAATTCATGACGTTCACGACAAAATCAACAGTCGCGTCACTGGTGTGATCGAATTCGACCAAACTCTCATGTCCCTCAAACACCGGCGCGGTCATGTCGCCATCTGAGTGCGTAAACGCAAAGAGCTGCGCTTCTTCAGAGTCAGGGTTTTCCTTCGCGGTCTTCAGCGCGGGCGCCTCTGACCCGATGTGGTTGAAGACACCGTCGAAAAGCACTTTGATGCCGCGCTCATGGGCAGCTTCGATGACGGCCTTCATGTCCTCTTCGGTGCCCAGGCGCGAGTCGATGCGGTAGTAGTCCTCGGTATCGTAGCCGTGGCTAGTCGACTCGAATACTGGAGCCAGCTGCAGGACGTTGAGCCCGAGCTCCTGGACGTACGGAAGCCAGTCAATCAGTTTGCGAATTCGATTGACCGGCGCGGCGCCTCGATCCTTCTCACGGATGGGCGCTCCCACAAACCCCAGTGGATAGACGTGCCATCCAATCGCCCACTTCGACCACTCAGGTGCGGCAGCGAGCGTCTTATTAGGGGCGTTGGGGGTCGTGGACATTGTCCTATGCATCCTCTCTAGGTGCCTGAGGCTGATTGGAATTATCTGATGCCGCCGCCTCAGGACTCGGTGAGGTCTCCCCCGCCGATTCGCTTGACGACGCCCGCGCCTGGCCCGCATGCGACTGTGGCGTGCCAAGGCCTGCCTTCCGCGGCCGTGGAGGCACGGAACCTGCTGCGGGCATGGTCGGAGATGTGGCAGGTCGCTCCGGCGGATGATTCTTCGACGGGTTCAGTGCGTCGAGCGCGATTTGGATTTCCGTGCGCATGCCATTGACCATGGCTCTCTCCACAATTTTAAACTTGGAATTGTGGAGAAAGAAGGGATTACCCGCTTCCGGGCCACCGGTGCCGAGGAACATGTAACAGCCCGGCGCTTCACGAGAAAAATAGGAGAAGTCATCCGAAGGAGCCCACGGATCGGCGGCGAACACCTTGGAGTTGCCAACTGCCTTCGTCGCCGCATGCCAGGCACGATTGACTGCAATGTCGGCGTTGACCACCATCGGGTACGGAATCTGCCAGTCGAAAGTCGCCTGTGCGCCGTGAGCTTGGCAGACGCCGTTGACGACGGCCTCGATACGCTGGCAGACAATCTCCCAGTCGGCCTCATCCACCGAGCGGATGGACACTTCCAGGTTGGCCGTATCCGGAATCACGTTGCCGGCCTCACCTGAATGCAGTGAGCCGACGTTGACGATATTCATGTGCTTTGGATCCACATCGCGGGAGACAATCGTGTTCAGCATGAGAGTCACCTCACTGGCGATGAGCACCGGGTCAATCGACAGCTGTGGGTTCGAGGAGTGACCGCCACGGCCACGAATCGCGATGGAGACAATGCCCGACATGGTTGTCACTCGCCCAGCGCAAATTCCCACATGCCCCACCGGATGCGGCGCGACGTGGAAGGCATAGACCTCATCCAAGTCATCGGCGGCACCCTTGTCGACCAGCTCACGAGCACCGCCCGGCAGCATTTCTTCGGCGTGCTGGAAGATGCACAGCACCTTGCCGTGCAGCTGATCGCGCATTCCAGAGAGCACCTTCGCCGTGCCCAGCAGCATCGCCGTGTGAACATCATGACCACAGGCGTGCATCACACCTGGCGTGCGCGAGGCATACGGCAGTCCCGTTTCCTCCTGAATCGGCAGGGCGTCAATATCCGCGCGGTAGCCAATCACACGGCCAGTGCTGGGGTCGCCCGCTGTTCCCTCGATGACGCCAATTACGGACGTCGGGGTCAACCGGTACGTCGGGATGTCCCACTGATTGAGCAAATCCTCAATCATGTCCGAGGTCCTGTACTCCCGGAAGCTCAGCTCCGGATTCTGGTGCAGTTGGCGACGCCATGCCACCGCCTCTTCGATAGGTACTTCAAGGCGGTGCGACGGCAGGGTGTCGTTAGCATCAGTCATGGTTCATAGCATGACAGAAAATAGGCTCCACGACGAGCAGCTACGGAAACTCCCTCACCCATTTTCGCTTCACGACGGCCACAGCGCCCCGACATCTCCCCTGCTAGAGGTGACTTCAGCGCTGCCAGCGAGCTGCTAGTGTCCGGCACCCCAGAAATCCACGGTGAGTTCGGCCAACCACCATGGATCAATCGTGCCGCACATCTCACGCGCCGAGTGCATGGAAACCATCGCAGCTCCGATATCAATGGTGTCGATACCCAGTCGCGTTGCAGTGATCGGGCCGATAGTGGAGCCACATGGCTTGTGGTTCGCAGAGACAAAATACTGCACCGGCACTTCCTGGCCAATGCGCTTGGAGGTTTCCGCTGCGATTCGGACAACCTCCGCCTGACCGGCCGCCGTGGTGGCGTAGCGCTGGTTGGCATTTATCTTCACCACTGGGCCAGCATTGAGTTCCGGCTGGTGCCCCGGCTCGTGTTCGCCTGCATAGTTCGGGTGCACACCGTGTGCGCCGTCGGCCGAGAGACAGATGGAACCGCGGTAGAGCTGCTGGGTGCGTTCCAGGTCTGCGCCTGTGGCCGCTGCGATGCGGGACAGAACGTCGGCAAGCAGTGGCCCTGCAGCGCCCGTGGTGGAGGCGGACCCAACTTCCTCGTGGTCGAAAGCGACCATGACAGGGATGGTGGTTGAC
This sequence comes from Corynebacterium sp. HMSC077G07, assembly GCF_001809225.1. Classification (NCBI taxonomy): domain Bacteria; kingdom Bacillati; phylum Actinomycetota; class Actinomycetes; order Mycobacteriales; family Corynebacteriaceae; genus Corynebacterium; species Corynebacterium sp. HMSC077G07. The sequence continues at coordinate 109,192 of NZ_KV796521.1, read as the reverse complement.
GTGCTCCAGTTTTGACGGAGCAAGGTCTCGAAGGCGACCAGGGAGGAGTGGACGCTGAGCAGGTTGTCGAGTCGACCTGAAGCCAGGAACTCATCGTGAGCACCAAAGGTGCGCGGCTGCTGGGTGTCGAAGGAAATGAGGTCCCAGGCGACGATGTCGTCGATAGACAGTCCCGCAGCATCGGCGATGACCTGGTGCACATCGGTACCGAAGGTCTCCAGTCCGATGATCGGTGCAGTGTGATTCTGCTTGTGGAGCTTCAATCCCTCTTCGTTAACTGCACGATTGAGGTGGATAGCCAACTGCGGGATACGCGCGACCGGGCCAGTGCGAGCAAGGTGCTCATGGCCGTTTTTATCAATTACCCGACCAGCGAACTCGATTTCACGGTCGGTCCAGCTTCCCAACAACGCGCCGCCATAGACCTCTACAGCGACCTGCGCATAGCCTGCGGCGGAGGTGCGCGCGTTGGGCTTCATACGAAAACCGGGCGAATCCGTGTGAGAACCCACAATACGGAAACCGGTGAAATCGGCAGCCGGCGTCTCCGGGACGACCCAAGCAACGGCAGCGCCATCGCGACGCAGGACGTAGGCACCGGGCTCGCTTGGCCACTGCTCGTGCTCGTCGACGACCGTGGCACCGGCTGCACTCAGACGGTCAACGACCTGTTGTGCCGCATGAAATGAGCTTGGCGACGCAGCCACAAAATCTATTAAATCCTCAACGTGACTGAGCGCTGCCGCCGGAACGCTGCGCGATGCCGCGTCCGAGGTATCCGCCGAATCCGGGGACTCAGGGGTGGGTGCCGAAGAAATAGCCATAACCAAACTCCTACTTCACATTTGATTCCGGATTTCATTGTATTGGAGCCCACAACTGACCGTGACCGAGCATTGAGCCGGTCCACAGTGTGATGCAGCTTTCATGTTGGGAACGGTATCCACTTAGTCACTTTTGCCCGTTTTAACTCGATATCGGGCATATTCAGACATATAGTGGCAACCGCATCAAAGAAAACCATTTGAATACAGAACCTCTCAAACCGGAGTCCCGACCGGATTCCGACCACAGAAAGGGTTTATACCGTGAGCCTTGAAAACCTGTTCCCCCGCTCTTTCACTACCAAGCGCGCCTTTTTCTCTCAGCCGCTGCGCGAGGCTCTTACCCGCGACACCAGCAGTGACGCTAACGCAGTCCACTTCGGACACCAGGTTAAGAGCGCCCGAAACGAGATTTACAGCGACATGTCTGCCCGTGACATCGTCTCTATGCTGAGCCGCTAAATCTAGCGCTTCCTCAAGTCGAATAAGACCATTGGCTCTGGCTGAGGAAATTTCAATGTCTCCGCGGCAGCTAATTCACTGCCCAATCCAGCTCCAACCTCGCCTGCATCACCATCGCCGTACCGATGTACCGCAAACGCGTGGCAGCCACCAATAATGAGCATCAATGCCAGCGTCAAGAGCATCGCAGTAATCCCCGAGTACACAAATCCGCCGGTATACGGCGTAGCAGCAATCGGGTTTGTCACAGGGAACGTCAGCAGGACCACTAGCAACGCAATACCGATATACGGCCACTGTCTGGTCAATCGGGTCCGCGCCATGGCGGCCAAACCGAACACAGGCGTGACCAGCATCAACATGTAGTGGGTCCAAAGAATCGATGAGAATGTGGCTGCAATAAGCCACGCGCCGGTGATTAGAACCTCAAACCGGTAGACCGGGTTCAACCACGCAACTGCCGTGACCATCAACACCACGCCAAGCGCAATACACAGTGGAATCGTTTTCACGTGACTCGGATAATCACGAACCACTGTTACTAATAAATCAGGATTGCCCAGATCTGTGGCTAAAGTCGACGCCAACGACTGATTCGCACCACCGACCAAGACCGACGCACCAATGTCGTCGATTCGATCAATCCAGTCCGAAATAACCGGTATGTCAATGCGGATAAACATCCAGACCGCCAGTACCGCCGTGGTGGCCAGCGACCAGAGGGCTGCGCGCCGTCGATAAGCGAAAAAGAGCATCACGGCGATGAGCGCATACGGAGTCAATTTAATGGATGCGACGATGCCGAGGACGATGCCCGCGAGCCAAGGACGAGTGCGCGAGGCGGCAAGCCCATAGGCGACGCCCGCGACAATCAGCGGTGTCGTCTGACCAATCCAGAACGAATTAAGAGTGGTCGGCAGGGCGAATACGCATGCGGTAACCAGCGCTGCGATACCCCAGGGCATGGTCGACCGAAACCACAGGTGGTAGGAAGCTGCGACCAGGACCACAACGGCCATTCCGGAAAGAAACAGCAACCAAGCAACCGAGGTTTCAAAGCTCATGACGTGGGATATCGCTCCCAGAGCCTTTGCAAACAAAGGGTTTTGCACAAAGGGATGCGTAAATGGCGCAGACACTTCCTGCGCCAGGCGTGGCCAGACCTCTCCGCTCATGGCGGTGAAATCGATTGGATCGGCATCATAGAGATGGGACTCAAGTCCCCTGTCCATAAGTAGCCCGCCCACCCAGAGCGACGCCCAATCGTCCGGCTGGGTGCGGCCATTCCAGGCCAGCAGCGAGGCAAGACCACCGAGCAGCGAGACCAGCATAAGAGGCCAGCTCATCACAGGCGATTGCGTCAGCGCAGGGGCCTGATTGGGTTTGCGAACCCATATTTTTCGCGAGGCCCGCGACGGAGACTCCGCAACAGCACGTTGCGACTCCGCAACCTGTGACGATGCCCCATCCTGTGACACCGGTCCTTCTGCCCGACTATGCCGTCCCACGTTCCTCCTCATCGCTGGTAAGCGCCTCTATCTAATGTAGTGATTCCAATACGGCAGTGGTTACAACCCCACAAGAACCCGCAAGGTATGACGGCTTACTTTGAACGAAGTGCCAGGTGGACAACAATTGGCGGCCATGATGACCGGAGGGACTACCGGAACTGCGAGATAGTGCCGATGGTCGTGATCAGCTGATCGCCATCACTGTTGACAACAGCGGCTATGGGCATACGCTCCATCTCATCCGGACCGACATCGTAGCCCTGCGAGACCTCTGCCGTAATAATCTTTCCGGTCGGGCCGTCCTCAATGCGCGGATTACGAACGACCACATGAACCAGACTGAACTTCGCGGTGAAGTGAACTTCTCCGCGGTAGCTCTCCCCTTCGGCATCGCTGTTGTCATTGTCGCGGGTGAATGAGACAACACCGTCCTCAGGCTCTAGAGCACCGTTCTTAGCAGTGACTCCGCCACCCAGTGCGCCGAATACCTTCTCCAGCGCAGATACAGAAATTACTAAATCCTCGCTGGAGGGAGCCGGGGCATTCTTGCCCGGAGCATCCGAATAATTCAACGGAATATAGATTTCCTCGGCCTCATTAATAGAGCCGGCTGCCGGGTAGACGTAAATACCCCAGTTTTCACCAGCTGGGGTCTCTGGCGGGTCAACAACAATGCGGGCTTCAAAACTGCCGTCATCTGTCATCGGGGTAGCCTGACGAGCGATAGAACGCCGCATATCGACGCCCTGGTTCGGTATGGCCTCGAGAGTTCCGGCCGGCGTGACCCAGGCAATGTTGTCGTGTGGATGTTTCCGCGCCGAAGACGGAGCACCTTCACTTGGCTTCCACGAGTCTGGGAACGCACTGTAGAGAACGTAAACACCATTGGGCACACCCGGAGGAATTGGAAGCGGGTAACCACCACGGTTGGCCGACGGATTGAAACCACTGCCGCGAACAATAAGAACATCGCCGCGATGAACCGTGGCACCTTCAGCTGGTGTGCCGTCCTCAAAAGTGACAGTAACTTCCGGGGATTCGACATACTGTGAATCCTGCGGCTGGAAGTTCTCCGCTGGATTAATCACATTGGGAAAATTGTCCGGCACGATTGGCTTCGCAGTTTCAGCCATTGCCGGGGACACAAACGCCGAAAGAACCATGGCGCCGGACAGCGAAACCGCAGTCGCAGCTCTGCGCGCACCCCGCCCCACCGGTCGACGCACGTCTTCTCCAACCGTGGATGATTCAGAGCTGAATGAACGGCGAGTGTTGCGAGTGTTGCGAGCACCTGCGAGATGGCGGTGGGAATTATCGAAAGTCAGGAATCTCAGGCTGTGCATATAAGCAATGTACACCCCACTAGTTAGGTTTACCTAACGCCTTTATGAAGGTGCGCCTTACCCTCCCCCGTTTGAGGCTCAACACTGAGGCCGGCAGAAATAGCTGAAAACAAAAGAAAACCGCGGCCAAGCCCAATAGAGCTCGACCACGGCTTACTTCAGCAGCTTCTAAGACAACCAGCTACTCCGCGGTAATCGGCAGGTAGACGCGGCTCCCCTGATCAGCGAACTCCTGGGACTTCTCAGCCATGCCGGCCTCGATCGCTTCAACGGAGTCCAGGCCGTGTTCCTTCGCGTAGTCCTGTACATCCTTGGAAATACGCATGGAGCAGAACTTCGGACCACACATGGAACAGAAATGCGCAGTCTTTGCCGGCTCTGCAGGCAGAGTCTCATCGTGGTAATCCAGCGCAGTGTCCGGATCCAGAGCCAGTGCAAACTGGTCATGCCAACGGAACTCGAAGCGGGCCTTCGACAGCGCGTCGTCACGCTCCTGAGCGCGCGGCAGCCCCTTCGCCAAGTCGGCGGCGTGCGCGGAAATCTTGTAAGTAATCACGCCGACCTTGACGTCGTCGCGGTTCGGCAGCCCCAGGTGCTCCTTCGGCGTGACGTAGCAAAGCATGGCGGTGCCAGCCTGCGCAATGATTGCCGCACCGATAGCCGAGGTGATGTGGTCATAGCCCGGCGCGATATCGGTTGCCAGCGGGCCGAGGGTGTAGAACGGAGCTTCCTCACACCACTCCTCTTCCCACTTCACGTTGTCGGCGATCTTGTGCATCGGAACGTGGCCTGGACCTTCAATCATGACCTGACAGCCGCGGGACTTAGCGATCTTGGTCAGCTCGCCGAGGGTGCGCAGCTCAGCCAGCTGGGCTTCATCGTTAGCGTCGGCAATGGAGCCCGGACGCAGGCCATCACCGAGGGAGAACGTGACATCGTACTGCGCCAGAATGTCGCACAGCTCAGCGAAGCGGGTGTAGAGGAAGCTCTCCTGGTGATGCGCGAGGCACCATGCGGCCATAATCGAGCCACCGCGGGAAACAATGCCTGTCACGCGGTTGGCGGCCAGAGGCACATAGCGCAGCAGCACACCCGCGTGAACGGTCATGTAGTCCACGCCCTGTTCACACTGCTCAATGATGGTTTCGCGGTAGATTTCCCAGGTCAGCTTGGCCGGGTCACCCTTGACCTTCTCCAGCGCCTGGTAAATCGGCACCGTACCAACCGGCACCGGGGAGTTACGCAGAATCCACTCGCGGGTTTCGTGAATGTCCTTGCCAGTGGACAGGTCCATGATGGTGTCCGCGCCCCAACGGGTTGCCCACACCATCTTCTCCACCTCTTCAGAGATGGACGAAGTCACGGCCGAGTTGCCGATATTTGCGTTGATCTTGGTGGCAAAACGCTTGCCGATAATCATCGGCTCAGTCTCCGGGTGCTTGTGGTTGGCCGGAATCACGGCACGACCCGCAGCGACCTCTTCGCGCACAACTTCCGGATCCACACCTTCACGAGCGGCGATGAAAGCCATCTCCGGGGTGACAATTCCCGCACGCGCCCATGCCGGCTGCGTCTTGACCTTCGGTGCATCCTCAGAGCCCGCAACCGCCGGCACTGCCGGAGCCTTCGGCCACGAGTCACGAGTCTTAGCCAAACCCTCCTTCAGGTTCAGCTTCGGGTTTTCCTCGGTGTAGATACCCGAGGTGTCGTAAGCATCGAAGTGAGTACCGTCCGTCAGATTGATTCGACGAGCTGGAATCCGCAGGTTCGCCTCACCGAAATCGTTGCTAAACGCAACCTCGTCGTAATGCTTGTTACTGCGGTAAATCGGGCCAGTTGTAACCTCGCCCTCTTTCGGCGGAGCGGATACAGATACACGTGCGGCCATGAAGCAACACATCCCTTTCCTACGCTGGTATTACCCAGATTCAGGTTCGTCCGGTCGACGCTCGATTCCTAGCGTCCTCTCAGTGCCGGAATTTCGGTTGGCACTCCCGTGGTTTTGTAATGCGCCTCATAGTCTAACCAATCGTTCGGATTACTTCGGTCATTACACCCACGTTTGCCGCCAATGCTTAACGACGGCACGGAGAACACACCCTAAAGGTGCAGGTTGCGGCTGTGCAGCGGCGCTGTTTTTCGCGGCGACCGCGTTGTCCACACCCCTAAAAAGTTATCCACAGTCGGTCTATTTTTTCGGCTTCTCAGCAAGCGCAATTGTGAACGCGGTGTTATATCTTTCTCACACAAATTCTTTGGGGAGGGAAAATTGAAAAAGGCGACTACTGCCGCCCTAGTGTCAGCACTTCTATGGGGAGTAACGGGGACTAGTTGCGCATCGACCAAGGCTTCCGGCGAGGACGTTCAACCTGTCGGCGACAATGCGACAACCATCACTACTGACTCGGGCGTGACGTTACCTGCGGGTGTGCTTCCACCCAACAATCCGCCGGAGCCCGGTGATGCTCCACTTGGCCCCGATGGGCACTACAACTACGACGCACCCGAATTCGTCCTGACCAATCCGTGTGACGACCCTGAGATTATGGGGCGCTTAGACAGGCTGGGGTTCCGGGAGCAGTCTGAGGTTTCAGAACGAATTAAAGGTGTCAAACAAATAGGTTGCGGACTTCAAACAAGTCACATTTTGCCACTTGGCCTCTGGCACACATCGGTGGCCCATTCCCGGCTCGAGAACTATGACGCTCACCCCACTACACACCACTCGGAAGGCCTTCATTGGGTGACTTTCAAACAAACCAACCCGATTGGTCTCTCGTACTGCATTGCATCCGTAGAGACCCCGAAAGGCGCACTGGGTTTTATAACGCACATCTCAGAGGAAGAATCCACTGATTTCGATGAAACACTCTGCAAGCCCGCCAATGAACTTATGACCAATTACCTGGGGGAAATGTCTTGATTTCTGCAAATATTTCGACAATTGATCACGCAATTAGCGGACTAACTGGAGCAATCATGCTTCCCGGCTCGTCTATGACGATGCAGCCCAACTTGGCCGGCTACTCACAGGTTCCGTCACTCCAGCTGGTGGCGACAGAACACAGTCTCGCAATTTCCGGCAGTACGGGAAGCTCTGCCGCCGTCGGATTGTCTCTGGGCAAGCAGCTCACGTGGGCGCAAACAAATCTCGCTGACTTCCGTCGCGTGATTACTGAGCACGAATCCACCATGAATCGGATCCTTCGAAGCATTAACCCGTTCAATGGTGACGGTGCTTCCATTGCCGAAGTAGCGCGAACAAGCGGTGTATTTCAGCGTCGGCCAATGTTTGAAGCTGGAAGTCTCACTTTCGCGCCAGTCACACTTTCTGCGGAACTCGGTCTTGATGCGAAGTCCCTACTATCCATGTTTTCCTCGACAAACGACGGTGCCGTAGCCGAGGCAATCGCCTACTGGAACAACTTCGCCGAAACTATGACCACGTTGGCCAACAATCTAACCTCCATCTCATCCGGCTTGGTGTCGAGCAACAGCGGTGCTGTCTTCTCTGCTGCTGACTCAACAATGAAAGGTCTGGCCGCACGCGCAACCAGCATCGCCACCGCATCTGAGGTCATGGCCGGACACCTTGCCGTTTTGCCGTCCGTGAAGGCGATGGCCGTCAATGCACTATCGGCGATTGAGGCCGAGTCCAAGGCACTCCCAAACCCCGGCGCGCAGAAAGCTTTTGAACAGGCCGAGGTAGCTGCCTTTCTCTCTGGCCCGTATACCGCACAGCTACAGACCGCTATTCCTCGAATTCCTAACCTGGTTTCTGCCGATGCGGGAAGTGGCGTGACTGCCGAGGTTTCCGTTGGAGCCACAGTCGCCGGACGCTCGGGAACTAGCCAGTTCGGTCTTTCGCCTGCGGGGATGACTGGAAGCATGCAGGCCGCCAGCGCACCAGTTGGCGCCACCTCAACTGTTCCGGATTCTCCAACACCGCCATCCACAGCCGCGAGCACTTCCGCTCCTTCGCAGGTTCAACCGAGCACTTCGACTTTGTCGAACCCTACTAATCCGTCTGCGGCCCCTATACACCCCACATCCCCTAGCAGCCCAACGAGCTCCACAATCTCGCCAACTTCCCCGACCGGTACATCAGCGATGGCTCAGCCGAACGCGGCGAATCCAGCCATGGTCGCTCCTTCGGGCGCGAGCGGCCCACTTCAACGCACATCACCGCAAGGCGTTTCGTCTTACGGAGTTCACGGCAACCGACCGGCCGGCTCCCTCGGCGCAGGACGCACTGCGGGGCTCACACCAGCGGGCAGTATCCCGGCACTGCCGTCTTCTGGAAACGCAAGCCCCCGTCCACCGGCCTCGGGACTTCCGACTTCAAGTCTTGGACGTATGCCAGCGCCAACAGCGGGTCGCGGGATGGGAACCGGCTTGGGTGCCGGGGGCGCTGGGTCTGCCTTGCCAAATGCCTCGAACAGCCCTGCACAGCGCGGAAGTGGATTGATGACTTCCCTAATCAGTGCTCGCAACAGTGCTACTACCGGAGCTACGGGTGCTGCTGGCGGAATCGCGGGTACCGCTGCTGGAAACCGTGGTGCAGGGACTTTCGCGGCCACCACTGCGGGCAACCGTGGCGGACTGCTCCAAAAGGACTCCGCACCGTCGGCACGCAAACTGACAAATGTGGCCACCATCAGGGATAACGATGCCGGCGCTTTCGAGCAGAACGAATACCAGAAGGAGCTTTTCGGGGATGCGCCAATCACTATCCCGGCGGTGATAGGCCACAACGTCCGAGCGTAAAGCTCCGAGCGTAAAGTCAGCGCGTCCAAGCTGATCTTTACCCGCTCGGGCGCCACGGGGGATCGAACGGCGTCCGTGAATTCATACCTCAACAACGCCTTCAACTTAGACACTTTTTCACCGGCTCCTTGGTCGGGATTGGCGTACATCTCTTGAATTTTTAGGCCTAAATCGTCGCTCTCCAGAAGTTGTAACTAAACCGAACGTTCGTTACAGTTACTGGAATGACAAGTACCGATCACGCCACTTCCACGGGGGCTAATCCGCCCACTCCAGTCACCCACAGGTGGGTCTTCCTCGCTATCATCAGCGCCGGCCTACTACTCATCGGCATAGATAACTCGGTGCTCTACACTGCCCTGCCAGTTTTGCGGGAGCAGCTCCACACAACCGAGTTGGAGGGCCTGTGGATCATCAATGCCTACCCACTGGTGATCTCCGCCCTCCTCCTCGGCACAGGCACCCTGGGCGACCGCATCGGTCACCGCAAGATGTTTCTTGTGGGCCTGACAATCTTTGGCTTCTCTTCCCTGGCCGCGGCCTTTGCGCCGCACGCCTGGGCGCTGGTCATCGCCCGCGGCTGTCTAGGACTGGGCGCCGCGACCATGATGCCAGCAACCCTCGCACTGCTACGTGAGACCTTCCACCACCCTCGTGAACTTGCCACGGCTATTGGCATTTGGTCAGCCACAGCAACACTGGGCGCCGCCGCTGGCCCCGTCGTCGGCGGTTTCCTGTTGGAGCACTTTTGGTGGGGCTCAATCTTCCTTATCAACATCCCTGTCGTAGTTTTCGCAATCATTGGCACGCTGATTTTCGCTCCACCAAATCAGCCCAACCCAGCCAAACGCTGGGACTTTCTCACTAGCCTCTACGCGATGCTGGCCATGCTGGGTCTGGTTTCGCTTATCAAGGAACTCGCCGGCCATCGCTCCTCCACCGTCATCGTCGCAGCTATCGCCTGTGGGCTAGTGGGCGCGGTACTGTTTCAGCGTCGTCAGGCACGTCTTTCCGAACCCCTCATCGACTTTTCGGTCTTCCGTTCGCCGATGTTTTCCGGTGGCGTGCTGGCAGCAGCGCTTGCCATGTTTGTCCTGGCAGGCGCCGAATTGATGACGACGCAGCGCTTCCAGATTTCCGTAGGCTACACACCACTCGATGCGGGCTTGCTAGTTGCCACCGCGGCACTGGCATCCTTGCCAGTTGGTGTCATCGGCGGCATGGTGCTCCATCGAGTGGGTTTCCGCACGCTTATCACCGGCGGCTTCCTCCTCAACGCCGTCGGACTGGCAGGCATGTACTACGGCGTTTCCTCGGGCAATTTCTCGCTCATGATCGCGGGATTGATACTGCTCGGCGCGGGCGCAGGTTCTGTGATGTCGGTGTCGTCGACCGCGATTATCGGCTCAGCGCCGAGGTCAAAGGCAGGTATGGCGGCGGCGATGGAATCCGTGTCCTACGAATTCGGCACACTGATCACCGTCGCAATCACAGGCAGTCTCCTGCCTATGTTCTACGCACTGTTCACGCCTGTCGACGCCAGCATCTCGCTCACCGATGCACTTCACACGCCAGCGCTTAACGACGGCGCCCGCGCCGGCCTCGACAGTTCCTACCTGGCCATTTTGATTATCCTGGCTGTCGTTGCTGTCATTGCAGCGATTGCGACTGCGGTGACATTCCGCGGCAACCCGAAGGAGACTGAATATGCGCACGAGTAAGCGCACTGCCATCCTCGACACAATCGTTGAGATTATCGAGACAAGCGGTTTTTCCGAGGTCACCTACGAAAATGTCGCAACTCAATGCGGAATGAGTAAATCAGGGTTGATTTACCACTTCCCCTCCCGTGAAGACATGATCCGCAGCGTCCATGAGCACATGGCGCAGTTATGGGAGGAGGAGCTTATCGAAGCCGCAGGAGGACCTGCGGAGGAGGTATCCCCCGCCAACCGCCTACGCGCAAACCTCCAAGTCTCACTGGATACGGCAACGAGGGCCGAGCTACTCATGTCCATCGACTCCGCCGCCGAGCCGGAGCTGCGCGAGATTTGGACGCGCCTTTTGCGCCGGTGGAATCCGCCGGCGGAGAAGATTGCCACCGATGAGGAGGCCTGCATGGCCTACGTTGTCCAAATGATTTCCGATGGCCTCTGGGCTAACGACTACCTCAACGGCAATCAGCTCACGAAAGCGCAGCGCAAGGCAATCGCCGAAGCCGCGGCAAAGCTAATTCCAGAGTCGATGGAGTAGCCAGCTCTAGACGCCCTTGCGCTGAACGTCCTTGAGCTCGGAGTCAGTGGCCAGGCCGTAGTTAGCACCCGCATAGACGGCCTTTGCTCGACTCGTTCCGGCGAGCACATACTCGCTAAAGGACAGCACCATCGAGCCGAGCACATTCTTGGACGGATCATCCAGGTAGGTGCCGTGGTAGGAACCGGTGACTACCGCTTCCCAGGCAGGCCCTGCAGCATCGCGGTAACCACGTCGATCTGCATCAAAAGGAACGATGTCCTCGTGTTCCGCAATGGCAACTAGGCTCGGAATCTCCGGCGGGGTGGAGATTAACCCAGCGTCGGAAGGCCCTGGGTTGATGGCAACCAGACCGCGGGTGACCATATCGATACCCGCAGCCTGGAAGGCCTTATCCATCCTGTTGTTCAGGAAGATTGCGGAGCCACCACCTGCAGAGTGCCCGACCAGCATCGTGCGGGAGAAATCGATCTTGCCTGCAAGTGGCGTGGACTCGTCCTCATTGGCCGCTGCGGCCACGGAGGCTGCCAGCACCATCTGCGGCGCGAACCAGTTAGTGAAGTTGTAGCCAAGAGCCACGACATATCCGTGGCTTGCATAGAGTCGCGCTTGCGCGTCGTACATACCTGGCTCAGTACCAATGCCAGGGCTCAGAACCATCAGCGGCGCGGACTCCATGGAGTCGATATCCGCCGGGTAAATGAGCTGCGCGCCAACTGGGGAGGCGTTAGCCGATTCCGGCAACACGTCATAGCAGCCGGTGGTGCCGTGGAGACCGTGGAGGTCCCGCAGTACGCGGTTGTAGATGGTGTAGACGACACCATCACATGGCATTGCTTCACGGGTTGCGGCAACTGGGTGGGAGCCCATCGCTCCGAACTCCTTGCGCAGGTACCCCGCCTCTGGGGCGAACGGCTCGGTGATATAGCCACTTTCACCACCGGAGATGGCGCGGTTCACGCCACCCATAACATCCACCAGACCACCGCCAATTTTGTCCACGGTTTCCGAGTTCTGGTAGTCAACAGTGCTTTCACGTGCAGTGATGTCCGGCAGCTGGCCAATGCGCGGTGCCGCCTGCGCTGGCGCCTGTCCGCCGAGAACCACACCAGCTGCGAGCGAGAGAGCAACCACCTTCGAGAACGTGCGCGCCCGCCCTTGACGGGATGCCGACACGGTCTTTCCGGCCGCCCTTAGTGAACCAATCATCGTTTTCCTTAACTCTTGCCAAGAACCTAGGAATACGAATTTACCTAATACGTAAATACATACGTAAAGAAAGAAATAGCCTCCCCCATCTTTCACCCCTCAAACAATCATTCAGAGCGCTGAAAATGTTCACTCTCGCCCAAAATTAACACCACCACCCCCATTTCCTACCCCCTTTCCACGAGTGCACAAATTCAGAAAACCCACCTCACCACCGTTACCCACATATTTTTATTACCTTTTTCCACAAACGCCTCCGCTGCCTCCCTACCAGCGCATACCTTATTGACACCAAGGACAAAGTGGCCACGCCCACACTCACTGTTAACCGACAACCGAGTGCGCATGGCCCTTAATAAAACCCCGAACAGAAAAGAACTCCCACAATGAGAATCGGCATCCCTTTAGAACCCGATCCCCAGCAAACAATTGTGGCTGCGACCCCGGAGACCGTCGGCAAACTCGTCAAGCTTGGCTACGAGGTCGCCGTGCAGGCTGACGCCGGCCTGGCTGCTAAGTTCACCGACGCGGACTACGAATCCGCCGGTGCCACCATTGTCGACGAGTCTGTCTGGCACAGCGATATCGTCGTAACGCTCGACACTCCGCCGGAGCAGTTCCGTGCACTGCTTAACGACGGTGCCATGCTGATCAGCCGACTTGCGCCAGGCCGAAACGAAGAACTGGTCGAAGAACTCGCGCAACGCAACATCACTGCCCTTGCTATGGACGCAGTTCCCCGCATTTCCAGGGCACAGTCGATGGACGTGCTGTCGTCGATGGCCAACATCGGCGGCTACCGCGCAGTAGTCGAAGCGGCTTCTGCATATGGTCGCCTTTTCACTGGTCAGGTGACTGCCGCAGGCAAGATGCCACCAGCTACCGTTTACGTCATCGGCGCTGGTGTCGGCGGACTTGCGGCGATCGGTACGGCCAACTCGATGGGCGCGATTGTCAAGGCAACAGACCTGCGCCCTGAAGCCGGTGAGCAGGTCGAATCGATGGGTGCAGAGTTCATCCCGATTCCGGCCGCCGCCGAGAAGTCCGAGGATGGCTACGCCAAGGAAATGACCAATGATCAGGCTGCCGCTGCCGCGAAGCTCTACTCCGAGCAGTCCGCGCAGGCTGACATTGTCATTACCACCGCGAATATCCCTGGCCGTCGCTCTCCACTGCTGCTGACTGCTGCCGATGTTGCAGCTATGAAGCCAGGCAGCGTCATCGTCGACATGGCTGCCGCCGGTGGCGGCAACTGCGAGATGACCGTTCCAGGCAAGACCATTGTCACTGACAACGGTGTGACCATCATCGGTTACACCGACCTTGCAGGACGTCTGCCCGCGCAGGCATCGTCGCTGTACGGCCAGAACATTTTCAACCTGTTCAAGCTGATCACGCCGGAAAAGGATGGCTCTCCAGTTCTCAATCTCGAGGACGAGATTATCCGTGGCATCACGGTGACAAAGGCTCGCTCACAAAATGGCGCCGGCGCTACCGGAGCTGAGATTCTCTGGCCACCACCGCCAATCAAGGTCGCTGTCACCCCTGCTGCCCCACTGCAGGAGCAGCAGGCTCACCAGGCCGCATTAGAAGAGAATGCGCCGGAGAAGGTTTCCTTCATGGGATCTGGCCTGGGCTCGAAGATTGCTCTGGGCCTGACGGCACTGCTGGCAATTGTGGTTATGCTCAGCGCACCGCACAGCGTGAGCGCCAACTTCATGGTTCTCACCTTGGCTATCGTGCTTGGCTTCTACGTAATCTCCGCGGTCACGCCGCGCCTACACACACCGCTGATGTCTGAGACCAACGCGATTTCCGGCATTGTTCTGGTGGGTGCGATTCTCCAGGTGGGAAGCTCCAACCTGCTGGTTTCCGGTCTCGCGTTCGCGGCCATCGTGGTTAGCTCCATCAATATCTTCGGCGGTTTCGCCGTCACCGACCGCATGCTTGGCATGTTTGTGAAAGAGGAGGCATAAAGTCTAATGGCTAGCATTGATACTGCTTCGCTTCTGGACTGGACCTACCGCCTGTCCAACGTCGGCTACATTGTCGCCGCCGTCCTGTTCCTCGCTGCCCTCTCGGGCCTGTCCAAGCCGGAGACCGCTCGCCGCGGTAACTCCTTCGGTATCGCCGGTATGGCTGTAGCCGTCGTCATTGCCATCTTCCAGGCACTCGTGACCGCAGACACCAAGCCGGATACTCACTTCTCGCCGCTGATTACCCTGATTCTCATCGTTGTCGCTATCGGCATCGGTGGTGTCATCAGTATCAGTCGCGCACGCCGCGTTGCCATGACTGGCATGCCGCAGCTGATTGCACTGTTCAATGGTCTGGTCGGACTCGGCGCTATCTTCATCGGCTTCAACTCCTACATCTTCGCCGAAGATGTAGCCCCCGATGCCCTGAAGTTCCACTTCGGTGAGGTCTACATTGGCGTCTTCATCGGCGCTGTGACCTTCACTGGCTCCATCGTCGCAGGCCTGAAGCTGTCTGAGAAGATCAAGGGCTCGCCGCTTCTGCTGCCGGGCCGCAACGCTCTGAACATTGCCATTCTGGTGGTCACTCTGGTTCTCCTGGCTGTCTTCATCGCAACCGGCACCGAGGGCGGCGCCATCGCATGGGCATGCATGGTTGCAGTGACTGCTTTGGGCCTGTTCTTGGGCTGGCACCTGGTCATCGCCATCGGTGGCGGCGACATGCCGGTTGTCGTGTCCATCATGAACTCGTACTCCGGCTGGGCCGCCGCTTTCACCGGTCTCATGCTTGGCAACCCGCTGCTCATCATCACTGGTGCGCTGGTTGGTTCCTCCGGCGCCTACCTGTCGTACATCATGTGTGAGGCCATGAACCGCTCCTTTGCCAACGTTATTCTGGGTGGCTTTGGCTCCGAGGCTTCGTCGGGAAGCGCCGTGGAAGGCTCCCACACCGAGGTCAGCCACGAGGACACCTCCGAGATTCTGCGTGACGCAGACAAGATCCTCATCGCTCCGGGCTACGGTATGGCTGTGGCACAGGCTCAGTACGCTGTTGCTGACCTAGTCCGTAACCTGCGTGAGGCCGGCAAGGAAGTGGTCTTCGGTATCCACCCAGTCGCTGGCCGCCTGCCGGGTCACATGAACGTGCTGCTGGCTGAGGCCAAGGTTCCCTACGACATCGTGCTGGAGCTGGACGAGGTCAACGATGACTTCGCTGATGTGGATGTCACCCTGGTCATCGGTGCAAATGACACCGTCAACCCGATGGCAGAGCAGCCGGGCTCCCCGATTGCAGGTATGCCGGTGCTGAAGGTGTGGGAATCTGAGCGCGTGATTGTTCTCAAGCGTTCGATGGGTTCGGGTTACTCGGGCGTGCAGAACCCGTTGTTCTTCAACGAAAACACCGACATGCTTATCGGCGATGCGAAGGCCAGCGTCGACTCTCTGAACCGCATCCTGGCGAGTTCGAAGGTCAACGCTTAAAACTTCAGGCAAGCAACGCCGTACAAATCGGAGCCTAGGCGATTAATTCCTAGGCTTCGCCACGGGCTGCATCACGAACCATCGTGATGTGCTCAATGCCGGCTTCTATGAAGGTCTCCCCGATCTCATGGAAGCCGGCTTTTGCGTACACAGCCTTCGCCTGCGTCTGGGCATGCAGAATCAGCCCCGTATCTGGGTGGTCAGCGATGACCTGCTGCAGCAGTTTCGAGGACAACCCCCTACCCCGGCTCGCAGCATCGACGACAACTCGGCCGATGGTGCGCGGGTAGCTCGTCGAGAACTCATCGAGCGTGTCAATTACACGCAAGTACGCAATAATCTTGCGGGAGTCATTGTCGTCGCGGATGAAATAGTGCTCTGCGGTAGCTTCCAGGTCGCGCCAATCCATTTCCGGCTCTGTACAGGACTGCTCAAGATAGAACACATCGGTGCGCAGTGCCGAGATGGCATAAACATCCGTCGCGCTGAGTTGAGAAAAGGAGGCGTGTTCAATCATGGTGGCTGATTTTACTGCGAAGAACGGTGTGACGCTCATAGCTGGCAAACGTAGTGGCGCACCATCGCGCAGAATGAAGCCGCAGACCTATACCGCCCGCACCCGGCGGAATTGTACCTTCGCGCCGGGCACCAATTGCCCGGCCCTCGACAATGACGGCTCCGTCAACACACCAATGACCGGATATCCACCCGTCGCCGGATGATCAGGACCGAAAATAATCGGCTGCCCCGATGCGGGCACTTGTATCGCACCGGGGACCATTCCCTCGCTTGCCAACTCATGGGTGACCTGGCGCTCAAGAGTAGTCCCATTCAGCCGAAGTCCGACGCGGTTGGCCTCTTGCGTCACGGTCCATGTCTCGTGAAAGAAATCACTGACGCTTTCCCGCGTAAACCAGTCCGCCCGAGGGCCAGGAACAACATCTAAGCGCGCAGCCTCGCTCGACCAATGAGGCGCGGGATAAATTGCGATTGACGACCCCGTCGAATACTCCGGGTCGCCGACCTGCAAGACCTGACCGGCCTGCAAAGGCGCTGTGCCGAGCTTGCCGAGCGTATCGTATGACCGCGAGCCCAGCACTTCCGCGACATCGATGCCCCCTCGAATCGCGACGTACCCGCGAAGACCTGCATCGAAGGTACCAAGCCGCACAATTGCCTTCGCCCCGACCACAATTCGACTATTCATCGAGGTCTTGATGACCTTGCCATCCTGCTCGACAGTCACCTCACCGTGGGCTCCTGCGAAGGATATGATTGCTCCCTCCGCTACTTGGAACTCCAACCCGCCGACGACGCACTCAAGCACCGCCAGGCTTTCTTCGTTGACAACCATCCGGTTAGCAGCTGCCGCGGACTCGTGGTCGAACGCACCGGAAGTACTCACGCCCAGGCTGCCTTGCCCTGCACGGCCCAAGTCCTGAATCGTCGTCAATATGCCGGGTCGAATAATCTCGATAGAATTCTTCATCTCTTCCGCCCCCTTTTTCTACGCCGCACTCACCGTAGAAGTCGCTTCAAATTGCACCTCAACCCCGGGCTCAAGCAGCGCCGGATTAGGCCGATTCAAGTCCCACATCTCCACATCTGTATGTCCCAAGAGCTGCCAGCCACCGGGCGAATCGATGGGATATACACCTGCGAATTGGCCCGCAAGTCCGACGGAGCCCTTGGGAACTCGAGTGCGCGGCGTCGTAAGGCGGGGAATATCAAGCGGCTCTGGCCACCCCTGACCGCTCCCGCGCACCATGTAATAAAAGCCCGGCGCGAATCCACCGAACGCGGCCGTCCAAGGGCGTTCGCAGTGCCAATCGATTAACGCTTGAGGGCTCATCCCAAGGCTTTGTGCCAAGGACTCAAGGTCCGCGCCGTCATAGTGAACGGGAATCGTCATTGTTTTTCGCTTGTCGACGGTCTGCCTCTGCGCATTGTTGCCCCGCAGCGCGGTTTCTACTGCGCCGAGGTAACGACGAGCCGGTCCGCGAAAGCGAAGAAGGAGCGTTTGGGCTGCAGGTACCCTGTCAACGAGTCCCTCAATCTCAGCCGCAGCAGAGTGTGCACGAAGTACCTTCGCCAACGGATTGGCCGATGATGAATAGTCGATAAGCAGCGCATTTGTTCCCATAGGGCGAATCTCGGCCATGGCGGTGCTGATCCTTTCTTTCTTGCGGGGTTGAAAAACTGCGGTTGATAAGACCGGTGTGCGAGTCCGCGCTATACGTGGGCAGCGACGGTGACTCCGGCGTCGACGAGCCCTTGGCGAATCATACGGGAGAGTTCGACCGCACCAGGGGTGTCTCCGTGCAAACAAATAGAGTCAGCCTGCACGGTCAACGGTGAACCGTCGTAGGCGACGATTGGTTCCCCGCTAGCCATTGCAATGACGCGTTTGACGACGGCATCGGGTTCTACAATGACCGACCCCTCGAGTACTCGGGACACCAGAGTTCCATCGGAGTTGTAAGCGCGATCTGCAAAAGCTTCCCTAATCACAGGGAGGTCCGCGTCGAGGCTGAGCCGTTCGATGACCGACCCCGGCTGCGCCATAATGGCAAGCTCATCTCCGCAGGTGGAGCGAGCGAGCAGGAGCGCCTCCACCACTGCAGCGGCCTGATTTTCATCCACTGCGATGCGGTTGTAGAGGGCACCGTGGGGCTTGACGTAGGAAACTTCGGTACCCACCGCCCGTGCACATGCCGAAAGTGCACCAATCTGGTAGACGGTTTCGGCTCGCAATTCTCGATGTGAGTAATCCATGCGTCGTCGTCCGAATCCGGCGAGATCGCGGTAGGCGACGTGCGCGCCGATGCGAATTCCGCGCACGGCAGCTGCCTCACAGGTCTCCATCATGACGCTAGCGTCACCCGCGTGATACCCGCAGGCAATATTGGCACTGGTCGCAATGTTCAGCAGAGCGATATCATCACCCATCTTCCACGAGCCGAACGCTTCCCCAAGGTCAGAGTTGAGATCGATAGTGGCGCCCATAAACGTCACCGCTCCTTCCAAGTAATAATGCTGGTCTTTGTACCGTTGTTATGTTGGTTCTCATCTGAGCTGTGCGAGAAACCGGGGGGGGATTAGCCGAGCATTTCAAACACACCGCCGAATGAGCGCCACGCCAAGAACCAGGCGACTGCGACACCCAAGATTCCGATAGCCGCCAACCACTTCGGGTACTTGTAACCATTCATGAGATCCGCACGGAACAGCGCGATGTAAATCAGCACAGTAACGCCAATTGGAAGAACCAAACCATTGAAGGCTCCGGCGAAAACCAACAGCGTCGCTGGAGCCGTACCGATGACACCGAAGAGCAGCGTGGAGATTGCAATTAGGACAATGGTGATCGTGTTTTGAGTCTTGGCTCCAGCACCCGAGGAACGAGTCAGAAATGTTGCTGAGGTGTAGCTGGCACCCACAATCGACGAGATTCCCGCAGCCCACAGGACAACGCCAAAGAAGCGCATACCCCAATCTCCTGCCGCAGCTTGGAATGCCTCTGCAGCGGGGTTTCCATCCGTATTGAGGACCACGCCACCCGCAACCACTCCCAAGACAGCTAGGAAAAGGAGGAAACGCATGATGGCTGTGACGATGATGCTCGTAACAGATGAGCGAGTGGTCTGTGCGAGGTTCTCTACACCGCCGGCGCCAGCATCAAGCATGCGGTGAGCGCCAGCGTAAGTAATGTAACCGCCAACAGTGCCACCGACGAGCGTGATGATTGCCAACAAATCAATCGTGTCGGGCATGACCGTGTTCTTCAGTGCTTCCCCTACTGGCGGGTTAGAACTGAACGCCACAATTCCAGTGACCAGAATCATCACGACACCGAGCACAACGAGTGCCTTGTCCAGCGCCATACCCGCCCGCCGGGAGAGGAAGAAGCCAATGGCGAGGATTGCAGTAACAATGCCGCCAATCTTTGCGTCCACGCCCAACATCGCGTTCGCACCAAGTCCAGCACCGCCGACGTTGCCAATATTGAAGACCACACCACCGATGACAATGAGAATTGACATTAACCAGCCCAGCCCCGGAAGCACGGCGTTGCCGAGCTCCTGCGCGCGGCGTCCAGAGACAGCAATCACTCGCCACACGTTGAGCTGAATCGCGATATCAAGAAGCACCGAGATCACAATGGCAAAGGCGAAAGCCGCGCCAAGCTTGGCCGTAAAGGTTGCGGTCTGGGTGAGGAAGCCCGGCCCGATAGCACTGGTCGCCATCAGGAATACGGCGCCGAGGAGTGCCGTTCGCCGCGCCTTATGGGCAGATGTTGAAGCGTCCATAGCGTAAGGCCTTTCCCTACAAGTCTGACGATTCCCACGTTGAAGGATTCCTACGTTGAAGATCGCCTGCACAGAGATTGTTGAACAATGTCTCGTATGTTAATTGGTGATGGCCGCCACACAAAAGTGCTTTAGTAGTCTGTATTACATGACTACCCCCGGAAACATCCTCGACGATCAGACCCGCACGTCCTCTGGGGAAAAACAACAAGACGTTTCAGTAGCGGATGTCACCGCAACTGTCCTGCGCCGAGAGATTCTCGCCGGAAAGCACTATAGCGGCGAGCAGCTCCGTGAAACCCAACTTGCTGCGCGACTGCAGGTCAGCCGCAACACCATCCGACAGGTCTACCGCAAGCTGGAATCTGAGGGGTTACTCACTCATATTCCTCATCACGGCGTTTTTATAGCCTCCTTCGACAAACAACGCATCCGCGAACTGTATGCCTTTCGCCATGTCGTCGAATGCGGAACACTGCGATCGCTAAGCAAGAGCCAGGCAAAGCTCCTCGGCGAAGAGATTCTTTCTATTTGTGGTTCACAGTCATCATTGAACCTTCCCGAACGGAATAATGCCTTTCACCTCGCCATCGTCAGAGCTTCCGGGTCCCCCGACCTGTTAGCCACCGCCGAATCAATTCAGGCCCAACTCCGTCTTTGCTTCCTCTCCTACCCCCAAAGCATCGAACTCCATGCCCGATACGCCGATCGCCACATCAGTATCGCCAAAGTTCTCATCGAGGACACCCCAAACCACGCCGCCGACCTCCTCAGCGCCTACCTCAATGAGTCGTTCAGTGCCGTCACCGCTGCCCTCCCGCTTGCCGACCGTTGATAATTAGCTGCTAGGACTACAGTGATGGACATGGCAGCAAATTCAGGCAACGCATACGCAATGACCATTCCGGAGTTCGGCCCCGCTGACATTTTCACCAGGACACTTATCGATCATGCTCAGCCCGGTCCCGGCGAAATCCTGGTCAAAACCACAGCCATCGGCGCGAATCCGCTGGACTACAAGATGCGCGATGGCTCTTCCGGTCTGTGCACAAAATTCAACCCTCCCGCCGTCCTCGGACGCGAAGCCGCGGGTGAAGTCGTTGCCGTCGGCGAAGGTGTGGACAGCTTCGTCCCCGGCGACCGTGTCTTCGGCATGCGCGGCTTCGACGACTTCCGCGGCACCTACGCAACGCACAACGTCTTCCCCGCCGACGGTGTGGTCCGAACGCCCGATTCGCTTGACGACGTTACCGCTGCGGGTCTTGCCCTAGTGGGAATCACGGCGACCGTCGCTGTCGAGCAGCTTGCAAAGGTAAAAAGCGGTGACACCGTACTCATCCATGGTGCAGGTGGCGGTGTTGGCCAGCTGATGACACAGCTGGCGGTTGCCCGTGGCGCAACTGTGTTGGCCAGTGCGTCGTCACGCCATCATGAAAAACTAGTGGGCTTTGGCGCGCAGCATATTGATTACACAGCGGAAGATGTATTCGAGGCTGTGCGCCGGCGGTTCCCCGAGGGCGTTGATGTTGTGCTCGATGGCGTGTACTTCGACACTTTCCTCCCCTCGCTGGATGTGTTGGCATCGGATGGTCGGATTGTGGCGCTGCCTTCACTGGCCGACCTGACACCGGCGAGGGAACGTGGCATTGAGGCACACATTCCGGCCATTTCGAATGACACGACTATTTATGCCGACCTGGCCGACCGCGTGGTTGCCGGTGAGATTTCACTTCCTATCGGCCTGACTAAGAATCTCACCGAAGTCGCGGAGGTCCACCGAGTATTGGAAGACGGGCACGCTGACGGCAAGATTGTGATGACCGTCGAGTAAACCAGGCGCGTTACTACAGCTCGCGACGAGCGTTCTGATACGTCTTCGTCAGCGAGCACCACAGCTCGTCGGCATCAGAGATGGCTTCCACCAGCTCCCGGTTGGTCATAGTTTCGCGCTGCTCGCGCAGTCGGTTGTTTAGCTTCCGGGCACGAGAGAGCTCACCGCGTAGCTCGATGAGCTCCGGCGTAGCCTCACCGGAGGCAAATACA
The DNA here is from genome assembly GCF_001809225.1 of Corynebacterium sp. HMSC077G07. Lineage (NCBI taxonomy): Bacteria > Bacillati > Actinomycetota > Actinomycetes > Mycobacteriales > Corynebacteriaceae > Corynebacterium > Corynebacterium sp. HMSC077G07. The sequence continues at coordinate 87,012 of NZ_KV796521.1, read as the reverse complement.
TCCTTGTAGATGGTGCCGACACCCATTGTGGTGTTCACATTGTCCCAGGCAGAGAGGATTGCGGTGAGCTGGTACTCGGTGTCCATGGCAATCTGCTGCAGCTCCGCGTGATTACGCTCGGCGAGCTCGTGCGCCTCAGCACTACGGCGCACACCGGCCCACGCCTGGTATGCGATGAGAATCGCAAGCACCAAACCCGCCACTGGCAATGCATATTGCAGAATCCACAGCGTGACACCGAAGAGCTGAATAATCAGGCCAAAAAAGAAAAAGACGACAATGACCGTCACGCACCCGTTGTCGGAGCCTGAACGTTTACTCACCGCGGTGTCACCTCCGCCGCAGCATTCAAGATCGCATCGGCCCCCAGGTGGCTGGCGTAGCCAAGTCCAATGGCTGCTGCCAGAAGGAGTATTGCCAGCAGCGTATAGACGATTGCCTCTTTGACAGTGCTAGTAACCGCAATGCGCTGCTCTTCGTAGTCAACCAGGGCACGCATGTCTTTGGTCGAGGCATTCAATCGACGTTCGAGGTCAACCATGTGTTCCTGCTGCTCGGCGCGTGAGATAGCGATGGCATTCAACGGCACATCAACACTCTCGACACTGGCATATGCCTGCCGACGAGCACTCTTCACGCTGTCGAACGACACTGACGGTGCGGGTGGCACTTTCGTCGGCCCAGTGAGATTCCGCGACACCTTATAGTAAGAGCGCGCTGCGGCTCTCGTCAGTTGGTTGTTGGAGTCGCCTTGATTGCCCATAGTGCCGAGTCTGCCACATGAATTTTCTTTGGCTCGTTATCGCCCACCTCATCGATGATGGCGAAGACATGCATACCTGCATATGGTGCGGCTTCGGCTCGGAGCACGGTCCCCGGGCCTACCCCTGATGTAGCCAAATAGCGCAGCAATTCAGGATCGGAGTCGTTAATACGATCGACTACCACCATCGCGCCAGCTTCGATATCCGTCAGGTCAGTGCGCACTGCGCTGGCGATGGTACCGCTGGCGCTGGGAATTGGATCGCCATGCGGATCGCGCTCAGGGAATCCCAGCATTGCATCAATGCGACTAATGAAATCATCCGAGACCGCATGCTCAAGCTTTTCAGCTTCCTCGTGAACCTCATCCCAGGTGTATCCCAGAGTCGAGACCAAGAAGCTTTCAATAAGCCGGTGGCGACGCACCATGATCAGCGCAATATCCCGCCCACGGTCCGACAGGCTAATGCCCCGGTACGGCTCGTGGTTGACAAGTCCACGTGCAGCTAGCTTCTTCACAGCTTCGCTGGCGGTGGGCTTCTTTTCACCCATCCGCTCAGCGACGTCGCCTAGTGCCACTTTTTCACCGGTGCGCTCGTGCAAATCCCAAATGACCTTGAGGTAGTCCTGGGTCTTTGCTGGTAAATCCTCCACGTGCATTCTTTAAACTCTAGCGTTATTGCGTGTTGCCGCAATCTTGAGGGGGACATAGAAACAACCGGCGCACACGCCAATACAGCCACCAACTGACAAGTTCGCCGCCACCGCAATGAATAGCCCCACCAGGCCAATCGCGATACCCATCAATGGTGCTAACACGAATAGCAAACGGGTATCGTTCACTACCCCAACCAGCGCAGCTGCCGGGGCAGCCAACAGCGCGATGGATAAAATCGTGCCGACAGCCGGAATCAGCGCCACCAGAGTCAACACAATCAGCCCGCTGATGACCAACTGTGCTCTTCTCCTCGAATGCGCGACCCCGAAAGACTCCGGATCGAATGTGAAGTAAATCAGCTGGCGCCACCGAGCCACCAGCACCAACGCCACCAGCAGCAAGAGCCCACCCGACAGCGCAATATCAATCTTGTTCACGTTGAGTACGCTGCCGACCAGGAAACTCTCAACCTTCACCGGCAACGGGGCGAACCACTTGTTCAGAAAGTAGCCCAGCGCGAACCCGAATGTCAGCACAATTCCCGCCGCCGAGGACGTCGTCCCCACCTTCGACAGACCGAACAGGGCCCCAATCGGAATGCACATCAGAAATGCCCCGATAAAGAGGAACACCGAAATCCACGAGTGGCTCAGGCCGAGCGCTGCCGCAATAACAACGCCCACCACCGCACCGGGAAAAGTCGCATGTGTAATCGCTTCTGCGAAGAACACTTGTTTGCCCAGCACCGCGAGTACCCCCACCACGCCGGCCAATGCGCCGACCAATATCAGCTCGATGATTGGCAAAATCAGGATGCTAGACACGGTCGCCTCCCATCACGCCGCGCAGTCCCAGTGCCACGAAATACAGTCCCACCGAGGTCAGCGCGACGACTGCCTGAGGCGACACCGGCCCCAAAGGCACCAGTGCCAAACCAACGATTCCGCTGAGACAGCCCACTGCAATCGCAATCGGCACCATCACATGCACTCGGCGAGTCAGCAGTCTCGCCGCCGCTCCCGGCACGACCAGATATCCGACTACCAGCAACACTCCCACTGCGCTTGCCGACGACACCACCACCGCAGCAATCGCCGCGTTAATGGTGAGGTCGATGCCCCACACATTGACGCCTGCGGCTTTGGCACCGAAGCGATCAAAGGCAACAAACACCTGCTGGCGCCAGGTCACTGCGATAAGAACCAAGGCGATGGCACAGACAATTAGGGCGCTGGTGAGACGGGAGTCGGTGACTTCCAGCAGTCGCCCGAACATGAGCGCTTCCAGCTGTCCTGACTGATCACCTTTCTTCAGCGAGAGGATCACGCCAATGGAAAAGAAGCTGGTCAGTACGACTGCCACTCCGGCTTCCGACATGTGCGAGCGCGATACCAAGGTCAGTGCTACTGCCACTACCACCGCAAATGCCGCGGCCACCGGGATAATCATGTCGATGCCGCCGAATACGGCACCGGCCACAATTCCGGGAAAAATCGAATGCACCATGGCCTCGGCATTGAACTCGAGACCACGAAGGTTCACGATGACACCGACCAGGCCAGAGACCGCCCCGAGGGCAATCAGCAGCACTAGTGGCCTGAACATGAAAGGCGCGATCCCAAGCGCATTCGCAAGCTCAGTCCACATAGGCTGGCACCAACTTCGAGGTCGCACCAAAAGCCGGCTGTTCTGCCACGATTAATGTGTTTTCGCAGGTCTCTTCAGCAAGCACGAGATCATGAGTGGCCGCAATGATCGCCGTGCCATTTTCCTTCAGTTCGTTGAGGAGATTCAGCAGCATGGCCCGATTTTCAGTGTCGAGGCCGTTGAACGGCTCGTCGAGAAGCACAAGTTGCGGACGTGCGACGATGGCGCGCGCCAACAGGACGCGTTGCTGCTGACCACCGGAGAGGTTGCCGAAACGATCAACGGTGCGGTCGGCAAGTCCGACTTTGGCTAGCGCTGCGTGGATGCGTTCTTTGCGGTGTCCAAGCGGTTGGAAGGGGCGCAGTTCGCGCAGAACTCCCATGGCGACGACATCGAAAGCCGTGACCGGAAAAGTGCGATCGAGGTCTGCCGACTGCGGGACGTAGGACACGATCTTCGCGTTATTGTGCATCTCACCAGCGAGAAGACGAGTCCCACCTAGGATTCCGCGCAGCACAGTCGTTTTTCCAGAGCCATTGGCGCCGATGAGTGCAAGCCCGGTACCCGGCGCGACATTGGCGGTGATGTGATTGACGATGGGTACCGCCGTGTAGCCGAATGAGGCATCGCGGAGCGTGACTATGGGGTCAGCAGACATGGGGTTAGCTAAGCGGTTACGGCTCACTTGATGCCCTCTGGCAGCGGCGCGACAGTTCCGTCCCATGCCGTCACAACCTGAGTGACGTTGTGGATGATGGAACCGATGTAGGTCTCGCCGGCACTGCCAGCCGGACCAAGGGAGTCGCCGTAGAGTGCGTCCTCACCAACGATGGCCTTGACACCTGCGGCCTTGGCGATCGCCTCAATTGATTTCGAGTTGTTCGAGTTCTCCGCAAACAGCGCGGTTGCACCCGAGTCCTTCACGGTCTTTGCCGCCTCGGCGATATGCGCGGCCGTGGCATCCTGCTGCTCGTTGAAATCAGACAGCGCTGCGCCGATGAAGTTGATATTGAACTCGTGGGAGAAGTATCCAAAGGCATCGTGGCTGGTAAACAGCACAGGGTCCGACACGGTGGCGATGGACTTATTTGCCCACTCATCCAGCTGATTCAGCTTCTCCTGGTAGGCCGCAACGTGGTCGGCGATGGTGGACTTCAGCTCATTGTCGCCACGTTCCTCAGCGACCTGTTCCAGGGCATAGCCGATATTGGCAACCTGGATCTTGGCGTTCTTCGGTGAGGTCCATACATGCGGATCGAAGCGGAATTCCGCCTCCTCACCGGGTTCTTCCGGCGGGAATGGCCATGGGGCGACATCAATCTTTTCCACCCCTCGGTCGATGGTGTAGTTACCATTCTTCGCCTTCTCTGGTGGCAGTGGCTTTGTTTTGTCCGTGTCCTTGGCTGCCTTCATGGCATCTACGTCACCTGCAGTGAGAACGCCACTGGTTACTGCCATCGTTCCGGAAAAGCCCGAGGACTCAATCGCCTGATCCAGGAAGTGCTCCAGGTCAACGCCGTTGACGAACAAGAGATCGGCGTTACCAGTCTTGGTCAGCTGCTCGTGGGTCATTTCCAGCTCATGTGCTGTTGCATTCGGCGCCAACAGGCAGGTCAAATCAACTGCATCGATGTCCAGTTGCTTCACGTAATCACAAATCTGCGTCGTGGAAGCCACGACGTTGATTGGGTTCTCGCCGCTGGCTCCCTCACTGCCATCGCCACACGCTGCAAGGCCGGCGCCCGCTAGCAAGATCGAAAGGCCCGCACACATGGACTTAGCTGATCGCGAAAGTTTTCCGGAAATTGTCATGTTGGTGTCCGCTCTTGATTATTTGTTATTGCTTTGCGACGGCTACGCTGACCGGCCGCTTCAGTAAATCTGGTCACCTTAGGGGCGGTTGGGGCGCACTTCGCCGTTCATCTATCACGTGTGAGAGTAAACCTAACGACAACTATTTTCAACCTATTGAACTTAAGTGTTTTTGGCGTTACATTTTTAAAGATAAACAGTGAACAGGATCTAACCGCAGGCGGTTTCACCACAGCGCTAACCTTCACACCACAACATCAGCCATGATGGAGGCATGGAAGCGAAGATTTATCACAACCCCCGCTGCTCAAAGTCCCGCCAGGCTCTCGCCGTACTGCGCGAAGCCGGAATCGAACCGGAAATCATCAAATACCTGGACACTCCCCCAACTAAGGCCGAGCTGCGCTCACTAATTAAGGCGGCCAGCCTGAATGTCATCGATGCTGTGCGTACGAAGGAAGCGGAGTTCAAGGAACTAGGGCTTTCCAGGGATTCCAGTGACGATGAACTCCTGGACGCAATGGTCGCGCACCCACGCCTGATTGAGCGCCCGTTTGTTGTCACTGACAAGGGGGTAAGGATAGCGCGTCCCACCGAGGCTATTAACGACATTCTTTAGGTGGCGACAAGCATTAATTGCTTTTACGCCAACCCCTCTCAAAGGCCTCCAAGACCGAGAGGTTAACAACCCGTTAACAAGGATTGACGCCACTGTAAACTCATCGCTGAAACGATAAAGCTCTCCGCCCGCTGCCCTAGCTCCCCACCCGGGTTGCATTAGAGGAAACGGCGGCCTTCAGCGAAAGGACTGTCATTATGAGCAGTCAGAGGCTCGGCTGGCTCAGCGCACCCGGCCCAGCAGCTCCCCTCCCCGAGGAAAAGATTGCCCCGACCTACCGGACCTGGCGATTCAACGTCTTCATGGGCATCTTCATCGGCTACGCGGGCTTCTACCTCATCAGAAATAACATCCCCCTGGTGTCCGCCGTACTGGAAAAGCACGACCTACTTGGCGCAGCCGGAATCGGCATCGTAGCCAATGCCGTGCTGTTCTCCTACGGCCTATCCAAGTTTTTCATGGCCATGCTCTCCGACAGAGCCAATGCCAGGTACTTCCTCCCACTTGGCCTAGCACTGTCCGCGGTCGTAAACCTCTTTGTTGCGTTCGTCCCGGCCATCAGCGCTTCTGTTGCAGTATTCGCGACAGTCATGTTCATCAACGGTTGGTTCCAAGGCATGGGCTGGCCTCCCTCTGGACGAGTTGTCGTCCACTGGTTCTCGACATCCGAGCGTGGCACTTTGATGTCGATCTGGAACACTGCCCACAATGTTGGCGCCGCCGTCGGCGGTGCTCTGGCAGCCTGGGGCTTGCATTCGTTCGCCACTTCCGATGCCGACTGGACTCCCGCATTCTGGCTACCGGCGATTGTCGCGCTCGTGATTGCTGCCATCGCATTCCTGCTGATTCGAGACAACCCGCAATCCATGGGACTGCCTCCGGTAGAGGAATACCGTAACGACCCAGACAAGGTCGAAGGAACTAATGACGAGGCACAAGAACCCTGGTTCGCAATCGTCAAGAACCATGTTCTTACCAATCCGGTTATCGTCATGTTGGCGCTGGCCAATGTGTTCGTCTACGCACTTCGTTACGGCGTTCTCAACTGGATTCCGATTTACCTGACAAACGAATTGCACAAGACCAACGTCACGGGCGGAATCATCGGATTCATGCTCTACGAGGGCGCAGCAATTGTGGGCACCCTGCTGTGCGGATGGGTCTCCGACAAGGTCTTCAAGGGTTGGCGCTCAGGCGCCGGCATGCTCTTCCTGATCGGCACCGGCATCACCATTTTCGCATACTGGCAGCTACCCGCTACGGCACCATTGTGGATGTTCTATGTGCTCATCTCCCTGATCGGCGCACTCATTTACGGCCCAATCATGCTCATCGGACTGCAGGCCATCGACCTCTCGCCTAAGTATGTTGCGGGAACCGCAGCTGGTTTCACTGGATTGTTCGGATACCTTCTCGGCGCAACACTCGCCTCCACTGGTGTCGGTCTCTTGATCGACTTCGCAGGCTGGAATGTCACATTCGCAACCCTCATTGGAGTTGTCGCTATTGCGTTTGTCCTCATGATCTTCGTCGGCAAGTACGAGCGCGAAGTCATGCACAAGGCAGATGAAGCCCGCACCAAGACAGCTCAATAGCCACTCAATAGCCGTCAGTCACGGTGTTGCCAGTCGAATCCCGGATTCGCTCCGTGAGTCCAAAACGGTCGCAACGTCGCCAATTCATCGGTACACTCTATGCCGCAAACGAAAAAACGCGAATAGACATTAAAAATGGAAGGAGTCTTCACCATGGGACTTATGGACAAGGCCAAGGAAGCACTGAGCAACGAAGAGAACACCGACAAGGTTCTGGACAAGGCTGAGCAGCTGGGCAAGGACAAGCTCGGCGAGGACAAGGCCGACCAGATCAAGAAGGTTCGCGACATGGCAGACGAGCGCCTGGGCGACAAGAAGTAAGCTACAGAGCTTCTTCACCCCGCATTAGCACCCTGTTTTCACAAGGGAGCTGGTGCGGGGTTTTGCTGTTCTTAGGGGACCCCACAGCCCCACCGACACGCCTTTATTGACAATTATTTTCAAATTGTCCATCATTAACCAAGTGAAAACTATTGTCGATAGAGCTTCTCTTCCGCGCACTCGAAAACAAAAACTTCGAGCCCGGCTCTTCGGCTTTCTACTTTTCCTGGCCGTCCCCGCCACAATCCTCTTGGCGATCTCCATAGGCCCCGCGGGAACAGGTTTCAGCAACGGCATCGTCGCGCTGCTCACCCCGCTCATCAAGACGCTTTCCGACGACCTCCCGGCTCTCAACCACCTTCTGCCAGAGATATCCCCTGCCACGCAATCACTTGTCTGGAGCATCCGGCTGCCCCGTGTCCTCCTTGCTGGACTGGTCGGTGCCTCGCTCGCTGTCGCAGGTGCAACCATGCAGGCAGTTTTTCGCAATCCGCTGGCCGAACCCGGTGTTACCGGTGTCTCCTCCGGTGCAGCAGTGGTAGCCGTTATTCTCATCGTCACTGGCGTGGCCGCGAAAGCGCCGTGGGTCCTCTCGGCAGGCGCATTCATAGGCGCGTTGCTGGCTGTCATATTTGTCCAGATCGTCGCCGGTCTCAATGGCGGCAGTGGAGCCACCCTGTTGCTCGTCGGCATTGCGCTCAATGCGTTCCTCGGCGCAGTCATCGCCGCCACCATCGCGAACGCGCCACACAGTGATGACGCACAACAGGCCATGTTCTGGCTCAACGGCGATTTGACTGCTGCCAATTGGCAGGACATTGCGCTGGCAGTCGGCCCCATTACCGTCGGCACGGTTATCCTGATGATGCTCATTCCCGAACTCAACCTGCTCCTCCTCGGCGAAGAACAGGCCGCTGCCACTGGTATGCGCACAGTGTGGATCCGGCAACTGCTACTCGCCCTGGCTGCTTTAGTCACGGCAGCGGGCGTCGCTGTCACTGGCGTTATTTCCTTTGTCGGATTGGTCGTCCCGCACCTGATTCGCCTTGCCATCGGCCCCGATCACCGCAGCCTGCTGCCCATTTCTATGTGCCTCGGCGCAGTATTTCTCATTCTCGCCGACCTCGTCGCCCGCAGTCTCTTTTCCCCAGTTGCTCTGCAAACTGGCACAGTCACCGCGTTCCTTGGCGCACCTGCGCTACTCGCGTTGATTCTTCGGCAAGGTGGTCGCCAGTCATGAGTCAGCAGACGCAAAATCTCACCGACCACGTCACTAAGCCAGACACCGACAGCACCGCGCTGCTGCGGGCTACCGATCTCAGTGTCGGTTACCGCAATCGGACCGTCGTAAGTGGCGTGAACCTTGCTATTCGACCTGGCGAAGTCCAAGGCATCATCGGCTCCAACGGCACCGGAAAATCCTCCTTGCTCCGTGCTATGGCTGGCATTGTGACACCGAGTTCGGGGCAGGTTGAGCTCCTCGGCGCGCCGCTGACGAAGCTTCGTGCCCACGAACGCGCCACTCGATTGGCGTACCTGCCGCAGCACACACCGGCCGATACTGCTATTGACGTTCGAACTGTCGTGGCACTCGGCAGGTACGCGCACCACCGTCGGCGTGACCGTTTCCGCAGCTCACTAAACTCCACGGACCACGACATCGTCGCCTACGCTCTCGACCGCGTCGGTGTCACCGCACTCGCCGACCGCCCTATCACAGCTCTGTCCGGCGGGCAGCGGCAATTGGTGTTCATCGCAAAGCTATTGGCACAACAGGCCAAGGTCATGCTTTTCGACGAACCCACTGCGGCCTTGGACATCGGGTTTCAGCTGGAAATCCTCGAGCTCCTCGGCGAGCTTGCCGACGAAGGCCACGGTATCGGAGTCGTCCTTCATGACCTCAACCTCGCGGCCCGCAGCTGCCACCGGCTCAGTGTGATTCACAACGGCGGATTGGAAGTCACTGGTTCCGCCGAAGAAGTGCTGACGCCTCCCCGAATAGATGCGATTTATCGCATCTCCAGCGCTGTCGATACGGATCCGCATACCGGTTCGGTGCGAGTGACGGCGTTGGCTCGGGCTCGCCCGGCTGACTGATTGCGGCTGGCTGTTTCAGACTATCTGATTCAGACTGTCTGATTCAGACTGTCTGCTTCCAGCTAGCACCAACGCAACCGAAAATTCCCCAACAATCAAAACTCAACACTCAAGGAAGTACTTTCGTGTTTTCACCAACTTCTCCTATCTCGGCCTTGAAGCGAAACTCTAAAAAGACCTTCGCTCTGCCGTTGATTGCAGCACTCCCCCTCGCAGCGGTGGTCGCTTGTTCCACTTCGGAGGAGACGGCGCAGCAGCCGTCGTCAAGCGAAACTTCGACGAACAAGCAGGCGCAGTGGCCGCGGACTGTGACAGTCGGCGACCATGACGTCATGGTGCAGAGTCAGCCGAAGCGCATCGTTGCACTGTCGACCGAAGTTGCGGATCTGGCGTTGGAACTGGTTGGGCCAGAGCGTGTCGTCGCGGTGACGAAGAACGCGCTCGATGAGACCTCTGGTAATCAGGTTGAGCTGGCGCGTAAGGTGCCTAATGCAATTGCCAACTCCACGAAGCCGGATCCGGAGCAGATTCTGTCCTATGAGCCGGACATGGTGTTGATGACTAGCCGCCATGATCAGGAGCAGTCGGCAAGCAAGCTGCTGGGCGCCAGCGATGTTCCGACCGCTGCGTTTTCCAGCAGTGAATTCGCTTCGCCGAAGGCGCTGGCAGAATCGGTGACCACGCTCGGCAAGTTGCTGGGAGCCGAGGACAAGGCGGCCGAAATGGTTGCCAAGATTGAGTCGGAAACCGAAGAGATTCTCTCGGGAATTGATTCCACAACTAAGCCAAAAACGCTGGTCCTGTTTGCCCGCGGTGGTCAGAAGATGATTATGGGAATGCAGTCGGCGACGACGAATCTCGTTGAGCTGGCCGGTGGCGAGCCGATTTCGCCAAAGGGCAAGCGCCCGGGTGCCGTTCCCGCTGACCCGGAAACAATTGTGCAACTCAATCCGGATGTCATTTTGATTCAGGATTTCCACGGACAGGGCAAGGCTCCATTCCAGGAGTTGCTGGATAATCCGGCGCTTGCCGACGTCGCTGCGGTCAAGAATGATCGAGTGCAACTGATTGATGCGAAGACGACCTCTGGCACCGCCGGAATGCACATGCCCGATGGACTGCGTGAGATCGCTGACGCGCTGGCTAAATAGAAAATAGGTTTTCACGTCGCTATGTGGATTCATGAAGCACTGACTTCCCCACCCCGCCGAATGCACTGGGTTTTGTTATCCAGCTGGGGGCGCAGCTTTTTCTTCGCTCTCAGTGCCGTGTCTCTTGGACACGCGCTCGATGCTCTAAGCAGTTTGTACGGCGGTGTCGCAGACACCAGTGGCGGCAACTGGTTTGGGCAGTGGGGACTTCATGAATCCCTGTCCGCTGCAATTGTGGCGGTCATTCTGGGAAGCCTCTCTGCTTATGTCACCGAGGCATTACCACCACAGCTAGCTGGTGAGCAGGAAAAGCTGTGGCGCTCGCATGTGGTTGGCAGTGTGCTGAAGCCGGAGTTTTCTGCTCCTGAACAGGCCCCGAAGCACGCACATGGAAAAGGGCACGGTGGCGGGAAATCCGGTCACGCACACCGAAGCGCCGCCAACGCTGGCGAGGGCCTACTCTTCGATGCCGCGACCACAAGCGTCGAACAGACCGCGAATTACCGAGCGACATTTCTCGCTCCCACGTTGGCCTCGTTTAGTGCTCCACTGATCATTTTGGTGGTCTGGGCTTTGTGGGTGGATACGAAGACCGCCTTGTGGCTGGCACTATTTTTCATTTCCACGCCGTTGATCATTATTGGTGCTGGAAAAATCCTGCGGAAATCCAATGCGACGTATCGCCGAAAGCAAGCGAAGGCCACACATGCGTATTTGGAAATGCTCGAAGGGCTGGGCACATTCAAAGTTCTTGGAGCAATTGACCGGGTCATGGCACGTTTTGCCAGCCAAACTCGCACCGCGATGGCTGAGCTCACTGCCCTGCTCGCCCGCAATCAGCTGATGATTATTGTCAACGATGCGGTTTTTGGAATTGCAATGTCGACTACAGCAATCGGCCTTGTCCTGCTGCGTTTACAGGCCGGCGCAATCAGCGTCGGCACGTCTCTCGCAGGTGTTTTTCTATCCGTTCTGCTCTACGAGCCCGTTAATCGTGTCGGTCGGACCTTCTACATCGGACTCGGTGGACGCACCCATCGAAATGGAATTGTGGAGGTATTCGGTGAACCTCCAGCTGAAGCGTCCACAGCCGCAACAGCGCATTCCACCGATGCCTCCGCGCCACAGGCACCGCACGGACAGCACGCACCGGAGATTTCCTTTCGCGATGTCAGCGTTGACATCGGCGAAAAGCGCATTCTCTCCGATATCAACCTGACAATTCCAACCGGCAGCAGAGTCGGCATCGTTGGCCCCAGCGGTTCCGGAAAAAGCACTCTCCTGCGTGTACTCGCAGGCCTGCAGCCACATTCCGGGGAAGTGTCCCTCGACGGCCACGCGCTTTCAACCCCAGAGTTGCTCGCCAACTCGCTACTCATCTCCCAGCAACCAGCCATTTTCGGCACCACCGTCGCGGACAATCTTCGCATCGCATGCCCGGACGCAACGGCCGTCGATATGCGAAAAGCACTTCGCGACGTGCACTTACTCACCGAAATCGAACAGCGCCCTGGTGGTCTCGATTCGGAGGTCGGCGATCAGGGCAATTGGCTCTCGGGCGGGCAACGACGCCGCCTAGCCATTGCGCGTGGTCTGCTCGGTACTGCTCCGATTGTGCTTCTCGACGAGCCGACAGCGGACATCGATCGTCGGACGGAAGGTCTCATCAAGGAGTCCTTGACCCGCCTCGCTTCAGGTCGCACGAGCATCATGGTGGCTCACCGAATGGAAGCACTATCGGACGTTGACCTGGTCATTGTCGTTGCCGAAGGCCGAATCGTGGCTGTGGGCGAACCCGACGAACTGAGCACAAGCAATGAGTACTACGCACGGGCGCTGACCGAGGAGAGCTGACATGAACAACATCATCTGGTTGCTGCGCTTTTCCGCACAGGCTCGCGGGGCGCTCAGTGCATCTGTCCTCGCACGCGTGACTGGACACATTCTGGGCGCATTGATGCTGGCCGTGCCTGCCTGGGCAATTGCCACAATTGCGCTGTCGAGGTGGGACGCAACCGACTCGTCGCAAAGCATGGGCATGCAGTGGACGTGGGCGGTCATTGGTGTGGTTGCGGGGCTAGCGCTGCTGAAAGCAATTCTGCGGTATGTCGAGCAGTACCTCGGACATTTGGCGGCATTTCGTCTGCTCGGTGAGCTGCGACTGTGGATCGTCGAGCGTCTTATCCCGCAAGCGCCCGCGGTAACCGATGGGCTGGGTACTGCCAGGGTTCACACGATTGCGATTCGTGATGTTGACCGTGTGGAAGTCTTCTTTGCGCACACAATTGCGCCCGCGGTGACGGCCGTACTTATTCCTCTGCTGGCGGTCGTGACAGCGTCATTGACTGCCGGAGCACTGCCTACGATTGCTCTGGCACTGACCTTTGCGGTTGGCTTTGTGATTGCGTTCGCAGGCTCTAAAAAGGCGACGACGGAGGCCTCCGCAACGAACTCCACACGCACGGAGATTGCGCAGTATATCGCTGATACGTTGCGACTTCGGGAGGAAATCCTCATCTACGGCGCAGCCGAGCAGCGGCTGCGGGGGCTGCGTGAGCTCGACGAGAAGCTTGCGCAGAAGATGCGTGCAGGCGGCAAGCGGGCTGGACTGCGCTCTGGTGCGACTGGGCTTCGGATTTGGGGCGGCAGCATTGCCGTATTCTGTGCTGGTATCCCGGCGCTTTCAGCCGACTACCGTATGCTCCCTGCTGTTTTGGTGACGACGTCCCTGGTGGCGGGAACTGCTTCATCAATGGATTCGATCGAGCGCCTGGCATCTTCTCTGCCAGCAGGACTCAATGCAGTCACTCGGATCAGGGAGCTGGCCGCGCAGCCGCCGACTGTGGAAGAGCCGAAGCAGCCGGAGTCGCTGGACCTGCACCACGCGCAGACCGCGAGGGCCAACTCGGGCGACTCAGTCCCTGCCCTCGAACTGAGCGATGTCAGCTACCGCTACCCTGGCGCCGATAACCCTGCACTGACCAAGATCAATCTGCGTATTGCCTCAGGCCAGTTCATCGGTGTGGTCGGCCCAACTGGTTCGGGCAAGTCCACACTCTCCCGGCTAATCCAGCGGCATGTCGATCCGGATGTCGGCGAGGTCATCATCAATGGCCACAATGCCCGTGACCTCGGCTCAACCAATGTCTGCCGAACGGTTGTTGTCGCAGATCAGAATCCCTTTCTCATGGAGGCCACCATCGCTGAGAATCTATGTCTCGGCACGCCTGATGGCTGCGAGGTTCCCGAATCACTGATGCACTGGGCGCTCGAACTCGCCGCCATCAACCCTGCTGAGATGCCGTTGGACAGGCCCATTGGCCGCCGCGCGCAGCGGCTCAGCGGTGGTCAGCGTCAACGTCTGGCGCTGGCCCGCACCTACTTACGCGCGGTACTAGCCGACGGCACTAAGCCCAATGACCTCGCTGCACACCTCGCCGGAAAGATTGTTATTTTCGACGAAGCCACCAGCCACCAGGATCCACTGACGCAGGCTCGTATCGTGGACAATGCCCGCGCATGTGGAGCGACCTGCATCTTTATTGCGCACCGACTTCAGACACTGGCCGAGGCCGATGACATCCTGGTCATCGAAAACGGCCAGCTCATCGAACGCGGCACGTATGACAACCTCCTGAACGCAGACGGCGCATTTGCTCGACTTGCGCGCGCACAGGTCTAGGCTCGGTCGAGCTCACCGCGCTAAGACTCAGCGCTCGGATACTCGCCTAGTGATCCTCGACGAGCTCGCGGAGCCGCGCAAAGATTGCCGCGCCATCGTGGCGAATACCGTCATGCTGGAATGCATTGGTCACATGTGGTCGCAGATCTCGGTAGCAGTTGGCTGTCCCCATCGAGTAATCGAACGGTACGAAAATGTCGTCAAGATAAACCGCGGCTGCCGAGGTCGGAGCGTCGGCAAGCAAGCGCGCGGAATCATACGGCGAGTTTTCCCAGGTGTGCTGCGCCAATTCTTCGGCCTTTTCCTTGAACGGAATGAGCGCAGGGTCTTCGTCGAATTGCCAGGGGAAAATGTGCTCGCCGGTGAGGTAAAACAGCTCGTCACCTGCGGGATTGGCATTTTCTTCGAAACCTGGAATCTCCTCGCGAATGCGGTGCGCTGCCCAATTAGTTGTGGGCTGCTCCCCGACACCGCCATAAATGGATTCGTGAATCGCGGCGTATAGCGGCCCCTCGGCGAAACTCACGCGGGATCCGACATCGACTAGGAAATCAGTGCGCAATTGCTTTTCACCATTGCGAATGTGGAATGGCTCTCCAACAAATACGCCAGATTGTGGAATCCATCTCCACGACCCAATTCAATTCCGATGGTTCGGAATCGGCGAGAACTCAGACGCTCACCTGTGGGAAGAGTTTCTGCAGATTGCTCCAGGTGCGCGCAGATTTCTCGAATGCGGTTTTCGGCCCACGGATACTCGCGATAAAGCGCTCGTGGCGGGTGCGCAGCTTCCCATATGTCGTGCGATAAAGGTCATCAGCGCCACGGTCCAGAACGGGCAAACCACCTGTGAGGTAAGCGTGCTCCACGGATTTCGGATAGCGGCTGAGATACGAAGTAATGCAAAAACCACCAAAGGACTGCCCATACAGCGACCATTTCGCAATGCTCAAATGCTTTCGCAATGCTTCCGCGTCTTCGACGATGTATTCCTGACGCAATTGTGCAAGCCGCTCGGCCGGAATATCCGCAATATTGGCCGCATCAATTCGATGCGAGCACCCCGTGCCACGTTGATCCAAAAGAATCACGCGGAATTCCTTCAGCGCTTCGCCAATTACCCCGCTTGCGCTCACTGGACGCGGTGCCGGGAAGCCTGGACCTCCCTGCAAATAGACAATTGCCGGCGCGTCCTCTTTTCCTGGCGCATAGATCTCCCTTGCGAAGAGCTCAAATGTCGCAGCATCCGCAGCCCCGGTAAAAGGATCCCAGGGAACCTCAAGGGTGTGTTCCTTAATAATGTGCCCAAAATGCCTGCTTGCAGTACTCGTCGATGCCATGTCTCTACCGCTCCTCTAATCCCTCTGGTCGTATTTCTTCATTAGCTTTGCGACGAGCAAATCGGTCGCCTCATCGTCAGCAAGAATTTGATCCAACATCTCCCGGTATTCCCGCTGCCGCAGCGCAGTATCTTCCCCGTAATCGTCATAGGAATCGCCGGATAGGTCCACACCGAAGTTGGATTCATCGCTTTCGTCTTGCTCTGTCTCCTGTTGTGCCGACGGAACTTCCAGATCCGCTGGGAAGTCCGCATTGAACTCCTCCAGGAATTCCTCCGCGTTGGCCTCTGCGTCGGAACGCGATACTCCCCTATCGACCTCAGCCTGAATGCGACGCTGCAGCGCCTTTTCCATCTGGCGGTGGCGCCAACTGCGCAGGCGCGCGGGCTCGAAGCGTCGACCGACCTCACGGCTCTTGCCCTCTGCGCGACGCGCGAGGACAGCAATCTGCGACGCGGTGTCGTTCAATGGTGCCCACTCAGAGCGTGCCGATACGCGCCAATTTCCCCAGTACCCCAGCAGCGAAAGCAGAATGCTGACGACGGGACCGACGACCATGGACACGGCCATAAATCCCAGATGGTGGCCTCCGATGACAATGATTGCGCACGCCACGGCGGGGATGACCGTGGGCTGATTGCCGCCGAAAACAGCGGGTACCCGCCCGGTAACAATGTCACGAATCATGGAACCGCCAGTGGCGGTGAAAACGCCCATCATGATGCACGGCAGAATGGGCAAGCCATACGTGACGCCTTTGACCGTTCCCGTAGCGGCCCAAAGACCCGAAACCACAGCGTCACCGTGGACCTGAACGTATTCCCAGGTCTTACCTTTGAAATAGAAAAATCGCGCGATAAGTGCACCGGTGAATGCCAGGATTAGGTACTCCGGCTGACTCATTGCGGCGACTGTGCCCTGGTTAATCAGAACATCGCGAATCATGCCGCCACCCAGTGCGGAAAACAGCGCAATAAAGAAGAACCCGATGATGTCGTAGCCTCGTTGCCGGGCGATGGTGCCACCGATGATGCCCATGAGCAGGACACCGCTGACATCGGACCACTGGTACATCGACTCGATGAGCGGATCTACTTCTGCGACGTTCATGATGTTCAAGCTTAGACGCTGCTATTTTTCAAGCATCAACGAAAGGTCGGGATACCCATGGAAAACGCTAACACCTTTGCTTCGACACGCCCCAGCGACAGGCTCATGCGCGGCATCGCAATTGCTTCCCGCGCGCACGATGGGCACTACCGAAAGGGATCTGGCGTTCCCTATATCAGCCATCCAATGGCGGTGATGTTGATTGCGGCGAGCGTGACTAACGACGAAGACGTGCTGTTGGCAGCCCTCTTCCACGACATTTTGGAAGACGTGCCGGAAAACTACTCACGTGCCGAGATGAAAGATGAGTTCGGGCTTCGTGTGGTTGAGATTGTCGAGGGTGTCACCAAAAATTCTTCCTTGCCCTCCTGGCAGGAGCGTGCCGATGCCTACCTGGAGCAACTTTCTCGTGGCAGCGCGGAGTCAATCATCGTGGCCGCCGCGGATAAGTTCCACAATCTCAGCCAAACTCTGGAGGATTTGGACCGCAATGGCCACGCCCTGTGGAAACGCTTTCGTTCAACTCCGAGCCAGCAATTGTGGTGGTACACGAATGTCCGCAACGTAGTAGCCGAACGACTGCCCGACATGCCTCTGTTGGACGACTTGGACGTTCTAATTGAGCGCCTCGATTCGTGGGTACAGGAGACTTAACCTGCGATTTCCCAATCGCTTTAAACTATAAAAACATATCCAGGCATAGCCCGGAGCACTCAAGCGACGGTACAGTGGCAGCCTACGTGGCTCAGATATTGATGCCACGCAACAACAATCCGATAATAAATCCAGGAATACGGAACAGGAGAAAAACAGTGACTTCCACTGATGCATCGTCCACAACCGAACTGCCCACTACCACTCAGCAGTGGGTTCTGGCTTCCCGCCCGACTGGCCTGCCGACTGACGAGAATTTCCGCCTCGAGACCGTCGATTTGCCAGAGCTTAACGACGGCGACATTTTGGTAGCCAACTCGGTCGCTACCGTCGATCCCTACATGCGTGGCCGTATGAACGACACCAAGTCGTACGTTCCTCCTTTTCAGCTTGACCAGCCAATGACTGGCGGCGCTGTGGGCACTGTCCTTGCGTCCAAGTCGGATAAGTTCCAGGTTGGCGACGCTGTCCGCCACTCTTATGGCTGGCAGACCAATGCTGTTATTGCCGATTCCGAGGCAACACCGGTTGACCTGAACGTTGCACCGGCTGCTGCCTACCTGGGCATCCTTGGTCTTACTGGCCTTACTGCTTACGTTGGCCTGACTGCTGTCGGAGAGATGAAGGAAGGCGACGTCGTCTTTATCTCTGGCGCTGCTGGTGCGGTCGGCTCGGCTGCTGGTCAGTTTGCCAAGCAGATGGGCGCATCCCGTGTCATTGGTTCCGCCGGCTCGGACGAAAAGGTTGAGCGCCTACTCGAACTCGGCTTTGATGCCGCCTTCAACTACAACGACGGCCCGGTTGCAGAACAGCTGGCACAGGCAGCGCCGGAGGGCATCGACTTCTACTTCGACAACGTCGGTGGCGACCATCTCGAGGCAGCCATCGGCGCGATGCGCACCTTTGGCCGTGTCGCTATGTGTGGCGCAATCTCCCAGTACAACAACACTGGAGCTCCGACCGGACCACGTAACTTGGCTCTAGCGATTGGCAAGTGCATTACTCTGCGCGGCTTCGTCTTGGGAAAGTACCTGCACCTGGCAGGTGAATTCCAGGAGCGAATGGCTCCGCTCGTGGTCAGTGGCAAGGTCGCCTACGATGTCACCACTCGTCACGGCATCGAGAACATGCCAGCTGCATTCCTCGAGCTGTTTAGCGGAGGCAATACCGGCAAGATGGTCGTAGAGTTCTAAATAACTGTCTTGTGGGGCGCCGAGACTTCCTTCAGCCTGCTCGACATAGCGACACCAACCAGTCCCATTAGTGCCAGGAAGATTAAAGCTGCCGCAGGGCCGAAGCTGGCGATAACACCCGAAAGCGCACCGACGATGAGCAGGACGACACCCATGATGGTGTTGGCCGCTCCGACGTACTCGGTGCGCTTGTCGCCTTCTGCCATGTCCACAACATAGGTCGAACGAGCCACGCGAACACCCGCGTGGACGACCGACATTGCGAAGAAACCGAGTGGGAAAATCCAGGCATTGGCACTGGTGGAAAGCCAGTGCGCACTGGCGACCAGCAGGAAAAGAACAATCGAGCCGACCAGCGAAGAGTAGGTCAGGACCTTCTTCGAGGATTTATCCGACCAGATTCCCGCGACTTTTCCACCAACCAAAGAGGCGAACCCGGCGGCGAGCATGAAGATACCAACGTTGGCGCTTACTCCCCCGCCACCACCATCAGCGGCTTCCAGGTCAGCACCCACCTGTGCACTTAGGGTCACAATGAACGACGTGGACAGTGCTGTGACCAGCAAGAGGCTTCGGACAATCACAAAGTCACGAAAGTTTTTATCCTCTGCAAAGAGCCGCCAGGTGTCCTTCCACCAGGTTTTATTCGGTTCTTCCTTGTCCCCCTCGTTGGTGGGCTCAACAATTCCCCGGAAAATCACAACCGCAACCACCCACGACAGTGCCGCAACAAAAATGAGGCCCGCCACGATTGGTTTGGTGACGTTGTCGCGGATGATCCACAACACCGCACCGACAATAATTGCGGCGACACCGCCCAACATCGCAGCTCGGCCACTAATCTGCCCGCGCTGTCCCTTCGGAATCGTGCGGCCCTGAACATCCTTCGAGGCCATCGAGCACAGAGCTCGTGCCGTCGCAAAGCCTGCAAGCGCGACGATGACAGCGACGCCGAGCGCGGTGCCTTCCAGGAACAACGCCGCCAGACCAATCAGCGCTGCTGCGATGGCTTGCCCCAAAGCACCAGCGATCCAGACGGTTGTGCGGCGCGGGCGAGACTTTACCCACGGTGTCAGCGCTGCCTGCGGAAGCATCGAACCAGACTCACGCACCGGCACAAGCATGGCGATGAAGAAGCCCGGCGCTCCAGCCGAATGAAGTAACCATGGCAACAGCGTCTTTGCCGCAACGATTTGATCGCCGATATTCTGCAAACCGTGCGCCCAAACGTAGCGCTTGGCGTTGGCGCTGGCGTGTTTTTGCACCGACTCTGGGTTCTCCCCTGCGGGTTTGGCAGCTTCCGAGCTATCAGTCATACCTTTTACGCTACCTGCCTGTAGCAACGGCGCTACCGCACGTGGCTGTCTGCCCAGGCCAGTCAAAGACCGAATCGCGCTTGTCCCCTCAGCCACTACACTCGCGGGAAGAACATCTAACATCTTCAACGAAAGTAGAAATATGCCCGCTGACCTTTATCGACGTCTCTCCAACCTCGATGGCAAGAGCTACGGTGCATACAAATCTCTTCGTGGCTCCCACGAGCTGCCAGACCTGGACGCGACGCTATTTATCGACAAGGTTCAATCCGACCCCTACGCCCCGGCATCGCGGGCACGCGTCCACATTCCGCTGTCCGTACTGGACTATCGCGGCGCCTCCCGGTCACAGCCCGGTAGGTTCAGCACGGCGGAGCTCGATTTGTTGAACCGCCGCCTCGTGCGCGCTTTGAAGAAGTATGGTCGCGGACTATTCATTGATTCTTCAGGTCAGCAGGTCTTGCGCCGAGCAGCTGTCGCTGAGCTCCGTGCGGATGCGCACGACGTCGATAAGCATGACGATGCCCTCCAGATCAGCCTAGAAATCCAACTGCCCGCCCGCGGCCGACGCATTCTCGGGCGTGAGGCGGCGCGCTTGATCTGTGAGGATCTGTTTGACGCGCTTGACGACGCCATCGTGAACGCACCCATCGATGCGCTCGAGGCAGCCGCGGAATTGGAGTATGACCAGCTCTTTTTGCGCCGTGCAGTGGCGGACGCGGACCTGATTGGGTTTGTGGCAGACAGTGCGGTGTTGCCTCGTCAGGCGGGCAATAGCCAGCTTCCGAAGCCCGGCGCGACTGCGTTTACCTCGCCGGAATCGCTGCAGCACAGTTTTCAGCTGCCGTCGGGCAAAACCGTGCACGGCATGGGTATTCCGCGGGGCGTGACGTTGATTGTTGGTGGCGGTTATCACGGCAAGTCCACGTTGTTGTCTTCCCTGGTCACGGGTGTTTATAACCATGTCGCTGGCGATGGCCGCGAGTTTGTAGTCGCCGACGAGACTGCGGTTGCGCTGCGTGCCGAGGACGGCCGAGCCATCACTGGTGTGGATATCTCGCCGTTTATCAACGGCCTTCCCTCCGGTGATGACACGACTCGATTTTCCACCGCGAATGCATCGGGGTCGACGTCGCAAGCTGCGGGCCTGATGGAGGCGCTAGGTTCCGGTGCGCGAGTGCTGCTCATCGATGAGGACACCTCCGCGACCAACTTTATGATTCGCGATGAGCGCATGCGCCGCCTCATCCCCGATGACCGCGAGCCGATTACTCCACTGGTCGCACGGGTCCGCGAGCTCTGGGAAAACCACGGAATCTCCACGGTCATCGTCGCTGGTGGTTCTGGTGCATTCATCGATGTCGCGGACACCGTGATTGCTATGGATGCGTACACGCCTTACGACGTCACCAAGCGCGCCCGTGAGCTCCGCGAATCGGCTACTCCGGCCGAGCCTTCGCCTGCTTTTGCGCAGATCGGTGAGCGTTTTCTGCAGGCTGACTTCCCCGCCGGTGGTGGCCGTGGTGGGCATGGCGGCCGCGGCGGCGGTCGCGGTGGGCGCGGTGGCGGTGCGAAACCACCTAAGCCACCGCGTGCTCGTGGTCTAGAGCTGATTCAGGTGGGCAAGGACAATCTTGATTTGCGCGCTGTCAGCCAATTGATGGACTCCTCCCAAACAGAAGCAATTGCCCGGATTCTGGGCGCCGTCGTAAAGCAGCTCGATGGGCGTACTGACCTCACCGACCTAATCCAGCGCGAGTACGACAACTTTTGTCATTCACTCTTCGATGTGACAGCTGAGTTCACCAACTCTGGTCATCTGGCCGAGCCTCGCGTCCAGGAGGTCGCAGCGGCAATCAATCGGCTTCGGCTCTTGCGGTAGAGCCTCGAAGATTGGCGGACCCCGGCCCCGCTCCCTCCCCTGCGGCTGCCCCAGCTAACTTCCTCGACGGATTTCGGCGTCAGGTCTTGACCTTGACGCGGCGTCAAACAGAAAGATGATTCCCGTGAGCAACAACGACAACGAGTACACCATCGGCGAGGCAGCCGAGCTCCTGGGCGTTACCACACGCACGCTGAGGCATTGGGATGCCATCGGACTACTCAGCCCGCAGTATCGCACGTGGTCCGATTACCGCCTCTACACCGATGAGGACATCGACACCGCGCTGGAGATTCTGGTCTACCGCGCCGCCGGTGTGCCGTTGAAGACTATCGAGGAGTTCATCCACGGCGATTCCTCCCCGAGAAGTCGGAAAGATCGTTTACTCGCACAGCGAACTGTTCTCACCGAGAAGATCGCTGACCTGCACCACATGGTGCAGTCCTTGGACAAACTGATTGAGGAAGGAAATACCATGAAAGCAAAGACGAAAGCGGAGCTCTTGGGCCGCGACTGGCAGAATCTAGAAGCCGAAGCTGAGGAGCGCTGGGGCGACACCACTGAGTGGGAGCAGTCTCAGCAGGCTCAGGAAAAGATGAAGGACAGCGACTGGGCCGAGCTTGAAGCAGAGGCTAAGGATTTTGCCGATGCGCTTGCCGACGCCGCCGAGCGCCACGTCGAGCCCGGTTCCGCTGAGGCGGCCGAGCTAGTTGACCGTCACTTGGCCTCTATTACTCGCTTCTACGAGGCTGGTCGAGAAAAGCAGATTCTGTTGGCTCGCATGTACGTCGCTGATTCCCGGTTTGATCGGTACTACCGCGGCAATGCTGGCTACCTGCTGGAGCTGATTGAAGCTCAGGCCCGTAAGGAAGGCATTGACCCGGCAACTGCCGAGTGGCGGTAAATACAGGGAAGCAGCCGTTCAGCCCGGCCTTCCCATCCGGGACTGAATCGGCATAGAATTGCCTCATGAAATTCATCGAAGCCGCAGACTTCACCGCTGATCGCCCGTGGGGCGCACTGGATGTGGTCACTATGACTGGAGCCACAAGCGTTCGGCTCCACTGGAGCGATCAGCCATACAAGTGGCACATCAATGATGGCGAAGAGGTCTTTGTGGTTGTCGACGGAGCCGTCGATATGCACTACCGCGATGCGGGAGAGGAATGCGTACGCACATTAACGCCTGGCACTATCTGTTTCGCAGAAGCCGGCGACGAACATGTCGCGCACCCGCAGGGCGAGGCGCGCATGCTTGTCATTGAAAAAGAAGGCTCAGTCTAGCCCACAGCAACAGCAGCTGACAGTGCACACTTCGGCATCTCCATAACTCCGTCATATCCCCGACTCGGGAAGGAATTAACCATGAAATTCTCTCGCTCTATCGCCGCTGTCGCCATCGGTGCCGCTACTGTGCTGGGCGCTGTTGCTGCCTCTCCAGCTGTCGCACAGGCTATTGGTTGCCCCTTTGCACCAGTGCACAAGTATGAAGAACACCGTTTCTCCGGTTCTTCGACTTCAGCAGATGCTTTCAAGGTTTGGTTTAACGGTGGCGTCTACATTGAACCAATCGTCGAAACGCTGGATTTGGTTGAGCTTCAGGTTAACGACACCCAGGTCGCTCACGCTGGCGACATCATCTACAAGGATGAAGACGGCAACTTCTGGGTGAAGTAGCCTACGCAGGAAAAACAGGGCTCAATTACAGGT
Organism: Corynebacterium sp. HMSC077G07; assembly: GCF_001809225.1. Lineage (NCBI taxonomy): Bacteria > Bacillati > Actinomycetota > Actinomycetes > Mycobacteriales > Corynebacteriaceae > Corynebacterium > Corynebacterium sp. HMSC077G07. The sequence goes on along the minus strand of NZ_KV796521.1, from coordinate 63,463 downwards.
CTCACCCCGTGGCAGATTAACCTCATCTGAATAGGGCTATAGCGCTTAGCGTTGTGGAGTCACTGGTACTCTGTCTCGCACCTTTTGCAATTTCTGCCACGAGCCCTCGTTTTCAGGAGTGTTCCACCATGGAAATCATCATCGTCGATTCTGAGGCCGAAGTCGCGAGCATCGCTTCGGACTACCTCGCTCACTACGCCAACAAAGGTGGAAACCTCGGTGTAGCGACAGGATCGACTCCGCTTGCGACGTATCGGGAACTGATTCGTCGCCATCGGGCTGGTGAAGTCACTTTTAAGGACTGCAGTTTCTTCGCACTCGACGAATACGTGGGACTGCCCATCGAGCATGAGCAGAGCTACTACCACGTGATTCACAATGAGTTTTCCGATCACGTGGATGTTGACCCGGCGAGGGTCCATATTCCCGATGGCCTCGCGGACGATATCGGCGCGGCCTGCGAGGATTACGAGCGAAAGATTATCGAGGCCGGCGGCATTGACATTCAGTTGCTGGGCATCGGCACCAATGGGCATGTTGGTTTTAACGAGCCCGCCAGCTCTTTTGGCTCTCTGACTCGCATTAAGACGCTGCACCCGCAGACCGTGCTGGATAACGCCCGCTTCTTCGACTCCGCGGACGATGTGCCGTACCACGTGGTCACCCAGGGGCTTGGCACCATTTCACGTGCGGGGCACCTCCTGCTGCTGGCCACCGGCACCGCAAAGGCGCACGCTATTGCCGCATCCATCGAGGGCCCACTGAGCGCGTCGATGCCTGCGTCCGTATTGCAGCTGCACCCACGGGCCACGGTTGTCATTGACCAGGCCGCAGCCAGTGAGCTGAAGAACAAGGAATACTACGAGTTCACCTACGCCCATAAGCCGCAGTGGCAGAAGGATATGTGGAAGTAGGCCCCGGCCCTCCCCGGCCCCTTCCCAACCTTCGCTCCCACCCCCGGACTAGTCAGCGCTAGTCGTCATCATCCATCTCCAGCTCGGGGTCTTCGGCACGCGCCTGCTCGTAAACTTCCTTCGCTGCCGTGAGATTAATGACGCCGATGACAAGTCCCACGACGATGTCCGGCCATGCGCTGAACCAGAAAATGGTGACCACTCCGGCGGCGAGAATGAGCAGGTTCGCCAGGACGTCGTTACGCGCCGCCAACCACGCGCCGCGCATGAGCGCACTGTCAGCCTTGCGCAGATTCATCAGCAAAATCGCGCAGACTAGGTTGATAACCATCGCAATAATTGCCGTTACCGACAGCGTTAGTGGCTCTGGCGGCTCACCGCTAATCATCTTCCAGATGGCGGTGCCGAACGCTGCAATCGCCGGGATCAGAATCAGCCCGGCAAGGCCGATACTCGCTTTACGACGGCTCGCCAGCGACCAACCCAATGCGGTGAGAACTAGCAGGTTGATGACGTAAACACGGGGGACATCGTAACGCTCGGCGCGAGTACCATCGAATCCTATGACGCACCCGCAGAAGTTCCACTCAGAAATGAAGGTTCCCGGCGGCAAATTGGTTGTTGCCGATTGTGAGACCACCGGTGACACGATTTCGTCGATAAGCATTTCGGGCGATTTTTTCCTCGAGCCCGATGAAGCCTACGACATTATTAATGACGCTCTGCTCGGTGCACCTGCGGGAGACCATACGGAGCGTTTACAGGTTCGCCTCGATGCGGCGCTGAAGGATTTTGAGGATCAGTCTGGTCGCGAGGTGCGACTGCACGGTTTTGATACCCACATCATTGCGCAGGTCGTTCGACGTGCACTGACACAGGCTGTCGACTTCACTGATTTGGAGTGGGAGGTTTTGCAGCCGGGAGTCCTGCCGACGGTGATGAATGTTGCTCTCGACGAACTCCTCCTTGACCAAGTCAATTCCGGACAGCGCGGACCAACTCTGCGCTTCTGGGATTGGGATGATCGTGCCACCGTCATCGGTTCCTACCAGTCCTATGTTAATGAACTCGAACCCGAGGGCGTAGAGAAGCACGATGTGCAAGTGGTGCGTCGTCTCTCCGGCGGTGGCGCGATGTTCATGGAGGGTGGCAACTGCGTCACCTACTCGATCTATGTTCCGGAGAAGCTGGTCGCCGGCCTCAGCTACGTCGAATCCTATGAGTTCCTCGACCGCTGGGTCATCGCTGCGCTCGCGCAGCTCGGCGTCAATGCGTGGTATGTCCCCATCAATGACATCACCTCCGATGGCGGCAAGATTGGTGGTGCCGCGCAGAAGCGCCGTGGTTCGACGGTGCTCCACCATGTCACCATGAGCTACGACATCGACGCTGACAAGATGATGGAAGTCCTGCGCATTGGCAAGGCCAAGATTGCCGACAAGGGCTTGCGCAGCGCAAAGAAGCGCGTCGATCCGCTCCGCCGCCAGACGGGTGCCAGCCGCGCCGAAGTCATTGACGCGATGAAGCAGACATTCATCAACCGCTACGGCGCCGCCGAGGTATCGCTTTCCGACGAGGACTTCGCTGCGGCGCAGCATCTTATTGACACCAAATACGGCACGGAGGGCTGGACTCACCGAGTCCCCTAAACGTCGCACTGCTTACTTGTATACGACAGCTGGTCGGGAAAAGGAGTTAACTAAAGGAGACAAGTAAACAAAGGAGAGTCGACGTGAGCGGCGAGCGTGCAATTGGGTCCTATCCTGCGAATATGCACCAAAACCTGGTGAAGGGTTCGGCGCGCGCCGTAACAACACCGCCGTGGTGGTCTCCCCGATATCGAAGGCACCGGAATTGTGATTCACGGGCGCCCACTACAGAGCTTGAACGGTGTCGGCGAATTCACTGAGGCACCGGCCACAACGCCGCTACAGCCCCCGCGAGAGGTTCCAGCGCAGAACCGCAGGCCGGTCATGGTAGCGACCAAGCACTGACAGGGACGCAGTATTCAATGGGAAGGACTGGCCAAGTTCAATGGGCAGTTCCAACCAGGCCGTAGTGAGCGCACGCAGCGAGTGACCGTGTGCGAACAAAATCGCCTTGTCTTCACCCGATTCACGAACCCTTTTGACCACGCGCTCAACGCGCTCACGGACTTCCTCCGCGGTTTCGCCATTGGGCACACCGTGAGTCCAAATCTGCCAGTCGGGAACAGTCTTCTGCACTTCCTTCGAGGTAATCCCCTCGTAGTCGCCGTAGAACCATTCCGCGAGATCCTCTTCGACTTCGAAGTCGTGGAATCCTGCCAATCGAGCGGTCTCTTGGGCACGCTGGCGGGGTGATGCCAGCACTAGCCCAAAGTCCTTCGGATCCAGCCAGCCGTTGAGGGCCTTGGCTTCTTCCCTACCGTTGTCAGTCAGAGGAAGATCAGTTACCGATGTGTGCTGCCCAGTGCGCGACCACTCAGTTTCGCCGTGCCGCACGAGATATAAATCAGTCATAGTTCCAGCTTAGGCTTATCTGAAAGTGCGGTTAGCCGCGGCAGCCCTGCTAGCCCATCACGGGGTCACGGATCCGACTACGAACGCTGCTGAAGTGTTTCCACTGCGCGGTCGGCAAGCTCCTCGCCAGCACCGTCATAAAGGTAGACGGCCATGTCGGCACCAACGTTGAGAAGCTGATCCTTAAACCTCTGCACCTTAGTGGTGGTAGCAACCACGGCTTCGGTGTCCTGCTTACGGATGTTCTGAATCATCGCGTAGGTCTCAGCGTGCTCAGACAGCGCCAACACGTACAGCGCTGGTTTCTTCTCCAACTCGATGTGGTGCCACAGCTCTGGGTCTGTCACATCACCCGGGATAACCTGGTAGCCCTGCTCACGCAGCTCTTCGATGCGATCCTCATCGAAGTCAACGCCAAAGACGTTCATGCCGTACTCATTAACCAACCTGCCGTAGACACCGACGCCGACGCGCCCCATACCCATGATGAGGGCATCAGCGTTATCAATAATGACCGTTGCCTCTTCTGGGACCAGGCGGTCCTCTGGGGTTTCTGGGACGAACTTCTGCAGGAAGCTGACCAGCTTGTCCTCATGCGGGACCATCAGCGAGCTGGCAATGAAGCTACCCGCCACGGCGACTGCCATAATCGAGGTCCACTCATCGGGCAGAATGTCCTGTTGCGTCGCCGCAGCCATGACAATGAGGCCGAACTCCGAGTAGTTACTCAACGTCAGACCCGCCAACGCACTAGTGCGCAGGGACAGTCCGGTGCGCTTGAGAATCCCGATGAAGATAGTGACCTTGAACACCAGGAACAGGACCATAATCGCGGCGATAACGTAGCCGCCAGCACTTGGCAGACCACCGAGGCCAATTTCGATAAAGAACGCGACCAGCAGCAGCTCACGGATACTAATCAGAGCTTCCGACAGACGGTCAGAAATCGGGTGCGAGGACAGCAGAATACCGGCAACCAAGGACCCCAGCGAGCCGGACAGCCCTGCCAGCTCGAAAGCCGAGTAAGCGGCCACAGCAATACCAATGCCGGTGAGAACCAGCAGCTCAGTGCGGAACATGCGGTTGGGAAGCCGCGCCGCCAGCGGACGGATGAAGAACAACAGTGGTAGAGCCAGCGCCCACAGCTCCGGGGTCTTACCCGACGATGCCACCAGCACACCGACCGCAATGATGTCCTGCAGAATGAGCACACCAATCGCGATGCGTCCGATGGCCGAAGCACCGCGGTTCTGCTCCTCCAAGTGGCTCATCACAAACACCGTCGACGAGAAGGAAGTCGCGATGCCGATGTAAATCAACGCAGTCACCGACAGCCCCGTGAGTTCACGCAGCGGCAAGAAACTGGCGATACCAAACAGCACGGCAAAAACCACCGTGTTTAAAAATGCGTGACCCAACCCTGAAAAGACCACTCGCGGCGCCACGATATCCTTGGGATTCAGCTTCAGACCGATTGTGAAGAGCAAGGTGGTAACACCGAGCTCGGCCAGCGAATCAATAAACGGGATTTCCTCAAGTCCCATTGCATGAACGGCAAAACCGGCCCCAAGGAAACCAATCAGCGGCGGCAGCCGAAGCAACGAAGCACCGAGCCCGCCGATAATCGAAAACAGTATTGCTGTTAGGTATACGGATTCCACCCATCAAAGATAACGTCTGACACAACTGATAAATGCAGAGGTTGGCCATTAACCGTTCTTTGCCACCCGACTGGGGCTAGCGTCTTGGGAGCTAGCGTCGGTACGGAACCTCGCCCAATGCAATCGGCTGCGGGTGCTCTGCCACCCACGCGACCGCCGCTGCCGTCAACGCATCAATGTCCGCCTCACCAGCTTTGCGCTGCTTTACGACGGCCATTGCATCCTCGGCAGCCCCAACCGTCTCCAGCCAAAAGTCGGTCATCGCGACAAAGTCTTCGTCCCAGTTGACGTAGCCCATCTCCAGGGCCTCGTACCCGAGCCGGCCCACGATGCGAATAACCTCGCCCTGCACAGTCGCGGCTGCGCCACCACCCGGCACCAGGTAGTTCCAGAGGTATCGGAACTGACCGTTGGTCGACTTGCCTGCGGGGACAATGATGTCGCTGTGGCCATCGTGAGGTGTAATCACGTCCGGACGTTCCGCACCGATGCGCTCGTAGAGGCGATCCATAACTGGCTGGTACTTGTCGCGTTGCTTCTCTGACATGCGGTTGTAGCGGCGACCGAACTTGGTGAACTCTTCGCGCACTTCGTCGTCGATTTCCGAACCAGCGTCCAGAAGCACCTCGATGCTGTCTAGGACTCGACTGAGGGAATCGGTATCGGCAGCAGCAACCGCCTCTTTGAACGCTGTCCGGCCGTGACCGAGGCGGTTCTCGCGGTGAAGGTCAGCACCATTTTCCAACAGCAACGCAATCGCCTTGGGCTGATGGCTCTTCGCTGCCATGAAAAGCGGAGGATACTTACCGGCTTCGATGTCGGCACCGCATTCGAGCAGGATTTTCATCTTGTCGGTATCGCCCCGGCTTGCATGCTCTGCCAGCGCGGTCTTACCGAAGTGGTTCTCAGTGTTGACGTCGATCCCCTGGTCGATTAGCCAGCGCATGAGCTCTGGCGGGGTGCCACGGAGCGCCAGTGCAGTGTCCTTGCTGTAGCCAAAGACTGCGTCGAGAGCGCAAGTGTCATAGACGGCCTTCAGTGCATCCATGTCACCGGCTTCGAGCAGCTCTTCGAAGTTCTCGACCAGTTTCTTCCGCTTCCGTGGCATGCAGTTTCCCCTTTACTTACCGCCCTCGTCGGTGGACAGCGCAGCCACGAATGCCTCCTGCGGCACCGAAACCGAACCGATGTTCTTCATACGCTTCTTACCGGCCTTCTGCTTCTCCAGCAGCTTGCGCTTACGGGAGATGTCACCGCCGTAACACTTAGCAAGGACGTCCTTGCGCAGTGCACGAATGTTCTCGCGGGCAATAATCTTCGAACCGATTGCGGCCTGAACCGGGACCTCGAACTGCTGGCGAGGAATCAGCTCGCGCAGCTTCTTGGTCATCTTGTTGCCGTACCACTGCGCATTGTCGCGGTGGACGATAGCGGAGAAAGCATCGACTGCTTCGCCCTGCAGGAGGATATCCACCTTGACCAGATCCGCAAGCTGCTCGCCGGCATCTTCGTAGTTCAGCGAGGCATAACCCCTGGTACGGGACTTCAGCATGTCGAAGAAGTCGAAGATGATCTCGCCCAGTGGCATCTTGTAGCGCAGCTCCACGCGGTCTTCCGACAGGTAGTCCATACCGCCCATCTCGCCGCGCTTCTGCTGACACAGCTCCATGGTGGGGCCAACGAATTCACTCGGCACAACGATGGTGCACTTGACCATCGGCTCGTAAATTTCGCGGAGCTTGCCCTCCGGCCAGTCACTCGGATTGTGAACAGTGACCTCGGTGCCGTCCTCAATGACAACGCGGTAGACAACGTTCGGAGCCGTCGAAATCAAATCCAGGTCGAACTCGCGCTCGAGGCGGGCACGGGTAATCTCCATGTGCAGCAAGCCCAAGAAGCCACCGCGGAAACCAAACCCGAGGGCAACCGAAGTCTCCGGTTCGAATGTCAACGAAGCGTCGTTAAGCTGGAGCTTTTCCAACGCATCACGCAGGTCGGGATAGTCCTGCTGAGAGATTGGGAACAGACCGGAGTAGACCATCGGCTTGGGCTCTTCGTAGCCTTCCAGCGGCTCCTCAGCCGGTGTGGCGTTCAGCGTGACGGTATCACCGACCTTGGACTGACGGACATCCTTCACACCAGTGATGAGATAACCGACCTCGCCGACGCCAAGGCCCTTACACTTCTTCGGCTGTGGCGAAACAATGCCGATTTCCAGCAGCTCGTGCTTGGTGCCGGTGGACATCATCTGAATGACCTCACGCGGCTTGAGCTGACCATCAACAACACGGATGTAGGTGACCACACCACGGTAGGTGTCGTAGACGGAGTCAAAAATCAGCGCACGGGCAGGTGCCTCTGGATCGCCGACCGGTGCCGGGACGAGCTCACAGACTCGGTCGAGCATTTCCTCAACGCCCTCACCGGTCTTGCCCGAAACACGCATGACATCCTCCGGCTCACAGCCGATGATGTGCGCAATCTCCTCCGCGTACTTATCCGGATCCGCGGCCGGCAGGTCAATCTTGTTCAGAACCGGGATAATCTCCAGGTCATTTTCCATGGCCAAGTACAGATTGGCCAGCGTCTGCGCTTCGATGCCCTGCGCGGCGTCGACAAGCAGAATCGCGCCTTCACACGCCTCTAGCGCGCGCGAGACCTCGTAGGTGAAGTCGACGTGACCAGGCGTGTCAATCAGGTGCAGGACGATCTCTTCCCCCGCGTGCTTACCTGCGCTCGGAACCCACGGCAGGCGCACGTTCTGAGCCTTAATAGTGATGCCGCGTTCGCGCTCAATATCCATATTGTCGAGGTACTGATCGCGCATGTCGCGCGCCTCCACAACACCCGAGAGCTGCAGAATTCGGTCCGCCAGGGTGGACTTACCGTGGTCAATGTGCGCAATGATGCAGAAATTTCGAATCCGTGAGGGGTCCGTAAAAGTCTGCTCCGCAAAATTCTTGGTCACGTTGGGTCTACTCCGAAAAATAAAGACGTTATGGGCATTGGGGCGCGGCGTTGGCCGACCCACATGCGCCGGCCTCGAAAACCGACCAGCCGGGCTTAAATACAATCACGCACAATCTTACCTATCGATTCCCTCCGCACTAAACCTCTAGACTTAGATTCCATGAGCTCCACTTCGCCCACCGATCAAAATGACCGCGAAAGCTGGCCGCGCCGCCTGCGCAATCGCATCAGCGCGCGTCTTTTCGCCGGTACCGAGTGGTTCCGCGGCCCCGACACCCTCGATGAGGCACTGTTTAAGCTCAACACGCAACTTGGGCTCGCTCAGGACACCTCGCTTTCCGACGAGTCCAAGGAGGCTCTACTTCGACTGCGAGATTCGGTGACCATCGCGCGCCCAACCGCAGAACTGGCCCGCACAATTGTCTACAGCCCTGACATGGATGGCCAGGCCGACCCCGGCGAAGTGGTGTGGATTCCGCTGCAGCTCGAAGGTGAAAATGCCGCTTTGCGTGAGCGCGCTGTGGTCGTGGTTGGTCGCCACGACCAGTATCTTCTGGGCATGCTGATTTCCACACGCACCGAGCACAGTGAGCACCCGGAGTGGCTGTTTATCGGTAGTGGGTTCTGGAATGAAGACCCCAAGCCATCGTGGGTTCGCATGGACCGTATCTTGCTCATTCCAGAATCGGGTATTCGCCGCGCAGGCGCAATGATGCCCCGCAGGCGCTTCGAGCTCATCGCCGCCCGGTTGCGCGGTGACTATGGCTGGAATTAGCCGCAGCTGGAACTAGGCAGCGGCTGGTATTAGGCAGCGCTGTTTGCTAAGATTCTGCAAGTTGTTTACCGTTGCGTTCCTTTGCGGCGAGCGCGGACAGGACCTTGGGTTCGCGTTTTCATCGTCGCATAAGCGCAGTGGGTGGTTTTAACTCGCTGGTTAAAGAGTTTTAACCAGCAGAGGTTCGACCCCGAAATTTGCACTGTGATCAGGAGTTTTCTTGGTGGCGGGCGGTAGCAATTCCAACTACTACGGATACAAGAGGTATTCACGATGGCAAACATCAAGTCCCAGATCAAGCGCAACAAGACCAACGAGAAGGCTCGCCTGCGTAACCAGGCTATCCGCTCTGCAGTCCGCACCGAGATCCGCAAGTTCCAGGCTGCTGTTGAGGCTGGCGACAAGGCTGCTGCTGAGGCTCAGCTGCGCGTTGCTTCCCGCAAGCTGGACAAGGCTGTCACCAAGGGCGTCTTCCACCGCAACACTGCGGCTAACAAGAAGTCCGGTATGGCTAAGGCTTTCAACAAGCTGGAGGGCTAATTCCCTTTTGGCGCTGTGCCGTTCTTGTGGCGCTTGTGCCGTGAAATTAACCGCTTCCTGCTATTTTCCGATTTCATTTCGGATGTGGCGGGAGGCGGTTTTTATTATTTAACCCCAACGCGAGTTAGTGGCTGCGTTTATGGCTGGCGGCGGTGGGGCGATGCGAGTTACTGACTACGTTTATGACAAAAATGGCCCGAAAAATGGCTTGAAAGGGTCATAAACTCACACAGTTTCACATTTGCAGCCCGGAAATTTTAACGCCGATGGGACGAATGGGCCAGCTCCGCGATACGAAGCACCGACTGTTCCAGCGATAGTTCCGGCGTCGATGAGGCTCCCTTGGTGTCTGCATCCAGCTGTGCCGCGACAACCACAGCGCGAGCAACCGCCGGGGTTGACCAGGCAGATGCCAACCGCTGAGTTTTCTCCAACTTCCACGGCGGCATGCCATAGCGGTGGGCATCTCTACGCGCATTGACACCACGTGCACCGTGGAGCCGAGCTACATCACCAACCATTCCCGTGATTGCAGCCGACAGCAGTGCCGGTGCCATTCCCAGCTGCAAGGCACGGCGCATCTTGGCCAACGCTTCCCCGCCCCGACCGCGCAGTGCGAGCTCGGCAATCTCAAAGCCCGAGACCTCCGCCGAAGCACCGTAGTAGGTGCGCACTGCTTCCGAGGTGACCTTGCCCGCTGTATCCGCACACAGCTGGGAAATGGCGGTCGCCAGTTCGCGGAGGTCTGAACCGACCGCATCCAGGACGGTATCGATGACGTCGCGACGCACCTTAACCCCGTGTGAGGCGAACTCTTCGCCAACAAAACCGGGCAAGTCGTTTCGCTTGAGCGGTTGAGCTTCGAAAAAGCGGACCCCCAACTTGCGCAGGTCAGCGACCATCTTTTTCTGACGCCCCTCACCGCTGTGAAGGAGAATCAACGTGATGCCCGGCGCGGGATCCTTAACCGAATCCATCAACAGCTTGGCAGGCTCTTTGCCGGCGTCTTGGCAGTCGGTGACAACCACGATCCGGTCATCTCCAAACAACGAAGGGCTGAAGAGCTCCACGGCATCGACAGTGGTCATGTCCCCTGCGCGGATGGTGGTCACAGGCACCGAGCGTCCACCCGGATCGGACTCCGTTGCTGCCTGCGCGCGGACGGCAGCGACAATGGCGAGGCGGGCGCGGTCTTTCAGCAGCTCCTCTTTGCCCACAATCAAATTCACGGGTGCGACGGCGCTCAATCCCGACCTCTTTTCCGCGTTAATTCCTGCGACTGTTGTTTCTAGCCTACGGGACAGCCCGGATTTCACCTTCCTCGCCAGACTTCACCATTGGAATACAGGGCTTGCGGCCCATCTCGCTGCGGGCACACCACAGGAATCTGCTCGGGTGTCATTACGGTTTCTCGCACGCGCGGACCACACTCGCGAGCGATAAACCACTGGGGTGAGCGGCCTGATTGGGACGGTTGGCCGCTCACGGATTCAGCGATGTACGACGGGGACTCCACCGCCACGGTTTCTGTCGTGGGGTTATTGGTGGTGTCATCGAGCACCTGGACGTACCCCGCCTCTTCCTCGGTGAGTCCGAGTGCAATTCGGCACTGCCGGCTGAGCGAGGTCGGTGCAGGGTAACCAACCGATGCCACATGGTTGGCGGGTTCTCCGACAGCCTCCGCGTGAATGAGAACAACCTGGTTCTTCTCCGCACAGGCCGCAACCTTCCACCCCTGTGGGGCACGCGCAATGTCCAGCCCGAACACCCAAATAACCGCGTAACTACAGACGGCAAGTACCACTGCGAAGCAACCAGCGCGGAGCGCAAGACGGGGCCACGCCCAGAGCGCCGTCAAGCATGCGAACGTGAGCGTGCAGGAGATGACCAACGTGACCGTCCCAGTGGCGGGCGCGACGATTCCCGCAGCGAGGCGTGCGACCTGATGAATCCACCATGCGCACGGCGCGGCGCACCAGAGCAGCGCACTGACCAGCCAATTGAGATGCAGTGCGGCGGCAACGGCAGCGAGCGAACCAGCGATAGTAACCGGTGCGACGGCGGGCGCGGCGAGGAGATTGGCGAGCAGTGAGACGTGACTAATTTCGCCGATAAGGAGCGCCAACACGGGCATGGTGACCACGTGTGCGGCAATCGATACGGCGACGGCGCGGACTACTGGGGCGGGCCAGGTACCCATAACGGTGGTGGCGGACAGGCGTCTGGCAAGGGGCTCGGCAAGAAGGACTAACCCGGCGGTGGCTGCGACCGAGAGGGCGAAGCCCACTGATACCGATAGGTCTGGAGCCAGGAGAATCAACCCAATAATGCCAGCCGACAGCGCCGCGATGGCCTGGCCAGCTCGTCCTACAAGAATCGCCAACAGCCCAATGCAGCCGGTGACCACCGCGCGTAGCACTGACGGTTCTGTACCCACAATTGCCACAAAGCCATACAGGGCAAGCGCGGCGACTGCGACGCGCACCCGCGGTCCAGCCCACGAAAACACGGCTACAACAGCCCCGACAACAAGCGCAACGTTCGCTCCAGAGACCGCTGATAGATGTGAAAGCCCAGAAGCAGTCATCACATCGCCATCGGTGAGGCTAAAGCCGCGCTCATCGCCGATGGCCATGGCGGGAATCAGGCGGTCGGGACCAACGGGGAGATTCTGCGCCGAGTCAAAGAGCTGCTGCCTCACGTCAGCTGCCAGCCCCTGTGGTGGCGCGATGACCTCAACATCACCGCGCAGATTCAGCTGGATACCACTAATGCAGGGCTTGCTGGCCACACGTATACCGGCTGTGGATTCAATTACGGTGTCTCTCGTGATAGCCAACAGTGACTCGTCGCCGAAAGCCGTCACCTGCCCCGGAAGACCTTCGATGCGGGCCTTCGCACTGGCCCCAAACTCGGTTGCTTTCGGCTCGGTGACGAGGCGCAATTGCACTTTCGCCATCCCACCAATGTCCTCATAGAGCTCATGGGCTCGGGCTTGCGCTATGCGGATTCGCGTGGCCACCGCCACAGCTGGCACCACGATAGTGGCGATTGCTCGCCAGCCGGAGGTCACCGCACCTCTGCCCCATCGCCACGACCAACGCTGCCACGCCCACGGCAACGCCACCGCAGTCGCGATTGAGCTCGGTACCACAACTATCGCCCATTCTGGGCGCATGATCACCGCCACCGCAGTCGCCCACGCCAACACCGCTGCTGGCACTAGCCGCACATCGAGCCCAGCACGAGCGCGCAGGTCAGACGGTGGTGGCATCGCGCAGAGCCTCTACCTTCGCCGGGCCGATTCCCGGTACCTCCTCAAGTGCGTCGATACTCGCAAAAGGCCCGTTCTTTTCACGAAAGTCAATGATTCTGGTCGCTGTTGCGGGTCCAATTCCGGGCAATTCCTCCAGCTGCGTAGCAGTGGCGGTGTTGATGTTGATCTTTCCGTCAGAGCCACCCGGGTCAGCCCCGCCTGCAGCACCGGCGCCAGAACCGCCAGAAACATCGGAACCGCCCTCCGCCGTCCCTGCTGGCAGCGCCTCTGTCCCGACCACAATCTGTTGACCATCTACCAACGGTGCCGCCAGGTTCACGCTGGCAGGATTAGCCTCCGGCAAAAGCCCACCCGCACGCTCAATTGCCTCCACCACCCGCGCACCCACTGGCACCTCCACCACGCCAGGATTCACAACCAACCCCACCACCGACACAATCAACGGCCCCACCTGTGCCTGAGCGTTAGTCTCCTGCCCCGGACCGCCAGGCGCCTCCGCTGGGGTTTCGGTCGTCTCCGGTGTCGTCCCCGCGACAGCCGCGTCCTGCACCGCAGGCATCTCCACCTGCGGCGTCGACGGCCACACCACCGCAGCGATTGCTCCAACAGCCAACACCGCAATCACAAGGCACGCAGCCATCGCCACCCGCGGCGTCACCACCGCCCGGCGCGTGGAAAAGTCCACCGCCATGCGCTTGTCTTGATCAATCGGTTCCAGATAGTCCGCCAGCCGATTCCGCAAATTCGTCACGATGCGCACCCTAGCGCCCCGCACCACACCCCACCTTGACGAAAGCACTCATCAAGGCGTCATCTGTGGATAAAAAATGACCTGTGGAGGTTATCCACAGGCCAGATCATCTTCGCAGTTCAGCCGCTACTTCTTCTCGTCGCCGTCATCATCACGCTTGTCGCTTGACGACGACTCCCGCGATTTCTCCCCATCGGTGCCAAATACAGCTCCCTCGGGATCGGACTTATCGCGCAGCGCCAAATCAGAGATAGCCTTCGCCAGACGCTCAGCTTTATCCAGAGCTGCTTGGCGATTCTCACTCCACGTTGGCAATTTAGAAACCGCCGTGGTGAAAAGCGGAATTCCCTGTTCATTAGTCACTACTGTGCGATGGATTCGTTTATTGCGGTTGCGACTGGCAGCCGGATTCTCAACTACCTTCACCGCAGCCTGATCGGTGATCGGCTCACCTGGGTCTGTGGTGCCAGCGTTTTCAGCCGAACCGTCCGTGTCAGCAGAGTCACCGGAATTGTCTATGTTCCCGGAATCGTCGTCTACCGCGTCTGCAGCCACAGCATCAACAGCAGGCGCGTCACTCTCCTCCACACTGTGGAGCAGCGCTGTCACGCCCATCTCTGTTTCAAAATCCATGGCATTCGAATCAATCGAGCCACCGGAGACCATGCCAACTGCATAGGCTCCCTGCCCGACATGAGCGGTAAGAGACTCCGGCAAATCCAGGATTCTAAACCGGGTATCGTCGGGTAGCTCTTCGGCAAGCATGGCCTGGAGCTCGTGAACGTCGTCAAGCGCATCGGAATGATGCAGCAATACCGCAGGCGGACGGTTCGCCGATGACGCGGACCGCACCATCTTCGTGGCAAAATCCACCATGCGCTGCTTGACCTTCGCCTCTGTCCGACACTTGGCGACCAGCGCTAGTGAGCCATCTTTGATGCCGACGATGGGCTTGATAGCGAGAGCCGTAGAAAGCATCGCTTGGCCCGCGGAGATGCGACCGCCACGACGTAGCGAATCAAGCTTTGGTACAAACAACCAGAGTCGATAGCGCTGCAGCACATCACGCGCTACATCGGCAACCTCATCACGACTGGCCCCGGCCCTCGCAGCCTTGGCCGCCGCGATGGCAGCGGCACCGACTCCAGCTCCGACGGTGTCGGTATCGATGACGGTCACACGGTCCAGCGCACCAGCAGCGGTGACAGCGTTAGACCAGGTAGCGGACATTCCCTTGCCAAGATGCAGGGCGACAACGCCAGCGTCAGAACCATCCTTGTTGGAGCGTTCCAGCGCACGCGCATATGCGGCGCACAGCTTCAGTGGACTGACTGCCGACGTGGTGACGGCGTCTTCATTGATGTCATGGCCGATGGGAACCACGGTGATGTCGAGCTTGCGGGCAACCTCGGGCATCAAGCACGCGGTGTCATCAACAACAATGCGAACGCGACCGTCACCGGGCATGGCGGCCTCCTGAAGAATCAGAAACCTGCGACTCCCGCTCGCGGACCTTCGCGTTAAAAGCATTCAGGTACCAGGAGGTCTCACCATTGACGCGCGTGCGCTGCTCCATTTCGACCCACGCAGTGTTGCCCAGGCCGTTGAACGTGCTGAAGTAGTCGCGCGGCATCTGCAGCAGGGCTGCGGTAGCGGCAGCAATGGCACCACCGTGGGACACGAGCACAAAGGTATCCGACTCCCAATCGGGGTTGGCCGCTAGCTCAGCAATGACCGCCAGCATTCGGTTGGAGACCTCAAAGCGGGTCTCGCCACCCTTGGGTGCCCAGTTGAGATTATGGCGCCAGTGGTCACGCATACCGGGAAACGCGGAGTCAATCTCGTCGTAGGTACGCTCTTGCCATTCACCGAGGTTGGTCTCACGCAGGCGCTTATCAAAACTCAACTCTGCACCGGTGGCCTCGGCTAGCGCGCGGGCGGTGTCGGCTGCCCGGGTCAGGTCAGAGGACACGATTTTTGTGATTCGCGGTTCAGCCTCCGCCAGGTACTGCGCCGCAGTACGGGCTTGCTCGCGACCAACGTCGGAAAGCTGCGTGTCCAGCTGTCCCTGAATGCGGCCGGTAGCGTTATACGAGGTCTGCCCGTGCCGCAGCATAATCAGGCGACGTCGAGCGGCAACATGTGCCTCGCGTGAGCCCGCCACAATTAAAACTCGTCCGTGTCCGGGTTTTCGGCAGCCAGCGGAATCTCGTCGATAGAACGAGCATTGCGGGCGGAATCTTCGCCGTCCTCGTTGCTCGGCTGCTCGATGCCCTCGACCTCGATGCGCGGGCAATCGCGCCACAGTCGATCCAGGCCGTAGAAGTCGCGTTCTTCACTGCGGAAGACATGCACGACAATGTCGCCGTAATCCAGCAGCGCCCAACGTCCCTCACGGACACCTTCGCGGCGAACCGGCTTTGCGCCGAGGTCACGCAGATCGTCCTCAATTTCGTCGACGATTGCGGCAACCAGACGCTCATTGTCAGCACTGACCAGGACGAATGCGTCCGTAATCACCACCGGGCCAGAGACATCGAGAACAACGACGTCCTCACCCTTTTTGCTATCGGCGGCCTTCGCCGCGGCGGTCGCCAGCTCAATGGCGCGTGGTTGTGCAGTCACGAAAGACTTCAGCTCCTTGTGATTAAAAGTCGTGAAAAACAGCGTTTGTACTTGTAACTTACCGTCTCAGCGGGATTTTGCTAACTTTCAGTCCGCGGTATCGGACTTCGCATCCACCGATGCCGCATCCTCGGAGGTCGAGTTCACCGATGCGGGGCCCACAGAACCAACCGTGCCCTCAGCAGACTGGTACAGACCCCGCTTAGCGATGTACTGCACCACGCCATCCGGCACCAAGTACCAAACAGGGCGTCCTGCCTCCGCACGCTTTCGACAATCGGTAGAAGAAATAGCCATGGCGGGAATCTCGATGAGGTGCAACCGTGAAGCGTCGATTCCTTCCAGGTCCTCTGCCCGCAGGTGAACCCCTGGACGAGTGACACCGACGAACGTTGCTGCGTCGAACATCTCCTCCCAGTCCCGCCACGTCATAATCTTCTGCAGCGCATCGGCACCGGTAATGAAGAACAGATCCGCGTTGGGATAGATGACCTTCAAATCCCGCAGCGTATCGACGGTATAGGTCGCACCCGGCCGATCAATATCAACCCGCGAGACCGAAAACTGCGGGTTCGACGCAGTGGCAATGACCGTCATCAGGTAGCGGTCTTCGCTGTGAGAGACCTTCCGGCCGCGCTTTTGCCACGGTTCACCCGTGGGCACGAAAAGCACAAAGTCGAGGTCAAAACGGTCTGCCACCTCGCTGGCGGCAACCAGGTGACCATTGTGAATGGGGTCAAAAGTGCCACCCATTACGCCAATGCGCTGCCGGGGCGCTTCCGCCGACTTCGCTGTCAACGCGGCGTGTACTCGCGACCGCACACTTTTCTTGCGCTTAATCATGACTGGCACTTTACCTGGGCACTACGGACGAGTCTGTCCACGACCAGCCAGAACCCACTTGCTGCTGGTCAGCTCCGGCAGCCCCATGGGCCCACGGGCGTGCAGTTTCTGAGTGGAAATACCAATCTCTGCGCCGAAACCGTACTGCTCACCATCGGTGAATGCAGTGGAGGCATTGACGCTGACGGCAGCAGCATCAACACGGTCGACGAACTCCTGGCACACGCCCCAGTCACGTGCAGAGATAGCTTCCGTGTGGCCCGAGGAGTACTCAGTGATGTGATCCGTCGCGGCCACCACACCGTCGACGATGCGCGCTGCAATGTCTAGCGAGAGGTACTCATCCGACCAGTCTTCCGCCGTCGCAGGAATGACCTCACCGGTCCACCCAGAGGCCGCCAGATTATCGACATCGCCGTGGACCGCAACGCCAGCGTCGGCAAGCGCGTCCAAAATGCGGACCTGATCCTGCGCGGACAGCGCCGAGTCAATGAGAACCGTTTCAGTGGCGTTACAGACGCTCGGACGGCGGGTCTTGCCGTTAATCATCAGCGCAATCGCTTCGTCGATATCGGCGGAAGCATCGATGTAGATGTGGCAGTTACCGGTACCGGTCTCAATGGTCGGCACCGTTGCCTTCGTCACGACGGCCTCAATCAGACCGGCACCGCCGCGCGGAATCACTACGTCAACCAGGCCGCGGGCAGTTATGAGATCTTGCACGGAATCGTGGGTCTCACACGGCAGCAGCTGAACAAGGTCCTCCGGTGCATCGTGGTTGGCCAGCACCTCACGCAAAACCGCGACCAGCTGCGTGTTGGAGTGGACGGCGGACTTGGAGCCACGCAGCAAGGCCACGTTGCCCGACTTCAGCGCCAGACCAAAGGCATCGACAGTAACGTTCGGGCGAGCCTCGTAGACCATGCCCATCACGCCCAGCGGAACGCTGACCTGGGAAAGCTTAATGCCGTTGGGAAGAGTGCTGCCCCGCAGCACCTCGCCTACCGGATCCGGCAGGGCCGCAACCTGGCGCAGCCCACCGGCAATACCCTCAACACGATCGGCGTCAAGACGCAGGCGATCCAGCAGGGAGTCACTAAAACCACGGGCCTTACCGGCCTCGATGTCCTTGGCGTTGGCTACCAGAATCTCTTCAGTACGGGCGACCAGCGCATCTGCTGCGGCCAGCAGGAGCTCGTTCTTGCGTGCCGACGTAAAGCGAGCCAGCTCTCCCGCGACAGCCTTGGCACGCTGTGCCTTATCTAAAACCTCGGCGCGCTCAGCAGCACGCTCCGGACTAAGAGCCGAATCCTCGGCAATGCCCTGTTGATTGGTGTTAGCAGTTTCGTTCGTTTGAGCAGTCATGCCTACCAGCATAACTAGAGTGAGACATCATTTGAGGGAATTAGCTCAGCAACCCAAGGAAAGATGTAATTCATCAACAGCAGGAACACGATGACGGCAATCACGATGGTGATGGTCGCTTTCACCCACCACGGACCCGGCAGGGATCGCCAAAAAGCTGCGTACATCTAGTTGACCTCCTTGGTCTCAACACTGGCGAGAACCGCGTGAATAATGAGCCGATGAGTGTTGTCCCACTGCGGATGGCAGGTAGTCAGCGTAAGTAGAGTCGCGTCACCGATCGGATTGAGGACATCGGCGCGGTCTGGAGTGACAATGTGCTGGCCGGGAATCTCGGGGACGTTAGTTCCTTCTGGCACGCAGTCGAAGCTTTCCCCTGCGCCAGCCATACCGTCGACCGGTAATACCTTGTAGCGGTAAATAGCTTCACGCGTCTCTACAGTGATGTCATCGCACGTCTGCAGACGGTCAATGTTGTCAAAGGGAGCTCCGTGGCCGTCACGATGGGCGGCATAAGAGCTGTTGCCCACCTGCCCCGGAAGGGCTGTGCTCGGATAATGGCCGGGGCCACCGCGCAAAACTTCCTGAGAGACACCTTCGAATACGACCAAATCGCTAAAACCGGCCTTAGGAGCGGAAATCATCGCCACCGCAGAGCCAGGCACCCAGGAGCCCTCAACAGCTGGCTCCGTGCCTTCTGGCGCCGGAGCTGGGGCCGATGCCGGTGCGGACCATGCCTGCTGCAGCTCATCACGAGCCTGCTGCTGAGCTTTCCCGGTTTCAAGACCAGACCAGTACAGCAGATAAAAGGCGAAGAGCGCCACCAGCACTCCAGCGGTCAAGAGCAACTCGCCGATGACGCCAATAATTTTCGATAACACACTTAGGATTATGCCCGAAAGTTCCTCATCCAGGCAGTCCGCGCTCAGGCACTCCTCCCCCAGCCAGTCCGCACTCAGCTAGTCCCCACTCAGCCGGTCTTTGCCGAGGCACCTCTGTCCGGGCGCGCCCAGGTGCGCGTCTTTAAGCGCTGCAGCTCTCAGCGCAACGCTCTCCTAAGCGCGGGAGGCGAAATCCGACAGGTAGTCGGCATGGACGACAGGCTTCTGCATGTCATTCGGCAATTCCTCGGTGTGGTAGCCGATCATGCCCAGCAGCTCCTCAGAGTCATAGTTGACCTCGCCGCGTCCGATGACCTCACCGCTCGGGCCAATCAGGTCGACGATGTCACCAGCGGAGAACTCACCGTCAACCGAGGTGATACCGACCGGGAGCAGCGACTTGCGCATGCGGGTCACAGCGTCGACCGCGCCGGCATCCAGGCGAAGCAGGCCCGAGCTATCCGCTGCGTAGAGCATCCAGAACTTCCAGGCGCTCAAGCGGTTGTCCTTCGCGGCGAAAGCCGTTCCCACGTCTGCCTGGTCAAGTGCTCGCTCAATGTTGGACGCCGAAGTCAGCAGCACCGGCACCCCAGCACGCGAAGCCAGGCGTGCGGCAGACACCTTCGAGGCCATTCCACCGGTGCCCAGTGCTCCACCGTCACCGGCGATAACACCACGCAAGTCGTTACCGCTGCGCACCTCTGGCACAAAGGTCGCACCTGGATCGGCCGGGTTGCGGTCGTAGAGGCCGTCGACGTCGGAAAGCAGAATCAGTGCATCGCAGTACGCCAGGTGACTGACCAGGGCGGCGAGGCGGTCGTTGTCGCCGAAGCGGAACTCCGAGGTCGCGACCGTGTCATTTTCGTTGACAATTGGCACTGCACCCAGCTGGCGCAGGCGGTCGATAGTGCGCTGGGCGTTGCGGGCACGCGAACGCACACCTGCATCGTCCGAGGTCAAAAGCACCTGTGCAGAAGTGCGGCCATAGCGCAGGAAGGAGCGTCCCCACTCCTGTGCCAGGCGCACCTGCCCCACAGCTGCAGCCGCCTGCTTGGTCGCCAAATCAGTGGGACGCGAAGTCAGCCCCAGCGGCCCCATTCCGGATGCCACCGCGCCGGAGGACACGACAATGACATCGCTAAAGCCCATACGCTTTTCCAGGGCATCGGCAATGAAGTCGATGCGTTCGGGATCGGTACGACCGTCAGATCCGGTCAACGAGGAAGAACCAATCTTCACCACGACGCGCTTCGCGGTCCGAATTGCCTCACGAGTCTCGGAATCGAAACCGCCTTTGGTTCCCGGAGATAAATTCTCAGTCGCCTTTTCAATCTCAGCGACGGTGGACTCAGGATTGTCGTGAAGTAGCTCGTCGACCTCCTCACGGGAAATCGGCGCGTCCGATCCAGACTTCGGCGCGGTAGCTACCGGGGCATCTAATGCATCTGCTCCAGTGACGTCAACATCGTTGGCAACGGTGTCGGAAGGGATAACTGACTCACTCATTTCACTAATGGAAAACATGACGGTCTAATGTAATTCTGACTATATAATTGTTTAAACAATCAATGGCAAAATGCAAGTTTGAAGTCTTCGCTTGCCGACGACGCTGTCGCCCGCGACTATGAGTACCGGTCGCGAATAGCCTCTTCGCCATCTCCGAAATCGTACTCGTCAATCAGACCACGGCGGGCCTGCGATGCACGCTTACGCTGCTCGGCGCTAGTGCGCTCGTTGACGTAGAGACGATCGTCGGTACCACGGCCACTCGGCACGAAGTCATCGGTGCCCGCGACCTGCTGCGGGTACCACTCGAAGGTGAGATAGGAAATCGTCACCGGGCAGCCAACCGTTGCCCCAGCCTTTGCCAGGGCATCTTCTACACCAAGCTTGGCCAGGCGGTCAGCCAAGTAGCCGACTGCCTCGTCGTTTTCGAAGTCCGTCTGGTTAATCCAGCGCTCCGGCTTACGGCCACGCACAATGAACCCATCTGGGGTATTCGGATCGCGCTCGATGGTGAAGTCCGCGCCTTCGCGCTTCTTGCCACGCACACCTTCCGGACGGATGACCGCACGGGGCTCCTGCTCTGTTGGCAACGGATGCGCCTTGCGGTAGGCGGCAATCTGATCCTTCAGGCCGTAGGTCAGCTCCTTGAGTCCCTCGTGCGTCACCGTAGAGATCTCATAAATCGGCCAGCCGAACTTCTCCAGCTCCTCGCGCTGCATGTCAATCATTTCGCGAGCATCGGGCAGGTCAATCTTGTTCAGCACGATGACGCGCGGACGCTCTGCGAGATCCCCAAGCCCCACGTCGGCCTTCAGCACCGACTGGTAGTTGGCGAGTTCCGTCTCCAACGCCTTGATGTCAGAGACCGGATCGCGGTCGCCCTCCAGCGCAGCAGCGTCCACCACATGCACCAGCACAGCACAGCGCTCAATGTGACGCAGGAAATCCAACCCAAGACCACGGCCTTCAGACGCCCCCGGGATAAGACCCGGCACATCTGCGATGGTGAAGGACTCGTAGCCAACGTTGACCACACCCAGGTTCGGCTGCAGCGTGGTAAATGGGTAGTCACCAATCTTCGGCTTAGCAGCGCTCAAGGTGCTGACCAGCGAGGACTTTCCAGCTGACGGGAAGCCCACCAGTCCAACGTCTGCCATGGATTTGAGCTCCAAGACAAGATCCTTGGCCTCGCCAGGCTCACCGAGGAGAGCGAAGCCCGGCGCACGGCGGTTCTTGTTCGCCAGCGCTGCGTTGCCCAGACCACCGTAACCGCCTTCAGCGGCGATGAAGCGGGCCCCCTTACCGGTCATGTCCGCCAGCACTTCCCCATCCTCGGTCATCACAACCGTGCCCTCCGGCACTCCGAGAACCAGGTCCTCGCCGCGAGCACCATTGCGGTGATCACCCGCGCCGGGCTTACCGTTGGCAGCCTTGATATGGGGATGGAAGTGGAAGTCCATCAGAGTGTGAATCTGCGGGTCGACGGCCAGCACAATGTCGCCACCGTGGCCGCCGTTACCGCCATCGGGACCGCCGAGTGGCTTGAACTTTTCACGCAGCACCGAGTTACAGCCGTGACCACCGTCGCCGGCCTGCAAATGCAGTACGACACGATCTACAAAACGAGACATAAAATCACACACACTTCCGAGCGGAGAGCCATCATCTAGTGCCTGGAGTAATGCCCTAATTTAAGCGAGCCGACGGGCAGAAGTCTAGGCGGTAACAAAACGCTGCCTCGCAACCTAAAAGCGCGAAACAGTACATAAACAACAAAAGAGCCGATTACCTTTCGCAGTGGGAAAGGAATCGGCTCTTCTGCAAGGCAGTTAAACCTGCCTCATATTCAACGTTGCAGTAATCCTATGTGGACAACCGGGGGTTGTTCTTAGGAGTTATTCTCAACGATGCTGACAATGCGGCGGTTGCGGCGGGTACCGAACTCGACTGCGCCTGCCTTCAGAGCGAAGAGAGTGTCGTCGCCGCCACGGCCAACGTTCTCACCCGGGTGGAACGAGGTACCGCGCTGACGAACGAGAATCTCGCCTGCCTTAACCTGCTGGCCGCCGAAGCGCTTCACGCCGAGGCGCTTAGCTTCGGAGTCGCGGCCGTTGCTGGTGCTGGATGCACCCTTCTTAGTAGCCATGATTTTCTCCTAGGGAAAAGCTAATTGGAATTTCGGCGGTTTACTTGGAGACGCCGGTGATCTTCAGAACAGTGAGCGGCTGACGGTGGCCGTAGCGGCGCTTGTAGCCAGTCTTGTTCTTGTAGTGCATGCCGCGGATCTTCGGGCCCTTAGCGGCCTCGACGATCTCTGCGTTAACGGTAACGTTGGCAAGCTTGTCGGCATCCGCAATGACATCTGCGCCATCGACGAGCAGAACCGGGGTGAGAGCCACGGACGAACCCGGCTCACCCTCGATCTTCTCGACCTTGACGAGGTCACCTTCGGCAACCTTGTACTGCTTGCCGCCGGTCTTGACGATCGCGTACATAGGAGGGCTACCCCTTTATCTGAGAAACTCGACTCAAGGAATCCTTGTAATTCCTTGACTGGACAATGGAATTGCGATTAGTTGCGTGTGCAGAACACTTCAGGGACATACCCGAAAGCCAAATCCGAGTAGATTTCCCCGCTCTGGCCGTTTCCTTACCGCCAGCACCTCAAGCGCCAGCGGGCATGACCAGATACGCCTACTAATCAGCGACTGGTCAAGAGTAGCGAAAAATCCCCCTAAATTACAAACTGCCCGAGTAAGACCCTGTCCCCCATTGGTTTTCACGGTCTTCTCGGGCAGTTTCCGAAGCCACTTTCCACCCCCTGCTTTAGGGGACGAAAAACAGCCTCCTATCTGGCCTTATTCCAGATTTTTAATACCTAGTTCCGGCCGCTTCGGCGCACCGCACGACGCACTCGGCGGCGACGATTGGCCGGTTTCTTCTGCGGCACCGCAGCACCGCGATTAGCCTGCTTCTGCTCTGGCTTAGTAGCGCGGTTTGAAGTGCCCTGTCGCTGCTTCGGCGCAGTCGCTCCAGCATCGCTTTGCGACGAGACCCTGCGCACCGCCCGACGGCGATTACGGCGAGCTCCCGTGCCCTGGACCGCTACCACTTCAACCCGCGACTTGCCCGAGCGACGGCCACCGCCACTGCGGTTGGCGCTGCGGTTGCTGTCATCGTGGTTGTCTTTTGCACGATCTCCGCCCTTGCTGCCTTCTGCGTCCGCCTTTGGCTTAGTGGACTCGAAGTCCTCGCGACGCGGTGCGCGATCCGAGCGGGAGTTACCGCGAGTCGGACGACGACGGCGTGGGGAACGCTCGAACGCCTCCTTAGCCTCCTCATAGGTCTGGGACTCCGTGGCCGCAGCCTTGGCGGTCTTGTTAGCGTTGCCACCCTTGTCATCCTCGGCTGGCTCCCGCACATCTGTGGTGGAAGCTGCCTGGGACTCGGTCTGAGGCGCAGTGGTCTCATCCACAGCCGTACGACGAACAGCGCGACGACGGCGACGTCGAGCACTGGCGCTGCTGGAGCGTTCAGCGTCGCCACGGCCTCCACGGCCGCCACCGTTATCGGCGATGTTGGCGCGCTCAGCACGAGCCGGGCGCTCCGAACGCTTGCGACGATCGCCATGTTCTTCGTCGCGGTCATCAGCGTCGCGTGCAGCCGAATCAACGGCGACATGCTCCGCTACCCGGCGACGCGTAGCCCGACGGCGGCGGCGCTGTCCCTCCTGCGGCATGTAACGGTCATCCGATGGCTCTTCCGGATCCTTCTCACGGGCTTCCGCAACAGCTGCGGCAGCCAGAGCAGCCAGGTCATCGGAGCCCCCCGAACGCTCGTTGCGCTCATCACGCTCGCGGCGCTCCTGACGGCCATTGCCGTCCTGTCGCTGCTCATCGTTTCGGCTCTGGCTCTTACGAACCCGGCGACGACGCGGTGGCTTCGGCTCATCGTTCCCAGAAGAGACGATGACAGCTTCGACAGCAGCTGCAACTCGCTTGTCGGCTGCGTCTTTATCGCGCTGGTTGGTCTCCGCGTCGTCGTCACGCGTTGCCTTGGAAGTGCCGGCCTGGTCGCCCTGATCGCGGTGCATGGCGAGCGCGGCCGGGTGGTTGGCCGGATTGTGCTCCGAGCGCGACTTGTTGCGGCGCTTGGACTTACCCTGCTCTTCGTTGCGGCGACCGTTCTTGTGACCACGGCCCTGATTGTCCTGCTCGACCGGATCGATGTGGATAATCAGACCACGGCCATTACAGCAGCTACACGGCGTGGAGAAGGTCTCCAGCAGGCCTGTGCCCAGACGCTTGCGCGTCATCTGGACGAGGCCGAGCGAGGTCACCTCGGAGACCTCGTGACGCGAGCGGTCGCGGCCGAGCGCCTCCTTCAGACGGCGCAGCACCAAGTCCTGGTTTTCCGGCAGCACCATGTCGATAAAGTCGACGACGATCATGCCGCCCAGATCGCGCAGACGCATCTGGCGGACGATTTCCTCAGCGGCCTCCAGGTTGTTGCGAGTGACCGTCTCTTCCAGGTTTCCGCCAGCACCGGTGAACTTACCCGTGTTGACGTCGATGACCGTCATGGCCTCGGTGCGGTCGATGACCAGCGTGCCACCCGAGGGCAGCCAGACCTTGCGGTCGAGTGCCTTGGCCAGCTGCTCATCGATGCGGAAGTGCTCGAAGACGTCAGCGCCGCCGTGCTCCTTGGCGAAGTAGCGCTGCAGACGCGGCTCCAGCTCCGGTGCCAGGTCGCCGATGTAGTCCGTCACTGTGTTCCACGGACGGTCGCCCTCCACCACAAGACGCGAGAAGTCCTCGTTGAAGACATCGCGGACGACCTTGACCAGCATGTCCGGCTCTTCGTACAGCGCAATCGGCTTTGCCCCGCGCTTCGCCTTCGCCGCCTCGGAGGCTTCCCAGATTTCCTGCCACTGCGATTCCAGGCGCTTAATGTCGGCCTCGATGGCCTCCTTGGACACGCCCTCGGCCGCGGTGCGAATAATCGTGCCCGAGCCCTCCGGCGTAACCTCACTCAGAATCGACTTCAGGCGCTTGCGCTCCGGCTCCGGCAGCTTGCGGGAAATACCCGCGCTCCGGCCGCCCGGCACGTACACCAGGAATCGACCAGCCATCGAAATGTGAGTGGTCAGACGCGCGCCCTTGTGACCAATCGGATCCTTGGACACCTGGACCAGAATCTGGTCGCCGGCCTTCAGCGCGTGTTCAATCTTGCGCGAACGCGATTTCGTGCCCAGCAGCTTCCAGTTCAGGTCACCTACGTAAATGACACCGTTGCGGTCGGTTCCGATATCAATGAACGCCGCTTCCATGCTGGGTAGGACGTTCTGCACGCGACCGAGGTAGATATTGCCGATCTGCGTGGTCTGCGTGTCAGAGGTAACGAAGTGCTCGACCAACAGGTCATCTTCCAGCACACCCACCTCAGTGACAATGCCCGAGTGGTCATGGCGCTTGCGCTCACGCACTACCATCGTGCGCTCCACCGACTCACGGCGAGCCAGGAACTCAGCCTCCGAGATCACGTGGCGCTTGCGCGATTCCTCACGACGTTCGATACGGCGACGGCGCTGCGCCTCCAGGCGAGTCGAGCCCTTAATCGCCTGCGGCTCTTCGACCGCCTCGCGGGTTTCCGCCTCCTCGCGCTCTGCCTTTTCGGTGGTCTTCTCCGCCTGCTGAGCATCATCATTACGACGCCCACGTCCACGACGGCGACGGCGCGGCCGCGGCTGACGCTCCGTTTCGCTTGACGACGAGCCGTCCTGCCCCTCCCCCGCGTTGTCATCGGAATCCTGGTTGGAGGCACCGCTGTCAGCCGAAGCTGCATCCTCGGTGGCCGAATTCTTGGCCGTGGCCGGTACAGCCTGCGGAGCCAGGAAGATAGGCGCAAACGCGGTCTGCTCTTCCGCAACCGGCGGCTCCGGGACTACCGGCGGCTCGATGTCCTGCAGGGCTTCGCCCTGAGTTGCCTGTGTATCCTGCGGCTCTTGCGTTTTCTGCGGCTCTTGCGCTTCCTGAGCTTCCTCTGCCACTGGAGCGCTGGTCGTGCGGACCGCACGGCGAACTCGGCGGCCACGACGTGTGGTCACTGCAGCGCTCTTTGCAGCAGGTGCTTCGGCGGAAGCTTCCTCAGCGGAGGTTTTCTCAGCGGTCTCGGCTACGGTGTCGGCAGCCTTCTTATCGGAAGCATTCTTGTCTGCAGCCTTCTTCGACGACGACTGAACGACAGCCTCAACAGCTTCCTCGACGACCGAGTTCGAGTCCTTCTGCTCGTCCTTCGCAGCGGTTTCTTCCGGAGCACCAGCGGTCTTCTTCACAGCCCGCTTACGCGTTGCTCGCTTCTTAGTCGTGCTCTTCTTCTCTGCGCTCTTCTTCTCTGCGCTCTGCTTCTCTGCGCTCTGCTTTGCCGAGGATTTTCTAGCCGAGGCCTTCTTGGTGTCCTTCTTCTCGGTCACTTCCTCGGCAGGCGCTGCGTCCGACTCCGCTTCGCTCTTGGCTGCCTTCGGCGCAGCCTTCTTTGTGGCCTTCTTCGCAGCCGACTTCTTGCCGCTCTTCTTCGCAGCTGGCTTCTTCTCGGACTTAGCTGCAGTTTGCTCGTCCGACTTCTCATCTGCCGCGTTCGGCTTACCTGCCGACTGTTTTTCCTTCGCGGCTGGCTTTTCGCCGGTTGGCTTGGTCGCAGCGGATCCGTCGTCAAGCGAGGCATCCTCTGGATGATCACCGATGAAATTCAGCACTGCGTCGAGCTGATTTTGATTAATGGTGGACGCAGCGGACTTTACGACGATCCCCGCGTGCCCCAGTGCTTCGATGGTTTCCTTCGAGGTCAACCCCAAGCTCTTGGCCAGGTGGTGGACTCGGGTTTTCAGAGCCGCTGACTCACGATCAAATTCGCGTGCCTTAGCGACAACATCCTGGCTGAAATTTGCCACTGTATTTGTTTCTCCTTGACACCCCACCACGCAAAACCCGACAACAGGAAGCACACTCTTTGTCATTCCATGTGCGCCTACATCCGTTGTGGCCTTGGAAACCAGGCGGAGCAACGATGTTGCGACAGCCACTTCATTTGCGCCAAATGCGCAGATAGAGGGCCGAAAACGATGAACAATTATGAAAGTCTTATTGGCAGGCCTACCGGCTGACTCGGGGATTCAGCGATCACATGCGGCATATTTCATCCGCCGGAGCGAACTCCCGGGCACTACTGCTGCTGTCCATTGTCGCACATATCGAGCAGGTGGCGCGCACCGACATTGGTGGCGGCGGGCCAATCCGAGTTACTGACTGCGTTTATGACAGAAATGGCCTGAAAAATTGCCGGAAAGTGTCATAAACTCCTACAGTTTCACATTTGCAGCCCGTGCCCGCATTCACACGTGCAGCCCGCTGAAGGGCCGCCCCACGGTCGTCGACAAGCAAAAAGCGCCGAACCGGCAAACAATTGCTTGCTCAGTTCGGCGCCAGTTCAACGCTCACGGGTCAATGCTGAACCGTCAACGTTTAGAGGTTCGGGAACCAAATACCAATCTCGCGCTCAGCGGACTCCGGGGAATCGGAACCGTGAACAACGTTGTTAGCAACCTCAAGTGCGAAGTCACCGCGGATGGAGCCCGGAGTTGCGGCCTCAACCGGGTTAGTGCCGCCAGCGAGCTGACGCCAAGCAGCGATTGCGTTCGGGCCCTCGATAACACCAGCGACCAGCGGTGCAGAGGTGATGAAATCAACCAGCTCACCAAAGAACGGCTTATCGACGTGCTCTGCGTAGTGCTCCTTCGCAGTTGCCTCGTCAGCAACACGGAGGTCAAGCGCGACCAGCTTCAGGCCCTTGCGCTCGATGCGGGAGATAACTTCGCCGACCAGACCGCGGGAAACGCCGTCCGGCTTGATCAGAATAAGAGTACGTTCAGTCATGGTGAGCATCATACTATGACAAACCCCGCTGCACCGGAGTGGTGGTGCAGCGGGGTGAAAGTCGCGACTACGAGCGCGGGAGACTTACGAGTGCTGGGTGGTCAACAGACCGCGCTCCATACGCTGGAGGAGGTTCTTCCGCAGATGCAGAATGTAGGCCCACACCAGGGCGAAGAAAATACCCACCACGCCCATAGACACGTGCGTGAAGATAGCCAGCACACCAAAGACCTGCAGCACAATGTTCGCCTTCAGTGCCCAAGGCTGCTTCTGCAGGAAGGCCATCGCAATCAGAGCCAAGCCCAGGATGGTGATGTACGTAACCGAGAAGGTCTGGTTAATCTGGCCGTCGGGAATGCGCGTGACCACAGTCAGACCAAGCAGCACCGAAATAGCCTGCATAATCAGCGTGCCGGACATAACACCGCGCAGACCCTTCAGCGGGTCCTTAGCCGGATCGTGTCCCGCACCGAGCGGGCCATACTTGCCGCCCTCACTCAGGTCACGCCCCTCGCGGTAGGCGCGCAGGGCCTCGCGGTCGGCAGCGGTGTAATCCTCCGCGCCATTGCCCTGTGGCTGGCTCGCCTGAGATTCGCTCATTGCGGGTCCTTTCCAAATAGTGTCCGGGCTTCGCCCGCAGTGACAACAGATCCAGTGACGATCACACCGGAACCAGAGACAATACCGTCTCCGGTGTCGGTTTCCTCAGCCAGCGCTACAGCTAGCTCAACGGCGGACGGCAGAGTCGGTACGCGATGCACGCGCTCCTCGCCGAAAATCTCCTCCGCGAGGTCAGCCAGGTCGTCGTAGTGCAGCGCACGCGGCGATGTGTTCTGGGTAATAACCACTTCTTCGAAGTAAGGCTCCAGCTCCACCAGCAGCCCACGAGCATCCTTCTCCCCCAGCACCGACAGCACACCAATCACACGGCGGAAGTCGAACTCAGCGGAGAGGGCCGTGCGTAGCGCACGGGCACCGTGCGGATTGTGGGCGGCATCGATAAACACCGTCGGGGTCGAGCGCACGCGCTCCAGACGGCCGGGCGATGCGACCGTCGCAAAGCCTTCGCGAACCGCATCAATGTTGAGCGGACGCCCCGGACCTGCGCCGAAGAACGCCTCCACCGCAGCCAGTGCTGTGGCTGCGTTACGCGCCTGATGCGGACCGTGCAGCGGCAGATGGATATCGTCATACTCGCCGGCCAGGCCCTTGAGCGTCAGGTTCTGCCCGCCGACCGCCAGCTGATGACTGACGACGCCGTACTCAACTCCGGCGCGGGCGACGGAGGCGTCCATTTCCACGGCACGTCGCAAAACGACGTCCATTGCTTCCGGCTCTTGCTCGCCGACAATGGCGACATTGTCCGGTGGCGTGAGCAAGTCGTCCTTGTTCCACCGCGACTTGATGATGCCGGCCTTCTCAGAAGCGATTTCAGCCAGGGTATCGCCGAGGTACTCCGTGTGATCGAGACCGATTGGGCAGATGACTGCCACGTCGGCCTCCACCACGTTGGTCGCATCCCATGTGCCACCCATGCCGACTTCCACCACGGCGACATCGACAGGAGCGTCGGTGAAGGCAGCGTAGGCCATGGCCGTGAGGACCTCGAACTTACTCATCTGCGGGCCGCCCTTTTCGGCGGACTTGGCGTCAACCATTTCCACGTAGGGCTGAATCTCGCGCCAGATGCGCACGTAATCGCGTGGATGAATGGGCTGGCCATCGATGGCGATGCGCTCGGTAACCAGCTGCAGATGCGGACTGGTGGTGCGGCCGGTGCGACGACCGAGAGCGCGCACCAGCGACTCAATCATGCGCACAGTGGAAGTCTTGCCATTCGTGCCGGCAACGTGAATGACCGGAGTGGCACGCTCAGGATGGCCAAGGATGTCCATCAGCATCTCGATTCGCTCGAGCGACGGGTCAATCTTGGTCTCCGGCCAGCGCTGATCCAGCTCGGCTTCCACCTCTGCGAGCTCGCGCAGCTCCTCGGCGGTGGCCTCCAGCGGAGCCGGCTCATTGACTGGGCGATCCACATCCACCGGCAGGCTCAGGCCTTCCTCGGACACGGAGACCTCACCGAGGCGCATGTCATCGGGCATGCGGTCATCAGCCATCACACCGGCGATTTCGCGAGGTTCGAGGTCCTCGACGATCTGGGAGTCAGCCGGATCGAATTCGAACTCAGGCGCTGCAGTGGACTCCTCTCGCAGCGCAGACTCTTCCTGCGTCACCGAATCGTCGCCGCCACCAAGATTCAAACGAATCTCCCCTGCAATCTCATCGTGTGATTCAGCACCCCGAGGTTCGATATCCCGTGGTTCGGTCATGCCTGCGGAAGTCCCTCCAAACGAGCCTTAATGCGGTCAATTTCCTCCAGTGCGAACTGGTGGCGAGTCTTGATCTTCTCCACGACCTGCTCCGGAGCCTTGGACAAGAAGGCCTCGTTGCCGAGCTTCTTTTCGGTGCCGGCCAGTTCCTTCTCGGCCTTGGCCAGGTCTTTTTCCAGGCGCTTGCGTTCAGCGGCCACGTCGACGGTGCCGGAGGTATCCAGCTCGATCAGGACCGTGGCCTGAGACAGGCGCACCTCAATGGAAGCGGTAGCGGTGAAGCCGTCCTCCGGTGCCTCAGCACGAGCCAGCGAACGAATCATCTCTTCCTGAGCAGTCAGATCAGCATCCGCCAGGTTCATGCGTGCCGGCACGCGCTGCGACGGCTTCACACCCTGGTCATTGCGGAAACGACGCAGCTCGGTGACCAACTTCTGGGCATCGGCAATACGACGTGCGGCAACCTCATCAACAGCAGCGCCGTCGGTGGTCATGGTTGCATCCGGCCAGGCGGAAATAACCAGAGAGTCCTCGAAGCCCTCCGCGCCGTCGGTAAGCGCCTTCCACAGCGTCTCCGTGACGAACGGCATGGACGGGTGTAGCAGACGCAGTAGCGTATCCAGCACGCGGCCTAGAACCAGACGAGTGGAGGCGGCTCGGGCGGCCTGCTCCTCGGTCATGGTCTCGCCGTCATTCAGGCGTGGGAAGTCAACCTTGGTCATCTCCAGGTACCAGTCACAGACCTCGTCCCATGCGAAGTG
Source organism: Corynebacterium sp. HMSC077G07 (assembly GCF_001809225.1). Lineage (NCBI taxonomy): Bacteria > Bacillati > Actinomycetota > Actinomycetes > Mycobacteriales > Corynebacteriaceae > Corynebacterium > Corynebacterium sp. HMSC077G07. The sequence goes on along the minus strand of NZ_KV796521.1, from coordinate 31,832 downwards.
GTAGAGGGCCTCGTTGGCCTTGGAGAACTCGTACTTATCCAGCGCAGAGTCGACTTCGGCGCGGACCTGTTCCAGGCGGTCCAAGATCCAGCGGTCGGTGTCGGTGAGCTGGTCACGGTCCGGCAGCTCGCCCACGTGGGCACCGTTCATCAGTGCAAAGCGGGTGGCGTTGAACAGCTTGGTAGCGAAGTTACGGGAGCTCTGTGCGGCGTCGTTACCGACCGGCAGGTCAGAGCCCGGGTTAGCGCCACGAGCCAGCGTGAAGCGAAGTGCGTCCGCACCGTAATCACGCACCCAGTCCAGCGGGTCAATGCCGTTGCCGAGAGACTTCGACATCTTGCGACCCTGCTCATCGCGGACCAGACCGTGCAGGAAGACATCCTTGAACGGCACCTGCGGACGACCGTCGCGACCCTTGCCCAGCGGTGAATCAGGCAGGGTGGCAGCAAAGGTCGAGAACATCATCATGCGCGCGACCCAGAAGAACAGAATGTCGTAGCCGGTGACCAGCACGGATGTCGGGTAGAACTTCTCCAGCTCTGGGGTGGCGTCCGGCCAACCCATCGTGGAAAACGGCCACAGCGCAGAGGAGAACCAGGTATCCAGCACATCCGGATCCTGCGTCCAGCCGTCGCCCGTCGGGACCTCATCATCCGGGCCGACACAGACGACCTCGCCATTCGGGCCGTACCAGATCGGGATGCGGTGGCCCCACCACAGCTGACGGGAAATACACCAGTCGTGCATGTCATCGACCCAGTCGAACCAGCGCGGCTCCTGCGAAGCCGGGTGAATAACCGTGTCGCCCTCGCGAACAGCATCGCCGGACATCTTGGCCAGCTCATCGACCTTAACGAACCACTGCAAGCTCAGCAGCGGCTCAATCGGCTCACCCGAGCGCTCCGAGTGACCAACCGAGTGAACATACGGGCGAATCTCCTTGACAATGCGTCCCTGCTCACGCAGCGCCTCCGTCAGCGCAGTACGGGCTTCCGCACGATCCATGCCGTCGAAACGCGTGCCAGTGTTGAAGATACGGCCAGTGGTGTCGATGACCTCCGGCATATCCAGGTCGTGGCGCTGGCCCATAGCGAAGTCATTCGGATCGTGCGCCGGCGTGATCTTCACCGCGCCGGTACCGAACTCGCGGTCCACGTAGTCATCGGCGATGACCTGAATCTTCAGGTCCTCGCGGAACGGGTGGTCCAGAACCTTGCCCACCAGGTGCGTGTAGCGCTCATCCTCCGGGTGCACGGCAATTGCCACGTCACCCAGCATCGTCTCCACACGAGTCGTCGCCACAACAATGGAGTCCTCCCCATCGCCGTAGCGGAAAGACACGAGCTCGCCTTCAGCGTCCTCGTACTTGACCTCAATATCCGAGATTGCAGTCTGCAGCACTGGCGACCAGTTGACCATGCGCTTGGCGCGGTAAATCAGGCCGCGGTCAAACAGTTCCTTAAAAATCGTCTGAACCGCACGGGACAGGCCCTCGTCCAGAGTGAAGCGCTCACGGGACCAATCCAGGGAGTCACCAATCTGGCGCATCTGGTTGCCGATACGTCCGCCGTAATCGTGCTTCCACTCCCAGACCTTCTCCACGAATTCCTCGCGGCCGTAATCGAAGCGGTCCTTACCTTCGGACTCCTTCAGCATCGCCTCGACCTTGGTCTGAGTTGCGATACCCGCGTGGTCCATACCCGGCAGCCACAGCACCTCGTAGCCCTGCATGCGCTTACGGCGCACCAGCGCATCCATCAAAGTGTGGTCCAGTGCGTGGCCCATGTGCAGCTGACCCGTCACATTCGGCGGGGGCAGCACAATAGAGTAAGCCGGCTTGGAGCTAGACGGATCAGCCTCGAAATAGCCAGCGTCTACCCAGCCCTGGTACAGGTCCGACTCCACGTCAGCCGGGTTCCACGACTTGGGCAACTTATCTGCTCTGTTTAGGTCCACGTTGTTCTCAGTCACGCGTCACATCTTAGCGCCTTGCCCGGATTTGGTTTTCCAGGGGCTTTACGACGGCCCTTGCGCCCCACCCATATCTGCTATCAGCGACTTATGCACCGCCGAATTCAAGCCTTATTCTCGCTCCGAACCAAACCGTGATTACCGCGCAAAATAAAAGCGCTCTCTTGTGAAATCATCACAAGAGAGCGCCTCTAAACGGCCGTTGAACAGCTCTTAGACCAGCAGGTCCTTAACAGCCTCGCGCTCTTCGCGCAGTGCCTTGACGTTGCGCTCGATGCCAGCGCGCTGAACCTCGGAGAGATCCAGGCCCTCAACGCGAACCCACTCGCCGTCCTTGGCGTAGCACGGAACACCAGCGACCAGGCCCTCGTCGATGCCGTAGGAGCCGTCGGACGGAAGTGCGACAGAGACCCACTCGCCCTCTGGGGTACCCGTGACCCAGTCACGCATGTGGTCAACTGCGGCAGCTGCAGCGGAAGCTGCGGAGGAAGAACCGCGGACCTCGATGATTTCTGCGCCACGCTTCGCGACACGCGGGATGAAGTCCTGCTCGACCCATGCAGCGTCAACCTTGTCGGAGACCTTCTCGCCTGCAATGGTGGCGTAGGTGATGTCCGGGAACTGGTCTGCGGAGTGGTTACCCCAGACGATCATGTTCTTGATCTCAGTGGTCGGAACACCAATCTTTTGCGACAGCTGGGACAGGGAACGGTTGTGGTCCAGGCGCATCATGGCAGTGAAGCGCTCTGCCGGGATGTCCTTAGCGTGGGAAGCGGCAATCATGGTGTTGGTGTTGGCCGGGTTGCCGACAACCAGAACCTTGATGTCGTCTGCTGCATGATCGTTCAGTGCGGCACCCTGCGGACCGAAGATCTTGCCGTTGGCACCCAGCAGTGCGGAGCGCTCCTCGCCCTTGCCGCGCGGCTTTGCACCGACCAGGAATGCGGCGTTGGCACCGTCGAATGCCTTTGCCGAATCATCGGTGATGTTGATGCCAGTCAGAAGCGGGAAGGCGGAGTCAAACAGCTCCATGGCGACGCCTTCGGTGGCGTGCAGCGCCGGAGTGATCTCCAGCAGGTTCAACTCAACCGGGGTCTCAGGGCCGAAAACCGAACCGCTGGCAATGCGGAAGAGCAGGGAGTAAGCGATCTGTCCGGCGGCGCCGGTAACTGCAACCTTTACGGGAGTCTTGTTCACTTCAGGCCTTTCTCGAGAGAGAATCAATTCGCTGCCCACTCTAATGCGACTACAGAATTGGCGCAGACGGGGGCGACGGGCTCAGGCCAATTCTGAAAAACGGATAGCATTAGGCATGACTTACGGTCATGTACTCATTTCACTAGAAAGAAGTCCGCGACCGAGCAATTTCACCCCCGTTAGATAGCCAAAACCCCTTAGTCTCTCTCTAGTCCAAGCAAAGGATTTTCATGAAGTCTCCAGGCTCCTCTGATGCAATCCCCCATGCAGTCTTGGTGGCAGCACTTCAAGAATTCACCGCAAAGGGGTATGCAGATGCCCGTTTGGATGCCATTGCTGCCGCCTCTGGTGTCTCCAAGCGCATGCTTCACTACCACTGTGGTGACAAGTTGGGACTCTACAGGGCGACGTGGGCACATGTGCTGGAGACCGTAAGGCCTGACGACGACGACCTGCGCCCGCACTCCAATGTGCCGGTGGAAGCCCTGCAGCATGTGGTCGGTGTTATCTATGACTACTTCTCGGCGAACCCGCTCGCCGTGCGGTTCATCATCCAGGAAAACCTACATCCGGTCCTGCCGCTAGAAGGCGTGACTGGGCTTGGTGGTCAGAGCCCAATTGTTTTGGAGTTTGACCGCATCTTGTTGCTCGGCCGCGATTACGGTGCATTCCGCACTGACATTTCCGCACTTGATCTTTATATTCTCGTGCTCTCACTGGCCACCTTCCCCACCCTGCACCAACGGACTTTTGAAAACCTCTACGGCATTGAAATGCAGTCGACGGTGCTGTCGGACAAGCTGCGTGAGTTCGCACAGGACACCGTGACCAGCCTGTTGACATCCTCGCCTCGCAACGAACCGGGAAGCTCGTACACTTCCTTGCTGGCCTCCCATGGCGCGAACTCGTCCGCGCTTGGCGCAGAGGTCTATGGCGATCAGCCCAACCCAGAGACTCAGGACTTGGCTGCTGATGATGCCCCGGATTACCGCGACATCTACGGCATGGACGACTAGGGCTCCACACAGACATCAAAACCCGGTTAGAGCAGGCGCTCTAACCGGGTTTTCAGCTACCTTTACGCAGTCTTCTTGTCCGCGCTGCGTTCAACGAGTTCTGGCGCTGCACCGTCCGTGATGCATTCCTTGTGGACAATGACCTCCGCAACGTCGTCACGCTCTGGTACGTCGAACATCACGGGAACCAAGATTTCTTCCATGATGCCGCGCAGACCACGGGCGCCGGTATTGCGGCTAATCGCCTTGGCAGCAATGGCGCGCAGTGCCTCGTCGTCGATGGTGAGGCGCACACCATCCATGTCGAACAGGTGCTGGTATTGGCGGACCAGGGAGTTCTTGGGCTCGGTGAGTACGCGAACCAGCGCGTCCTCATCGAGGTTGGTGACCGATGCGATGACGGGCAGGCGACCAATGAACTCAGGGATCAGGCCGAATCGAACGAGGTCCTCCGGCAGCACGTCGCGGAATGGATCCTTCATATCCGCGTCGTTAGCCGAGGTGACATCTGCGCCGAAGCCCAGCCCCTTCTTACCGACACGCTCCTGCACGACCTTCTCCAGACCGGCAAACGCACCGGCGACGATGAACAGGACATTGGAGGTGTCGAACTGAATGAACTCCTGGTTTGGCAGCTTGCGCCCACCCTGCGGGGGCACGGCGGCTACGGTTCCCTCGAGAATCTTCAGCAGCGCCTGCTGCACACCTTCACCGGAGACATCGCGAGTGATAGAGGTGTTTTCAGACTTACGCGAGATCTTGTCAATCTCATCGACGTAAATGATGCCGCGCTGCGCCTTCTCGACGTCGAAATCAGTAGCCTGCAGCAACTTCAGCAGGATGTTCTCCACATCCTCACCGACATAGCCGGCCTCGGTCAGGCTGGTGGCGTCAGCGATTGCGAACGGCACATCCAGCTTGCGAGCCAGCGTCTGTGCCAGGTAGGTCTTGCCACAGCCTGTCGGCCCCAGCAAGAGAATGTTCGACTTCTGTAGCTCGACGTCGTTGTCCGACTTGGTCTCTGCAGCACGAAGGCGCTTGTAGTGGTTGTAGACCGCGACGGCTAGGGTGCGCTTTGCCATGTCCTGGCCGATGACGTACTCATCGAGGAAGTCGCGAATTTCCATCGGACGCGGCAGGCGGTCGTCGTTGCCAGTTGCCTCGCCGCCGGTGTTGAGCTCCTCTTCAATAATCTCGTTGCAGAGCTCGATGCACTCATTACAGATGTACACACCAGGTCCGGCAATCAGCTTTTTGACCTGCTTCTGACTCTTTCCACAGAAAGAGCACTTCAGCAAATCCGCACTTTCTTGCATACGCGCCATGAGGCTCCCGCCGCCGCCTTTCCGCTTCGTTGCCAATAACTGCTTCAGACCAGCCTACCGTGAGTGTGCGCAAATACCGGCTTCCACGCCAGGGGCGAGGCGAATTTCACGCGATCTCGCCCGGTGCTTTACGACGGCCAGTGCGCAGCACTCCAAAGAGACCATGTCCCCATTTAGGCGTTGTGCTTGCGGTACTCGAAGACCTGGTCGATGATGCCGTACTCGACGGCCTCTTCAGCGGTCAGGATCTTGTCACGGTCGGTGTCCTTGCGGATCTGCTCTGCAGTGCGACCGGAGTGGCGAGCCAACGTCTCCTCCATCAGCTTGCGCATGCGCTCGATTTCGTTCGCCTGAATCTCCAGGTCGGAAACCTGGCCCTGGATTCCCTGGGTAGCCGGCTGATGAATGAGAACGCGCGCATTCGGCAGAGCTGCACGCTTACCCGGTGCACCCGCAGCGAGCAGCACGGCTGCCGCGGAGGCAGCCTGGCCCAGGCACACGGTCTGCACGTCGGGACGCACGTACTGCATCGTGTCGTAGATGGCCATCAGCGAGGTGAAGGAGCCGCCTGGGGAGTTGATGTACATCGTGATGTCACGATCCGGGTCCAGCCCCTCGAGCACCAGCAGCTGCGCCATGATGTCGTTAGCGGCAGTATCGTCGACCTGGGAGCCGAGGAAGATAATGCGCTCTTCGAAGAGCTTGTTGTATGGGTTGGATTCCTTAGCACCAAAGCTGGAGTGCTCCACGAAAGAAGGAAGCACGTAGCGCGACTGCGGCATCTGCATATTGTTCATCTCCATGTTGATTAAATCGCCTCTAATTATTCGCTACTGTCCGCTTTTAGCGTGCGGTGTCCTTGAGAGCGGTCACGACGTGGTCAACCAGGCCGTATTCCTTAGCCTCAGCTGCGGTAAACCAGCGGTCGCGGTCCGAGTCTTCCTCAATGCGCTCGACCGGCTGACCGGTGTGCTGCGCAATCAGACGAGCCATCTCCTTCTTGGTGGCAGCGAACTGCTCAGCCTGAATGGTGATGTCGGATGCGGTACCGCCAATACCTGCAGATGGTTGGTGCATCATAATGCGGGCGTGCGGCAGTGCGTAACGCTTGCCCTTAGCACCTGCGGCGAGCAGGAACTGACCCATGGAAGCTGCCAAGCCCATGCCGTAGGTAGCCACGTCGCACGGAACAAACTGCATGGTGTCGTAAATGGCCATGCCGGCGGTGACGGAGCCACCCGGGGAGTTAATGTACAGCGAGATATCCGCCTCCGGGTCCTCAGCTGCCAGGAGCAGCATCTGACCGCAGAGCTTGTTGGCAATCTCGTCGTCGACCTGCTCACCCAGCCAAATAATGCGCTCCTTGAGCAGCTTGTCGAAAACCGTGTTCGTCGACATCTGGGCGTTATCGCTCATCTGTGTACTCCTTCTTCGTACGTGTGCGAGTTTGTCGTTCACTAGAGGGTAACGAAAAGGGCCGTCCCTTTGTTTCAGGAACGGCCCTTGTTCGCTATAAGCGTTGCAGCATAAGGAATGCGTCGCGCTAACGGCGGGGCTTACTCAGCCGAGTTGTCCTCAGCCTTGTCGGACTCAGCCTTCTCAGCCTCAGCTTCGACCTCACCGAAGTACTCGTTCAGATCGATTTCGTTGCCCTCAGTGTCCTTGGCGGAAGCCTTCAGGATCGAGGTGGCCAGAGCCTTGCCGCGGCGAACGTCTGCAAACAGGTTGCCGAGCTGGCCGGACTGCTGAATCTGCTGGATGAACTGGTTCGGGTCCATGCCGTAGGACTGAGCAGTGAACAGGATGTGGTCGGTGAGCTCCTGCTGGGAAACGTCCGGCTGGATCTCCTCAGCCAGTGCATCCAGGAACAGCTGGGTGCGAACAGCTTCCTCAGCGGACTTCTTGGAGTCCTCGTCGAACTGCTCACGAGTGGTGCCCTGGGCCTCCAGCATGGAGTTCAGAACCTTCTCGTCGCCGCCGAACTGACCCAGCAGCTGCTGCAGCTGGCCCTCGACCTGCTCCTTGACAACACCCTCCGGAAGAGCGATTGTGGTCTGCTCCATTGCGGCAGCCAGGACCTTGTCGCGGACCTGCTGAGCCTGTTCGCCCTTCTTGGTGTTCTCGACCTGGCGTGCCAGGTCTTCCTTCAGCTCCTCGATGGTGTCGAACTCGGAAGCCATCTGAGCGAAGTCGTCGTCAGCTTCCGGCAGCTCGCGGACCTTGACGGACTGAACGGTAACGGTGACCTGAGCGTCCTCGCCCTCGTGCTCGCCAGCAACCAGCTTGGTGGTGAATTCCTTGGACTCGCCCTGGGACAGGCCAACAACAGCCTCATCCAGGCCGTCAATCAGATCGTCGGAGCCAACCTGGTAGGACAGTCCCTCGGTGGAAGCCTCTTCCAGCTCTTCACCGTCGATAGTGGCGGACAGGTCGATGGAGACGAAGTCATCCTTCTCAACTGCGCGCTCAACGCCGGTCAGGGTGCCGAAGCGAGCGAGCAGGTTCTGCAGCTCAGCCTCAACAGCTTCCTCGTCGGCGACCAGCGGGTCAACCTCAACTGCGATGTCCTCGAACTTCGGCAGCCCAATCTCCGGACGGACGTCGACCTCAGCGGTGAACTCGACGAGCTCGCCGTCTTCCAGCTTGGTGATGTCAACCTCAGGCTGACCGATAACCTTCAGCTCCTCCTCGCGAACGACCTCGTCGTAGCGGGACGGAACCATGTCGTTGAGCACCTGCTCCAGGATTGGGCCGCGGCCGAAGCGGGCCTCAATCAGCTTTGCCGGTGCCTTGCCCTTACGGAAGCCCGGAATCTGGACCTGCTGAGCCAGTGCCTTGTAGGCATTGTCGAACTCTGGCTTCAGCTCGTCAAACGGGACCTCGACGGTAATCTTCACTCGGGTCTCATTGAGCTTCTCAACGGAAGACTTCACTGGTGCACTCTCCTGCAACTCGATGATTAATTCATAGACCACGGGAGTGCCCGTGATACTGGTCGGGGTAGCGGGATTTGAACCCACGGCC